>PLSH01000225.1:5730-16692 GCA_003165095.1 Acidobacteriaceae bacterium
CCGCCGAGGCCGCCATGGTCCGCATCAACCAGCTCCTCATCCGCCACAGCGACACCTTCTTCGGCTACCAGCGCCCCACCGACTTCCGCCTCGAAGACCGTCACCCCCAGCTCTTCCCCACCAACGTCCGCCCTGAAACCCTCGCCCAGGAAGCCGCCATTCGCCAACAGGCTGCCGACGGAAAACTCGCCCTGGCCCAGTACCTCCGCTTCACCTCGCCCGAGCGCACGCCTTACCCTGAAAACGACCTGGTCAACGCCCGCTGGTACCCGGCGCCCGCGCACAAAGATCCCGCCCGCCCCAAGCAGGCAATCGTAGTTCTGCCCCAGTGGAACTCCGACGGATTCAGCCACAACTCCCTCTGCGCCATCTTCAATCGCATGGGCATTTCGGGCCTGCGCCTCTCCATGCCTTACCACGACATTCGCCGCCCCACCGAGCTTGAGCGCTCCGACTACGCGGTCAGCGCCAACATCGGCCGCACCCTCGCCGCCTGCCGCCAGGCCGTTGTCGATATCCGCTGCTGCATCGATTGGCTTGAGTCGCAGGGCTACGAACACTTCGGCGTCCTCGGCACCAGCCTCGGCTCCTGCTACGCCTACCTGGCCAGCGCGCACGACCCCCGCATCCGCGTCAACGTTTTCAACCACGCCTCCACTGCCTTCGGAGACGTCGCCTGGGCGGGCCAAAGCACCCGCCACGTCAAACAGGCGCTTGAAGAGGCCGGCCTCACCCAGCAGCGTGTGCGGGAATTGTGGTCCGCCGTCAGCCCCTGCTACTATTACCCCAAATTTGCCGGCCCCGCAGCCGGCGGACCGCAGAAGCGCGTGCTCCTGGTCTACGCCGACTACGACCTAACCTTCCCCCGCGAGTACTCGCTCCAGGTAGTCGACGCCTTCCGCCGCCACGGCCTCAACTTCGAGCCCCGCGTCCTGCCCTGCGGCCACTACACCACCGGCGAAACTCCCTACAAATTCATCGACGGCTGGTACATGGGCTGGTTCATTTACCGCGCCTTCAAAGCCCTCCGCGAAGAAAAAGCCGCCGGCCTGCACGCGCCCGGCAGCCTTCCCAGCGAAGTCGAAGAAGAAGCCCTCACCCGCTAGTGTGGTGTCTCGAAAGTTCGTATCAAGAAAGAGCTGTCATCCTGAGCGGAGTTTGGCGCGCCTTTTGCGTCAAACGGAGTCGAAGGATCTGCGGTTCGGGATCTCAACTTATTAAATGAACCTCAGAGACAGTACGCTAGCGCAGGTTCGTCAAATCCATCCGCAGCAGCTTCGCCGGATCAAGATAAGCCCCCTCCCACCGCACCGCCCAGTGCAGATGCGGTCCCGTCACGCGCCCCGTCGCCCCGCTCAGCCCCACGCGCTCTCCCGCTGTCACGTGCTGCCCCTCGCGCACGTCAATCCGGCTCAGGTGCATCGAGATCGTGTAAAGCCCCAGCCCGTGGTCGATCGCCACGCAATTCCCCTCGTAATAAAGCGGCCGCGCCAGCACCACCACCCCGCTGTTCCCGGCCCGCACCGGCGTTCCCGTCCCCGCGCGAAAATCCATCCCCTTGTGCACGCTGGCCAGCTTGCCGTTGAACATCCGCCTCACCCCAAAGCTGTCCGTCGCCTTTGCACTCACCGGCGCGCGAAAATCCCCGCTCCACAGCGGCGCCGCCGCGCTCGACGCAAACACCTTATTCTTCAGCGCAACCTCCGCCTCAATCTCACCCAACTCCTCCGGCCCCGGCTCAACAAATTTCGGCTCCACTGAAAGCGTCTCCGACCGGTATGGCGCTTCATGCGTCTCCACCGTCCGCGTCAGCTCCCGCACAGCGCCGTCTCCACCGGCCCTCACCCTGATCCGAAGCGCAGAAGGGCCCACGGCCCCTTCTACGTCAAGGCCGGCCAGCGCAAACCACTCCCGCCCATCGCGTCCCCGAAAGAAACCAATCTTCCGCCCCATCCAATCCCCGTCAACACCAACCGCCCCCGGCGCCACCACCCGAATCAACTCCGGCGATCCCACCAACACCGCCGCCGGCGTCAGCGTCACCTCCTCAGTCTGCGCCGCCGCATTCCACGCGGAGAACGCAATAACCACCGCCCCAACCGGCAGCGCGGCCCATCGCAGCGAATCATTGCAGAGTTTTCCCATCGGACCTAGAATAACGGAACTGGAGCAGCCGCCAGCGAACGCGCTGATTTGAATTCACTCTATTCGCCGCAATCGCGAACAGATAAACTGTCCATCAGCAATGCCGCATCTCGGCCCTGAATTCAGCACCAAAATCTGTGCCCCATTCATCGCGGCTTTATCGCGATGAGTGGGCGGGTGCCACATCTGGGCACGGCGTCTTTGTTTTTGCTGCTAGGGTGGGAATGCACAGTCCCCAATCGACCCGCTCCCAACCCACGAGCGGTCCGGAGGTTCCCATGGCTTCCCCGCCCCTCACCCCGTCTCGCCGTTTGCGCTTCACCCCGGCCATCTCGATTGCAGCGGCCGCCCTTCTTCTCTGCGCAACCCGTCTGCAAGGCCAGGCGTCCGCGCCCGCTCAACCAACCCGCACGCCCGTACTTGTCGAGCTCTTTACCTCCGAAGGCTGCTCCGATTGCCCGCCCGCCGATGAACTGCTCTACGAGCTCGACCAGAGCCAGTTTGTTCCCGGCGCGGAAGCCATCGTGTTGAGCGAGCATATTACCTATTTCAATCACGAGGGCTGGCGCGATCCCTTTTCCTCTGACGCCATGACCGACCGTCAGAAAGAATATGCGATGCAGTTTTCTCTCAACGACGTCTATACGCCGCAGATGGTCGTGGACGGCAAAGTTCAGTTCGTCGGCAACGACTCCGCCAAGCTGAAACAAGCTCTCGCCCGCGAAGCCGCAACGCCCAAACTCGATTTGCAAATCGCAGACGCTCATCGCGCCGCCGGCGGAGCCATCGCTTTTTCAGTGCGCGCGCCGGTCGCCGCCAAATCGACTCTCTTCGCAGCCGTCGCTCTCGACCAGGCCTCAACCAAAGTCACGCACGGAGAAAACGCCGGCCACACCCTGCGCCACGTCGCCGTGGTGCGTGCGCTCAAGTCATTCGGTTCCAACGCCGCCGATGGACGCCCGCTTCAAATCTCCGGCGCCGATCTCGAAGCCGCTGAAAAATCCTCAACCCCGCTCCGCCTCATTGTCTTTCTGGTGAATCGCAAAAACGGCAACGTCGTCGCCGCCGCCGAGCAAACCCTGACCGAGCAAATTTTGCCCCAGTGAATCTTGCTCGTCGCAGCGGCTGCGCGGCCTTTCACTGCATCGCAAACCATCTGCAAAAATAAAGCTGCGCGAACGTCCATCGGCTCGGCGCCCATCAACTACTCCGCCGCATTCGGCCGCGGATGAGCCGCCTTCCACGCCGCCTCCCGATCCTGCACCGCCTCCAGCTCATCGGCCGTAATCCGCGTGCCCACGTTCTGCCGGTTGGCCGCGTACTGCTCCTGCTTCGGGCCCTTCACCGCCGCCGCCAGGTCCAGCCAGTAGTAAGCCTCCACATCGCTGCGCTGCACACCCTGGCCCAGCGTGTACAGCATGCCCAGCGTGCCCTGCGCGCCCGCGTCTCCCTGCTCCGCTGCCTTCCTGTACCACGCCGCCGCCTGCGTCGCATCGCGCTCCCACCCCTTGCCCCCATCGCGATAAAGCTCCGCCAGGTGAATCTCGCCCGCCACGTTGCCCTGCTCCGCTGCCTTCCTGTACCACGCCGCCGCCTGCTTCAAATCGTGCGCCGCCGCATAGCTCTCGCCCGCCTGCACCTGCGCCGCCGCATCGCCCGCATTGGCCTTCGCCAGCACCGCCGCGTCAGGCCCCGCGCCCTGTCCCGCACCCGGCCCCGGTGCCTGCCCCAACGCCTGCAACATCCCGCCCGCCAGCACCACCACCGCAATCAGAAGTCTCCCCAGCCAGCTCACCCGCGCCTCGCTTCTTCTTGAGAATCGTACCTGCTCCCAGTGTAATCACTTGCTCGCCAGCCCCATTCCCCGTGCCCGCAGTTTCACTGCAAAATTGCCTTTCGCATCTTTCAGAATCGTTGCATCCGATCTCCCCGGCTTCGCGAGTCCGCCCCCCGGCGTGCCCGATGCTCGCCGGCTATGAGACCCTATTAATATGAAGTTTCTGTCATCCTTCGCCCGGCTGGCACTCTCATTACGTCTATTCACATAAGAGGGGAATAATGGCATCATCCACCTTGCTCGCGCCGAGCACCGGCCGTTCCGGATTCAAAACCGTTCTCTGGATCTCACTTGGTCTCACTGCGCTCTTTGTCTTCATCACTTCAGAGGTTCTTCTCGTCACCGATTACCCCATGTACCACGCCTACCGTCTGCAGGTCATCGCCGACCGCCATCTCCTCATCCCCCATACACTCTGCGGCGTTATCGCTCTGCTGGCCGGCCCTATCCAGTTCTCGTCGCGCTTTCGCCTGCGTCACCTGAAATTCCATCGCGTCCTCGGCCGCATCTACGTCATCTCCGTCTTTATCGGCGCCTTCACCGGGATCGCCCTCGCCGCTGGCCGCCCCGGCCTGCCGGGAACCTCCATGCAGGCCGCCGCCTGGATCGTCTGCACCACCGCCGCCTTCATCACCGCGCGTAACCGCCAAATCCTCCAGCATCGCCAGTGGATGGCCCGTTCCTACGCCGTCACGTTTACCTTCGTCTCCAGCCGCGTGCTCAACCTCTGGCCGCGCTACTGGAGCCATCTTGGCGACACCTTCGCCGCCGTCGGCGTCATCGCCTTCACCCTCGCTTCACTTCTTCTCGTCGACCTCGGCCTTAACTGGCACGAGCTCACCACTCGCCGCGCGTGATCGCCGGTGCCCTGCCCGCGGCTCANNCGGTACAATTCGAGCGTATCGGATCCGAAAAAGGAGATCCCCGTTAGCACATCCAATCTGAATCAGATCCCTTTGCAAGACGAAGTTCTCGTCCTCGGTGGCGGAGTAGCTGGCTGTGCCGCTGCCATCGCGCTCGCCCGCAACGGGCGAAGCGTTACGCTGATTGAACGCGAGCCCACGCCGCGCCATAAGGTCTGCGGAGAGTTCCTCAGCGGTGAGGCCCTTGAAGATATGAACGCGCTCGGCATCGACGTGGCCTCGCTTGGCGCCGTGCCCATCCACTACGTTCGCCTCGCCGCTGCCAGGCGCGCCGCGGAGGCTCCGTTGCCTTTTCCCGCAGCCTCGCTCACGCGCAAGGCGCTCGATACTGCGCTCATCGCTGAAGCCATCGCCGCGGGAGTCCACGTCGAGCGCGGCCGCAGCGTGCAGGCGCTCGGCCGCACCCCAAGCGGCATCTGGCAAGCTACGCTCGACGACGGCACTACCTGGGAAGCTCCAACGGTCTTTCTCGCCACCGGCAAGCACGATGTCCGCGGCCACGCGCGTCCCAGGGACCCCCAGCGTTGGATCGCATTCAAAATGTATTTTCGCTTGGGCTCCGCGCAGGCCGCTGAGCTCGCGCGCGCCTCTGAGCTGATGCTCTATCCCGGAGGCTATGGCGGTATCCAGCCCGTTGAAGGCGGCATTGCAAATCTCTGCTGCGTGGTGCAACAGCGGTATCTCGAGCGTGTCGGCCATCGCTGGGACAACTTCCTCGCGAAAATACAACGCGACTGCCCACACCTCGCCATGAGGCTTGCCGGTGCTGAGCCGTTGCTCGCCAGGCCGATCGCCATCACCCATATCCCGTACGGTTACATCCGCCGCACCACTGAGAATGGGCTCTACTGCATCGGCGATCAGGCAGCCGTCATCCCCTCGTTCACCGGCGATGGCATTTCCATCGCGCTGCATGCTGCGCGTCGAGCTGTCGCCGCTTACCTTGCAGCCGAGCCGGCGCCGCTCTTCCAGGCTAAACTGCGCTCCGCATTGCTGTCCCAGATGCGCCTTGCCGAGTTCGCCGCCGATGGCTTGAACAACTCACTCGCACGCGCTGTATTGCCGTTTTGCCTCAGGGTCTGGCCCGGCGTGATGCGCGTAACGGCACGGCTGACGCGCATCGCCCAGCCCGCCGCTGTTGCTACCCATGCAGTCGCCAGTTATTGAGGACTGCGTAAGTAATGTTCGGCAAGCGCGCCGTAGGCGCAGAGGTTGTTAGCCCCGCGCTTTAGCGTGGGGAGAAGGATTGCGCGATATTATTGCAAAGTCCCGTAGGGACGGCGCAAGGACATTTCATTTGCAGGAACCAATAAACCCGGCCGCGCCTTTCACACAGCCAAAACCACCCAGGAGAGATGCAATGAAATCCTTCGCCGTCTTCGCGCTCGCTGGCCTGCTCGCTCCAGCCGCGCTGGCCCAGCATCTCACCTTCGTCGTCAATCCCGATGCCAGCCAGGTCAGGATGACGCTCAATACAACCCACGAGCTCGTCATCGGCGACTTTCACCTTCAATCCGGATCGATTGATTTTGACCGCGGCACTCCTAAGATGTCGGGTTCGGTGGTCGTCCTCGCCGGCAGCGGCAAGACCGGCAATGACAGTCGCGACAAGAAGATGTACAACAACATCCTGCAGGTCTCGCAGTACGCAACTGTTTCCTTTGAGCCGAAGACCTATGCCGGCGTCATCGCTCTTTCAGGCGACTCGAGCATCCAGGTAATCGGGATCTTTACCCTGCTCGGCACGCCTCACGAAATCACCGTCCCCATGCTCGTACATCTTGAGGGTGCCGGCGCAACCGCCAAGGCCCACTTCGTCGTGCCTTACGTTCAATGGGGACTGAAGAATCCAAGCTTCCTGATTTGGAAAGCCGACAACGATGTCGCGATCGACCTCAATCTTGTTGGCGCCATTTCAAAGTAGCCCGCGGTTGTTTTCGCGGGCAGTCATAACGGAGGGAGCAGGGGCCCTCAGTGCCTGCTTGAGAACTCGTTCCTGCGCCAACTTGCTAACTCGCCATGCCCGCGAAGCGGGCGCTAACTTGCTGCCTTTGAGTAAAACGGGCTTCTCAAGCCCCGAAAGAACGTTCTCACGCACTCTCTTCAGGCCCCTGAACCGAGAGCCCCAATAAACAGCGGCCTTCAGGCCCGGCCCTCATTTCCTGCTGCACATCGATCTCGCAAAATCCCCAACCGCACTGCCTTTCGCACCCTTCAAACCCGCTCAAGAAGACGACTCGATCTCGAAAACCATCCTATCCAAATGAGAGCCACCTCGCCGACGCACAGATCATTCGTTGCGAAGCGCCCGCATCGGATTAATAGAGGCCGCGCGGCGCGCTGGAACGAAGCCTGCAACAGCAACGGCTCCCGCGAGAGCGAATACAGCAACGGATAGGCTCCATGGGTCATAGGACTTCACAAGGTAGAGCTGGTCTTCTATCAAGCGGGCGCCGATCAAAGCAATCGGAATCCCCAGCACCAGGCCGAAAATGAACTGCAGAAACGCCGCGCGCATCACCATGGCAACTACGCGCGCCCGATCCGCGCCGAAGGCCATCCGCAGCCCGATCTCGCGCGTGCGCTGCGTTGTTTGATAGGCGGTAATTCCATAGAGGCCAACCGAAGTGAGAAGTAATGCGAGCAAACTGAAAAGTGCCGTCAAGCGGGCAACTAGCCGCTCCTTGCTGAAATTGCCGTCCAGTTGAGTCTCCAGGGATCTCAAATCAATGACGGCAAGATTCAAATCGATCTCCGCCAGGGAACGACGCACAGCTTGCTCGAGGTTTCGCTGAGTCCCGTGATAATTCATCACTGCTACGGTGATGTAATGAGTCTGAGTTTCGAGATTCACAAAGATTGGATCCTTCAAGCTGTGCTGCCACTGTGCGAGCGGCTGGAAGAACATTGGTTTTGCGTCTTCCTGCGGATGGGTATACTTTGCGTTCGCCACCACACCGACGATCTCATTGGCCCCTATATCTTCGTGTTCGTAGACTCCGAAGTGGCGGCCGATGGGATTTTGATTGGGGAAAAACTTTCTGGCGAAGGCCTCATTGACCAGGGCAACCAGGGGCGCGTGGTCGTTGTCGTGTTGATCGAATGGGCGGCCGCGAATGATCCGCTCCCCAACAGCATCAAGGAACCCAGGGCTGACCCGATCGAGAAGCGCGTCGTTGCCGCCGGTGGGGTCAAGTTGCAGCTTTTCGGGAAGATATATTCCATCCGTCCACGGATTTCCATCGAGCGGACTGTACATTCCCAAACCTGCAACCTGCATTCCGGGGATTGCCGACAGCTGCATCTCAAGCTGCTGGTCGAGAGCTGCGAGCTTTTCTGGCCGGTAACCAGCGCCCTGCGGGTCCAGGTGCAGCACATACCGATGGGCCGTCTCAAGACCGAAATCCTGATGCTCCATGTTCTGCAAGCTCTTCGTCAGCAGCCCTGCCGCCACCAGCAGCACCAGTGCGAAAGCCGCCTGAACGACGATGAACAGTGTCTGCAGAAGTGAATTGCGGTCTCCAGTGGACCGTCCGGCGCCGCGCAAAACCTCTGCCGGGTCGGCGCGGGAAGTCGTCCAGGCGGGCACAATTCCAAACACCATGCCCGTGGCAAGCGACAACAGAAACGCAAATCCCAGCACCGCGAGCGACGGCGTCGCGCGGATGGCGCTATGCAGAGCGTCAGGGAATGCAAGCGCCAGGATAACCCGTGTGCCGGCATAAGCCACGGCCAATCCGGCCACGCCGCCGAGGCACCCCAGCAAAACGCTCTCGGTGAGCATCTGGCGAATCAGCCTGGATCGCGTCGAGCCAAGCGCCATTCGCAGCGAGGTTTCTGTGGTGCGTTTCATCCCGCGCGCCAGCATAAGGCTCGCCACATTCGCACACGCGACAATGAGAATGAGCGCGGAAATAGACAGCAGAAGATAGAGCTCTTTGTCGGTCTGTCGCTGCAGCATCTGGATGCCCGCGCCGGCCGGTGCGAGAACCACATGCACCTTGGGAATGATGGCGGGAAACCCGTGGCCAAGATAATCCTCCTGCGTCAGCATCCACTGCCGCAGGTTGGCTGAGATCTTCTGCTGCAGGGGCGCAATTGCCACGCCCGGGCGCAAGCGGCCGAGCACGTACAACCAGCTGGCAATCGGCTGGTGCAACACAGAATTTGCGCCGCTCAGCAAAGGCTCATTTGAAAGCGGCACCCAGAATGCGGGCGGATTGGCAGTGATCCGGTCGCCATAAAAGTCCGGCGGGGCGACTCCCACCACGGTGACAGGCTGGCTCTGCAAATAAAACGTGCCGCCAATCACGGAGGGGTCGCCTGCGTAGTCCGACTGCCAAGCCTGGTAACTGATGACGGCAACCGGCAAAGCGCCCGGCTGGTCGTCTTCGTCGCTGAAGACGCGGCCCGCGAATGCAAATATGCCAAAGGTGCTGAAGTAGTTTCCCGAAACAAACTCGCCTGACTTTGATTGCGCCGGGTCGGGTCCGCGGCGCACGCTCAGCGACGCTGGTCCCGCCTGCATCGCAGCCAGTTGTTCAAACTCTGGAGTTGTCGCGCGGAGATGCCGGTAATTCTCCCAGGAAAAAATGTCGAAATCCCCGTTGGCGTTACCCAGCCCGCTGTTGAAACAGCAGTCCGTATAAGTGTCGCCGATGCGATAGAGAGATTTTGGATCGGCAACCGGCAACGACTTCAAGAGGATCGAGTGAATGAGCGTGAAGATCGCCGTATTCGCGCCGATTCCCAAAGCGATGGTGAGAATTACGGTGATGGCGAAGCCGGGAGATTTTCTGAACTGCCGCAGCGTGTACCGGACGTCTTGCGCGAGTTGTTCGAGCCAGGCAATCGAGCGTTCATCTCGATGCGACTGCTTTGCCTGTTCCACGCTGCCGTAGACAAGTCTCGCGGCAAGGTGTGCTTCGTTTGCCTTCATCCCTTTCCGGCGAAAATCGTCTTCCAGCAATGCAAGGTGCGCGCTGATCTCTCGATCCAGCTCTGCCTCCGCATGACGGTTGCGAACAAATCCGATGCACTTGGTGAGAAAGCGCCGGATATATCTCACGATGGGAAATCCTCCACGAGCAGACGATCCACAAGTCCCGCCATCCTCCGCCAGCGCAAAGTTTCTTTGCCGAGAGCCCGCTCACCGGCCTTGGTGATGGAATAGAACTTTGCTTCCCGGTTGCTTTCCGTTCGGCCCCACGCGCCTTTAATCCAGCCATACTGCTCCAGGCGGACGAGGGCCGGATACAGCGTTCCCTGGTTGAGATTCAAGTCGTTCCGCGACACCTGTTGCAGCCGCGTGGCGATCTGGTATGCGTGCTGCGCTCCCATGGCCGACAGGGTCCGCAAAACGATGAGGTCCAGCGTTCCCTGCAGAAGTTGGAGCGGTTCCTTCTCTTCACTAGACATCCAAGCAATCTCCCAGAAAGGCAGAATGACACGCTTTTACTTGGATGTCAAGTGAAGGCAGATTCGAATTGGCCTGTTGGCGAAGATCGCAAGCGCCTTCAGGCACGCAGCAGTCATAACGGAGATCGCAGGCGCCTTCAGGCCCCTGAACCGAGAGCCCCAATAAACAGCGGCCTTCAGGCGCGCAGCAGTCATAACGGAGGGAGCAGGCGCCTTCAGGCTCCTGAACCGAGAGCCTCAATAAGCAGGGGCCTTCAGGCCCGGGCTGGTAGGTCAGGGATTTATCCCTGACAGACCGCCGCAACCACCCCAAAAAGGACGGGCTTTAGTCCCTGCAAAAACTTCATTTGCCATCCTGAGCGCCCCTCCCTCCAAAGCTGCCACCCTGAGCGGCCCTTCCTCTAAACTTGTCATCTCGAGCGGCGCTTCCTCTAAAGTTGTCATCCTGAGCGAGCGCAGCGAGTCGAAGGACCTGCGGTTGTTCTGAAGCGAGTCGAATGGGACCTGCATTCGCACCTCACCACCTCGAGGCGTCACGTCTATACTGCCCCTCGCACCCTTCAAACCCGCTCAAGAGGATGACCCGGCCCTAAAAGTCGTCCTATCCAAATGAGAACTACCCCGCCGCGTGGTATGGCG
>PLSH01000286.1 GCA_003165095.1 Acidobacteriaceae bacterium
GAAAGAGAGAATCTTACGACAGAAACAAGTCGAAAGGATGGGGCACGCGGATTACCGCGAAGTTATCTGCCGATTACTTCCAACCCATAGATGCGACTTATCTGCGGGCACTAACTCAATGCCCGGAGACAGGTGAGTCGCTTTGGGCCGCGAGTTATGCGCAGGCGCCATTTGGCCCTTGGTTAACTCTGCGCGGCGATGGCCAACGACATTCGGCTTCCGGCCGCAAGCTTGACGTCATCATTACCCGAAGATACAAATTCACCTGAATTCACACCCGCGATTTTGCTGTGCAGGTCCACGCCCAGGATAGTTCCCTCCTGATCGGTCTGGAGGCTTCCGGGGTTCCAGGAAGGCAGGCTCTGGTCGTCTCCTGCGTAGCCGCCTTCGGTGGGTGGTCCGGCGATTCCGGTAATGGTTGCCTGAATCGGAATGACCTTGCCGTCTTTGAGTTTTGCCTGGGTAAAGCGCAGGGCCAGATGCGAGGCGCCGGCGGACTGCATTTCGCCCGCAGCTACTGTGCCGATCAGCACCGTGCCGCGAGGCAACTCGGTTCCATTTTTCAGGTGCACGGTTCCATCGAGCGTAGCTTCAAACTGCGAGCCGGGCTGTGCTTTCCTGGCGTCGAGAGCCTTGACCAGGTGGATTTTCGCGGAGACCATCAGCGCAGCCTGCTGCTGCGCAATGGCCGAATCGACGGTGGAAGTGGTGGAGGTGTTCACCGCGGCCTGCCCAGTCATACTCTGAGCCCGCGCAGGCTGTGGAGTGAAAGAGGCAAAACATGCGAGAGCAATCGCAAGGGATACTGTGGATTCAATTTTCATGTCAACCGGGCTCCTTTAATTCGGGGGTTTACTTGCGCCTCCGCGACCTCTTCTTTCCAGAGGCCAAACATAAGACGGTTGCGCCATCGGTTTGTTTCACTTCCAGCGCAAAGATACTGCCAATGGTCCACTACGGAAGTTGAATGATGGAAGTTCCATCGAATATTGAATAGGCGATTCATCCGATTGCGTGAATGCAAACCTCGGCAAGGTGGGCATTTATCCGGAAAGGAATAGGAATCGGGCAGGCGCAGGAGTTAGCGGCCCTCCAATGAAGGATTCCTGGATGATTCATTTGGTTACCAGGGGGATTACAGAAACTTACCTGGTTTAAGTCTGTTTCACTTTTACATAAAATTCATATTCGGCATCACCGATTGGCGCGCTTCCGGTCGCATAACTCCTCAAGTGAGTCGCAGGCGGTCTTCACGCCATCTTCCCGCGACAAATCGCGGGCGGCGGATTGGGCTTTCTGCTCATACTCGGGTTCGGCGAGCATGGTTCTGAGGCGGCGCGCCACGCGCCACGGCTTGTAGCTGGAGCGTTCGAGGGCTTGCGCCACGCCCAGGCGCCGCATGCGCCGCGCGTTGTCGGGCTGGTCGTGGGAGTAGGGCATGATGAGCATGGGCTTGCCGGCGCGGAGGCATTGGGCGGTGGTCCCCACGCCACCCTGGTGCACTACCAGCCGGGCGCGCGGAAACAGCGCCGAATAGGGCGCGTACTCCGCAACGCAGATTGAAGCAGGCAACTGCTGTTGCGGGCGGTTGCGCGGGTCAGTGCCGATGAGCAGCACGGCGCGCGCGTCCATGCGCATGGCGGCCTGCGCGGAGAGCTCGTAGAACTGTCCGGCGGCGAGCACCGCGGCCGAACCCAAGGTAAACACCAGCGGCTGCTCGCCCGCGGCGAGGAACTGCTCAAGCTGCGGCGGCAACGATGCATTGCCGGCGTCAGAGTCGTAAAAGCAGAAGCCGGTGATGCGCACGTTAGGCGGCCAGTCTTTCTGTTCTACTCCGAGCACGCGCGAGAAGAGGGCGAGCACCAGATCGGGCGAGTTCTTGGCGTCGAAGATCGGATTCCTGCCTGGAGGGAGCCCCAGTTCGCGGCGCAGCTCGTAGATGGGCTCCGGCCATTTGCGAGTGACGAAGCGGGCCAGGCGCTTGATGCCGCGGCCCATTCCCGGAATTACTCTGTCAGCGCGGGCGAACTTGGGATACGGAGGCAGCACGGGCGGATCGAAGGCCGAGAAAAACGAGAACGGCGCCAGCACATAACTCGCCCAGGGAATACCGGTGACTTCAGCGACCAGAGGACCGGCGTAATTCAATTCGCCGAGCAGCATGAGGTCCGCGCGCTCGGGTTTGGTGGCCGCGTCGAGCAGGTCGGCGTAAGTTTCGCGCAGCACCGGAAACAGAAACTTGCGCAGGCCGGTCTCGGTGCCTTTTTTCACGTCGTAGATCATTTCGACGAGGAGGGTGTTGGTGGGATCGATGTCCGGACGGAGGGGATGGAACTGGAGCCCCAGCGGAACGATCTTCGGCGCGTAGACGGCGGGCAGGGCCATGACGGGCACGTGGCCGCGGCGTTTGAGCTCAAGGGCGATGGCGATCAAGGGGTTGATGTCGCCGAAGGTGCCTATGTTGGAGAGGACGATGCGCAAGTTCTGGCCCTCGATGGAAGAGATAGCTCGCAGTTATGAGGGTAATGCATGGGGGCGGTAATGAGCCTGTGCTACATGGGACTGAGCGGGAAGGCGGGAGAATTTTCGTACCGCTTCAGGTTGACTTAATATGGTTGTGGCACACTGCTTGCGAGGCGAGTGTTCTTTTTCGCCGCAATCTACGGAGAAGCTTCTATGCAAATCCAGCGCAGTTTTCTTCTTCTGGCCCGGACCTTCATCGCCGCGGCCCTGCTCGGCGGCATTTTTGCCGCACCTTCCCTGCTGGCCGCGCAACAGCCCTATCACGTCATCGACCGCTGGAAGATTGGCGGCGAGGGGGGGTGGGATTACATGACGACCGATCCCGGCGCGCATCGCCTGTACCTGGCGCACGGGCCGCGGGTGGACGTGGTGGACACCACGACCGGCAAGCTGTTGGGCTCGATTACCGGCCTTTACGGGACGCACGGGATTGCGCTGGACACGGCCGGAAAGTTTGGCTACATATCGGATGGCGGGGGCAACGCGGTGATTGTTTTCGATCGCGCGACGCTGACGACGGTGGCGTCGATTGGGGCCGGAACCAATCCCGACGGCATCGTGTTTGAGCCAGCCACGCAAACGGTGTGGGCCTTCAACGGGCGCAGCCACGACGTGACGGTGATCGACGCGGCGACGCGCAAGGTTGCGGCCACAATCCCGCTTCCGGGCAAGCCGGAGTTTCCCGCCGTCGACGGCGAGGGCACGGTCTTCGACAACATCGAGGACAAGAGCGAGATTGTCCGCCTGGATGCGCGCACGAAGACGATCACGGCGACCTGGCCGGCGGGCTGCGATTCGCCGTCGGGGCTGGCGTTCGACGTGGCCGGTCATCGGCTTTTCCCGGTGTGCGATGGCAACAAGATGGCGGTGATCGACTCGCGGGACGGCAAGCTGCTGGGCAATCCCGCAGTCGGCGACGGTCCGGACGCGGCGCGCTGGAGCGACAAATACAAGCTGGCCTTTGCTTCGAGCGGCGACGGCATTCTGTCGGTGGTGGACGCGGGCGCGCCCGGCTATCCGACGATCGAGAGCCTGCCCACGCAGCGCGGCGCACGCACCATGACCTACGATGCTGCGACCGATCGCGCGTACGTGGTTACGGCGGAGTTCGGCCCGCGGCCGGTAGCCACAGCGGANNCAGCGGAGAATCCACGCCCGCGGCCTGCCGTGGTGCCGGGAAGCTTCACCGTAATCGTGATTGGACGGTAAGCGGCGGCGCAGAAAGGGCGGGGGCGTAATTATCGTGGATTATCCTCGCAGGCCCGATTTCGAGTAGGCCCTTATCCAAGCTTGACCCAGTTCTTATGAAAGTCATTTTGGTCATCGTTGCAGTCGTTTTGATCGCCGGCTCCATCTTTGCCGACTACAAATGGCGGCAGTGGATGGCCGCGCGGCGCCGCGAAAGGCAATAGCGCATCCGGGCCATTACAATCGGCTGAGGGAGTCGTCCAATCGCTATGCCTGAAACTTCTTTGCCCGTCCGTTGCGGACGGAATGCTCTAAACCGCGCCGGCATTTTCCTGGGCCTTGCCGCGTTTTTGCTGTCTGCACCGAATATTCACGCGCAATTTGCCCCTCCGCCTCTCACCCATTTCCACGACGCTTCGCCACTGCATCCGCCGGCCGGGGCGCGCGTGGCAATTGTGGAGTTTGCCGACCTTGAGTGCCCGGCCTGCGCGGCGGCCAACCCGCTGCTCAAGGCTACCGCGGCGAAATACTGAATTCCATGGATCCGCCACGACATTTTGATTCCCAGTCACGTCTGGAGCAAGACAGCGGCTGTGAACGCCCGCTGGTTCGACGTGAAGAGCAAGGCGTTGGGGGACGAGTACCGCGATTACATTTTCGCCAACCCGCGGTCGATTGAAACGACGGGCGAGCTGACCCAGTTCACCGCGAGTTTCGCGCAAAGTCACCGCATCTCGATTCCCTTCTCCGTGGATCCGCAAGGCAGGCTGATGGCCGCGGCGCAAAGCGACAACGAATTGGGCAAGCGCATCGGCATCACGCGAACTCCCACCATCTTCATCGTTACTTCGAACAGCAAGGTTCCTTACCTCGAAGTGCTCGACCCGCAAACGCAGCTTTATTCGACCATCGACACGGCCCTTGCGGATACCCGCCCCGTTGCTCCCGCGAAGACCGCGCACAAGTAGCAGGCGATCCGGAACCGTGCCATTACAATGGTTTCAGGGAGTCGTCCAACCACTATGTCCTGCACCTTTTCCCCGTTTCGCCGGAATCGCCGCAACGCGACCGGCCTTTGCCTTTTGAGCGCCGCGCTGCTGCTGGCCGCGGCCAGCGCCCACGCGCAGTTTGGCCCTCCGCCCACCACACCGGTCCACGACGCAGCCGCGCTCAAACCGCCCCCCGGGGCGCGAGTGGCGATCGTGGAATTTGAAGACATGGAATGCCCCGACTGCGGCAACGCCAACCCGGTGCTGAAAGACGCCGCGGCCAAGTACGGCATCCCATGGTTGCGACACGATTTTCCGCTGCCCTTTCACAACTGGAGCTTCAACGCGGCCGTGAACGCGCGCTGGTTTGACACCAGGAGCAAGACGCTGGGCAACGATTACCGCGACTACATCTTTGCCAACCAGCGTTCGATTGAGACGCCGGGCGAGCTGACCCAGTTCACCGCGAGTTTTGCGCAAAGTCACGGCATCCAGCTGCCCTTTGCCATCGATCCCATGGGCTCGCTGGCGGCGCTGGTGAAGGCCGACTACGCGCTGGGCCAGAAGATCGGCATAGAGCACACGCCGACGATCTGGGTAGTGACCAACCTGGCCAGCTCCAGCGCGCCGTTTGTGGAAGTGGTGGACCGCAGCAAGCTCTACCAGATCATTGACGCGGCGCTGGCGGCAACCACACCGGTAAAGGCTCCGGCGAAGAAGGCTCACTAGGCTGCGCAGAGGGCTGAAAGCAGAAACGGCGCGTCCCGCGGGATGCGCCGTTTTCAGTTTGCCGCAAACAAGGCCGCAGGCTCAGTCGCCGGTTTGAATCTTGACCAGTTCTTGGCCGCCGGGGGCTACCATGCGCGTTTGCGGGGCGCGCCAGTGGTCAATGTAGCTGATCCTGTGGACGCAGCCTACGGTGCAGTTGGGCGCGCAGCTCTTGGCGGTGAGGAATTCCTTCTTCACGTCGGCGGTGGTGTATTCAGCGATGGGCACGCCGGGGTAGCCGCGCTGCTGCGAGCAGTAATGCACCAGACCGTCTTCGCAGATGTAGAGGTAGCGCGAGCCAGCGCGGCAACGCCAGTCGTTGGGCCGACCCTTCACAATGGCTTCCTGAAATTTGTCGAAGCGCGAGTAGTTGGTCTTCTTCCTGTGGGTCATTTCGAAGTAGACTTTGGCCTCTTCGGGGAGTAGCGGCTTGAGCTGGCCGTCGCCGTCGTGGATGATGCCGATGGTGGATTCAAAGCCCAGCTCGAGCGCGCGCTTGCCGATGACCAGCGCGTCGTTGGGATTCCTGAATCCTCCGCCGACCACGGAGTTNNATCTGCATGTGGTCGAGGCCGGCGCGGTTGAGGCGCTCTATGCGTTCCTGGTTGAGCAGGTAGCCGTTGGTGATCATGCCGGCAATGGCTCCGGTGCAGCGCATGCGTCGGATGATGTCGTCGAGCTGGGGGTGGGTGAGGGGCTCGCCGCCGGAGATGCCGATCATGGCGGTGCCGAGTCGGCCGAGGTGGTCGATGCGGCGGTTCATCTCGTCGAGCGGAACCGGCTCTGAGACTTTGTCGTACTCGTTGCAGTAGGAGCAGGACAAGTTGCAGAAACGCATAGGGATAATCTGCGCCAGGACGGGGTGGCCGGTGGAGGCCAGGGCGTGGGCGACCATGGCCAGTTCGCGCACTTTGCGAGTGGCCGCGATGCGCCGGCCGCGCGGCGTCGATCTCCGGGGAGTTGCCATCTTTACTATTGAAACATAGAAGGACACGGAACCAGGGGAGTTTCATTCAGCCTGCATCCGTCCCAAGTCTCAGAAGCGAGATTCTCCGACGAGCTCTGGGCACCCGCCGGCTTCCTCCACTGCTATACTGCGCAACAACCTGCGCACGGAGGTAGCTTTATGTGGGATGGCGTGCATGCGCTTCTGACACAACATCCGAAGGCTCTCGGAGTTCTGGGCGACAGCCTGACTTTCCTGGGGTCCCTGCTGCTGGCTTTGGAGGCGCTCCTGAAGCAGACGGAGCGCATTTCAATTGACCGCAAGAGAACCATCGTGAGTCACTTCAAGCACGCCGTAGACGTGCGGGGCAACCCCATCGATCCGCAGGCGGTGGAGCAGAAATGGTTGAAACTATGGGCCTTTGCGTCCAAGGCAGGGACCATCGCACTGGCCCTGGGGTTCGCGTGCCTGCTGGTGCGCCGCATTTTTGTGGAATGAGCTATAATCGGATTGTCGGAAATTCCGACGGGCTAACCCATGACAGACTCGAATGTGGCTGAATACACGCTGAGAATCGCGGGCAAACGCCAGGTCACGCTGCCGGAAGATGTGCTGACCGCGCTCGACCTGAAGCAGGGCGATGAATTTCGGATCGTGGTCCGCAACCCTTCCGATATTCGACTGGTCCCCTACGCGCGTATCCGCAGGGACCTCATCACGCCTGAAATCGAGGAGATTCTCAAGAAGCGCAGGGCGGAAATTGAAAACGGCGCGGAGATGATCTCGCAGGAAGAACTCCTGAAGAGGGCCGCGGTGAAGAATGCGCAGCGGCGGATTCGGTCTCAAGCGAAGCCGGCTGCGAGGGCAGTTCTTCAAGAGGCAGAGAGTGTGGCTTCGAGATAAGCCCGGCGTGGGGTCCGTTTGATGGCGAAAGAGTACGCGGAAATCTGCTGGCCCGAAAAACCACAAGCCGAATTCTATGACCTGACTAAGAAGAGCCAGGACCGGTTGTCGGCATTCCTTGAGAAGCAGCGCGTGGCGCTGGAACGCTCTGGAGGCGGCAATCAAGAGGGCTTTGCCTGGGAGTGGGAACCTGGCTTTGCCGTCTATTGGGACATCAAGCTCAAGCCGCAGTTCCGCGAAACCGGCGGCAGGCCCGCGCTCTCAACATCGCGCGCAACGCAGGGCAGACATTATCGAATTGAGGTTCTTGAGATCAGAAAACTTTCCTAACCGCTGGCACGTGGCTCACATCTCAAACCCCGAAAATCAGGGCGCCCTGGTTCTCTCTTCCTGGTAAAACATGTGTGGATGCAGGTCAGGCGACGTCGCACTGCTTACGTTGATGATCTCCGCGACGTCGAACTGGACAGCATTTCAAACGGCAAAACTCCCCTAATTTCATTTCTGAGAGGTCAGTTCCCATGAAAAGACTGGTTTTGCTGTTGCTGCTGGCTGTGCCGCTGGCGGCTTTTGCTCAGAACACAAAACGACCGACTACGCTGCGCGGCGTGCTGCTGGAGGAGCTGCGCACCACGCACACCCCGGGAGGACTGGTTTGTGCCGGCGAGCGTGGCCGTTGACGGCCTGACGGTGGATCAGGCCAAATGGAGCTCCGGAAACGGGAACCACTCCGTGGGCCAACTGGCTTATCACCTGTGGTACTGGAACGCGCGGGAGCTGGCCGACTTCAAAGGCGAGAAGCTGCCCCCGTTCGACGGGAATAACAACGAGACCATTGACAATTTCAACGCCGCGCAGTGGGCGGACTTACAGAAAAAGCTGAACCAGGTGCTTACGGACTGGGAGACGGCGGTGGAGAATGCCGACGACCAGAAGCTGGCGGCGAACGCATCGCTGATTGCGCATGTGGCGACGCACAACGCGTACCACATCGGGCAGATTCTCTACGTGCGCAAGCTTGAGGGCGCGTGGGATCCGAGCAAGGGCGTGAAGTAGGGGGGCAGGCTCGAAGGCCTTACAAAGCGCGGGCGGCGGCTACGGCTGAGGCCCAGGCCCACTGGAAGTTGAATCCGCCGAGATGGCCGGTGACGTCTACGGCTTCTCCAATGAAGAAGAGGCCAGGGACAGCGCGGGACTCCATGGTTCGCGCGTGGAGGCTTGCAGTGTCAATGCCGCCGGCGGTGACTTCGGCCTTGTCGAAGCCTTCGGTTCCGACGGGATGAAACGGGAAGCGGCGGAGGACGCGCTCGCAGGCTTCGAGGGCGGGATTTCCCCAGCCGGAGGGTGCGCCGGCCTGGGCCAGAAACGCGGCCAGTCGCTGGGGGAGCACGGCATGGAGCGCCTGCTTGAGGGCAGCTTCGTCGCGCCGTGCGCCGGGCTGGCGGAGGGTGGCCAGAAGGCTGTCGCCGGCGGGCAGGCCAGGGGCGAAGTCGACCAGAAGGGGCTCTCCGGGACGCCAATAGGAGGAGGCCTGGAGGATGGCCGGGCCGCTGAGGCCGCGGTGGGTGATGAGCAGCTTTTCCCTAAAGCGAGTGGCGGCGCGGGGTTTGCCTCTGGTGGCAGCGTCCGCAGGGCCGGCCCAGGCCTCGACCTCGGCCGCGACGCCGGCGAGCTGGGTCCAGCGCGCCTCGTCGCCGCCGAGGAGAAGCGGAACCAGGGCCGGTCGCGGCGGGATGACGGCCAATCCAAACTGGCGTGCGAGATCGTAGGCCAGGGACGTAGCGCCGAGTTTGGGAATGGAAAGGCCGCCGGCAGCGACCACCAGCGCATTGGCCTGAAGATCGCCCTGCGAAGATGCGACGCGGAATTCGCCGGAGGCGGCGCGTTCGACGGCGATGTTGCGCGCATTCAGGATGAGTTCCACGCGGCCGGATTCACACTCGGCGAGCAGCATGTCGAGAATGGCGCGGGAGGAGTGGTCGCAAAAGAGCTGGCCGAGGGTTTTTTCGTGCCAGGGGATGCGGTAGCGATCGACGAGCTCAATGAAATGGCGCGGCTGGTAGAGGGCGAGCGCGGATTTGGCGAAGTGGAGATTATTCGAGAGAAAGTTCGCTGGGGTGCAGCGGAGGTTGGTGAAGTTGCATCGACCGCCGCCGGAGATGAGGATTTTGCGTCCGGGCTGGCCATTGTGCTCGAGCAGCGCGACGCGGCGGCCGCGCCGGCCGGCGACTGAGGAGCACATGAGCCCGGCTGCTCCTGCGCCCAACACGATTACATCGAACTGGCGAGGGGCGGGCATGGGTGTTTTCAGGATAGCGGGATGGGGCTGAGCACGGGTGATTGAGACTTGTGCTGTCCCACCCTGGCGACAAAAACGAAGACTTCGTGCCCAGAGGGCGCCCAGATGGGGCAGCCGGCATTGTGCTGAACAATCCGGCCGGAAAGCGCTTGAGCCTCGCGCGCACTTAGAGGCGGCAGATGAGGAGTTCGCGCTCGTAGATCATTTCCGAAGGCAGGTGGTCGTGGAGGTCGATGAAGAGCTCTTCGTGGGCGATGACTTCGGCACGCCATTGCACGCGATCGACGGCCTGGAGGCGATCAAACTGTTCGCGAGAGAAATCGAGGCCGTTCCAGTCGATGTCCTTGTAGTAGGGCGTCCAGCCGATGGGAGTTTCCTTGCCCTGGGCGCGGCCGCGAACGCGATCCACGATCCACTTGAGGATGCGGATGTTTTCGCCGAAGCCGGGCCAGAGGAAGTTACCTTCATCGTCTTTGCGGAACCAGTTGACGTGGAAGACGCGGGGCGTGGAGTTGAGGCGGCGCTGCATTTTGATCCAGTGACGAAAATAATCTCCCATGTGGTAGCCGCAGAAGGGGAGCATGGCCATGGGATCGCGGCGCAGCTTGCCGATGGTGCCGGTGGCGGCAGCGGTCATCTCAGAAGCCATGGTGGCGCCCATGTAGACTCCGGCGCTCCAGTTGAAGGCCTGGTAGACGAGGGGCATGGTGGTGGAGCGGCGGCCGCCGAAGACGATGGCGCTCAAGGGGACGCCTTCAGGATCCTGCCAGGCGGGATCGATACTTGGACATTGCGAAGCGGGGGCAGTGAAGCGGCCGTTGGGATGCGCGGCCTTGGCGCCGGTGCGGCGGCCGAGCTCAGGGGTCCAGAGGTTGCCTTGCCAGTCGAGGCACTCGGCGGGAGGAGTGTCGGTCATGCCTTCCCACCACACGCCGCCTTCGGGAGTGAGCGCAACATTAGTAAAGATGGTATTGCTCGCCAACGCTGCCATGGCGTTGGGATTGGTTTTGACGCTGGTGCCGGGCGCGACGCCGAAAAATCCGAATTCAGGATTGATGGCGCGGAGCTGGCCGGATGCATCGGGCCGAATCCAGGCAATATCGTCGCCAACGGTCCAGACTTTCCAGCCCTCAAACCCCCGGGGCGGAATCATCATGGCGAAGTTGGTTTTGCCACAGGCTGAAGGAAACGCAGCGGCCACGTAGGTTTTTTCGCCAGCGGGGTTTTCGAGGCCGACGATGAGCATGTGCTCGGCCATCCAGCCCTCGTCGCGAGCCATGTTGGAAGCGATGCGCAGAGCAAAGCATTTTTTGCCGAGCAGCGCGTTGCCGCCGTAGCCGGAGCCATAGGACCAGATTTCGCGCGATTCAGGAAAGTGGACGATGTACTTGGTGTCGTTGCAGGGCCACGGCACGTCATTCTGGCCCGGCTCAAGCGGCATGCCCACCGAGTGCATGCAGGGAACCACGCGCTTGACGTCCTTGTCGATTTCCGCGAAGACGGGGCGGCCGATGCGGGCCATGATGCGCATGTTGACCACGACATAAGGGGAATCAGTGAGCTGCACGCCTATCTGCGAGGCGGGGGAGTTGAGCGGCCCCATGCAAAAGGCAAGCACGTACATGATGCGTCCGCGCATGGATCCCTGAAAGAGATCCTTGAGCTTGCGGCGCATCTGGAAGGGGTCTTCCCAGTTGTTGGTGGGGCCGGTGCTATCGCGGGAGAGCGAGCAGATGAAGGTCCGCTCTTCAACGCGGGCGACGTCGCGGACGTCAGAGCGGGCATAGAAGCAGCCAGGCCAGAGATCCCGATTCAAGCGGACGAAGGTGCCTCGATCTACGAGCAGCGCGCAGAGGCGATCGTATTCCTGCTGGGAGCCGTCGACCCAATGAATGGAATCGGGGCGGGTGAGGTCGGCCATTTTTTCGACCCAGCGCAGAAGGTGCTTATTGGTGCTGAGGACAGAACCGGATTGAGCCTTGGTTGCCATCGTTTCTCCTGCGTACGCGCTTATAGGAGATTCTTACACGAGGCGCGTGACGGAATCCAGATTCGGTGAGGATGTTGCTTTTGTGCGTGGCTGGGGTGCGGCGCCCAGCATCCGAGGGCCGGGCTGCAGAGCCGGTGGCCAGGGACCTAGTCTACGTGCCCGGGGAGGTGTTGCAGATCGATTCCCAATTGCTGGCATTTCTTGTAGAGATGGCTGCGTTCGAGGCCCAGGGCCCTGGCGGTTTGGGTGATGTGACGGCCGTGGCGTTCGAGCTCCGCGAGCACGATGGCGCGCTCATAGGCGAGCACGCGCTGGGCGAGGCTCTCGTGCTCCGCGCTTCCACTTGCTGGACTGGGATTGGCGGAAGGACGAACGGCCGGCAGCGCCAGGCGCACGTCTTCGGCGGTGACTTCGCTGTCGGCGAGGAGTAAAAGGCGCTCGAGGACATTGCGCAGCTCGCGGATGTTTCCGGGCCATGCGTACTCCTGCAGAGCTTCAATGGCGGCGGGAGCAAAGCCGACGGGCTTCCATCCGTTCTGCGCGCTGACCTGGCCGGCGAAGTGGCCGACGAGAGCGGGAAGGTCTTCGCGACGCTGGCGCAAAGGCGGTAACTGGACGGGAAACACGACGACGCGGTGATAGAGATCGCGCCGAAAGACGCCGGATTCGACCAGCTGCTCGAGGTTGCGGTGCGTGGCCACAACTACGCGGACATCGACGGCGGTGGGCTTGCTGGAACCGATGCGCTCGACCTCGCCCTCTTCGAGAACGCGCAGGAGCTTGGCCTGCATGGCGGTGGGCATGTCGCCGATTTCGTCGAGAAACAGAGTGCCGCGATGAGCCTGCTCGAACTTGCCGGTATGGCGCTGCGCGGCGCCGGTGAAGGAACCTTTCTCGTGGCCGAAAAGTTCGCTTTCTATGAGCTCCGCGGGAACGGCGGCACAGTTGAGAGTGACGAACGGCGCGGCGGCGCGATGGCTTTTTTCATGCAAGGTTCGCGCCACCAGTTCCTTGCCGGTTCCAGTCTCGCCATAGATGCAGACGCGGGTTTCGCTGGCAGCAACGCGCTCAATCTGGGCCATGACGCGGCGCATGGTTTCGCCTTCAAAGACCAGCGTGTGTTTGCCCACGCGGGCACGCAGGTCGCGATTTTCAGTTTCGAGGCGGGTGATCTTGAGCGCGTTTTCGAGGGTGACGAGGAGTTTTTCGGTAGTGAGCGGCTTCTCAAGAAAATCGAGCGCCCCGAGGCGCGTGGCACGCACCGCCATCTCGATGTGGGCCTGCCCGCTCATCATCACGACCGGCGCGGCGACGCCGGCGGTCTTGAGATCTTCAAGCAGGGCGAGACCGTCGCGGCGGGGCATGACGACATCGCTCAGGATGAGGTCAAATGGCTGGGCGCGAGCCAGCTCGAGGGCGCGAGCGGCGTTGTCGCAGACTACGGCCTCGTGCCCGGCCAGGCGAAAGGCGCGGGACAGCGAAGCCAGGGTGTTGGCCTCGTCATCGACGATGAGGATGTTGGCTTTTGCGCTCATGATTCAGCTCTCGGCAGCATGATGATAAATGCCGCGCCGCCGCTTGTGCGGCTTTCCACCGCGATGGTGCCGGCATGATCGGCGACGACCGATTGCACGATTGCGAGGCCGAGACCGGTTCCGTGCTGCTTGGTTGTGTAGTAGGGAGTGAAGAGGCGCTCGCACTCTTCCGGCGTGAGGCCCTGGCCGGTATCAGCCACACGGAGTTCCACTCTTTCGTCTTTTGGATGAGCGGAGAGTGTCAGTGTGCCACCGTCGGGCATGGCATCGATGGCATTGAGGACGAGATTGGAAAGGGCGCGGTGCATCAGTTCCGGATCGGCCATGAGTGGCATGGGGACATCGGCGATTTTGGATTCGAAGCGGATGGGCGCGGCGCTTTGGTCAGTAGCAGTTGAATAGAGCGAAACCACGCGGGCAACCAGAGCTCTGGCGTCGATGCGCTCGAATTCGGGCTTGGGCATCTTGCTGAAATCGCTGAAGCGGCCAATGATGGTTTTCAGATTTGCGATCTCTGCGCCGAGTGTGGCGGTGCTCTCACGGAAGATTTCATCGAACTCCGCGGCGGGGAGTTCGCGGGCCCGCACCAGGTTCTCGACGGTCAGTTGCAGGGGAAAGAGCGGGTTCTTGAGTTCGTGCGCCAGTCTGCGGGCCAATTCGCGCCAGGCCGCGACGCGTTCGCTCTGGATGAGCCGCTCGCGTTGGCTGGCAAGTTGGCCGGTCATGTGGTTGAAGCTGCGCGCCAGCACACTCACTTCGTCGTGACCACGCTGGGGCACCTGAACGTCCCAGTTGCCGCCGGCCACCTCCTCAGCCGCGCGCGCCAACTGCTCGATGGGACGCGAGACGCGGGCCGCAATCCACAGGCTGAAGGCGACGGCGAGAAAAATGCCGGCGGCGGCGATACCGTAGGCGATGGCGCGGATGTGCTGCTGCGCTTCGACCATGTTGCCGCGGGAGATGGCCACGACGAGGACGGCCATGGTGTTACCGGCCTGGTTGCGGAGCGGAATCGCAGTTGCGTTCAGGCTGTCTTCGCGGCGGCCAGAGGGATTGACGATGCCGCTGGCCTGTTGACCGCTTTTGCGGGCCGCGTCAATCAAGGGCTGGTAGTGCGCAGCCCCGGCTACGGCGCCGTTGGGGCCGGCGAGGCGCGAGGGATCGAAGGCGCCGGTGACAGAGGCGCCCGGGTCAGGATTTGCAACCGCGTCAGGGCTGGGACCGGGATCGCTGTAAAGCGCGACCTGCATGCCGGGCGCGACGGGCAGATCGGCGAGGAAGCCCTGGTCCAACCGCTGGCCACCGACGAGGCGGACCGGCGGATCGGCGCCACGAATGGCGCGCACCGCAAAGAGGCCGAGAACCGACGAGCCGTCGGAGAGATCTTCGCGCTTGAGAAATGGAGGTTGCGCCGTCTGCGCCGAGGCGGGGTCGGGGTAACCGAAGCGTGCGGGCCACTGCGCGGAGCTGACGATGCTTCCGTCCGGGCCGACGATTTCAAGAAAGTCGAGCTGGGCGTCCTGGGCCATGGTACCGGCCTCGGTTAGATAGGGCGAAGGGTCGCCGGATTGAACCAGTTCGAAGGCCATGGCGCGCGTCCGTTCACTGGCGGCGAGGCGATCGACGGCCGCGGCCACTTCAGCGGAGCGATGTTGGAACTCGCGCTGGAACTGGCTGACGAAGAGCGCAGTCTCCTCCTGATCGCGCTGCTCGAAGACGTGGCGGATGCGGACGAGGACGGTCCAGGCGACGGCGGCGACGGCGGCGGCCACGGTGAGCGAAAAGAGGAGGAGCAGCTTTTGGCGCAGGTTCATGGCGCGTCCTCGATCGAAGCAGAGGCGAGGTCGGGCGTGCCGTCGGCGCGCAGTTGGAGGTCGCGGACGCGGGCGCCGATGGCGTAGGCCCGGGGAAGATCGACGAGCGGAACCAGCGTGGAGCGCTCGAGGTAGTCGCGCTCGGCGCGGTAGAGAGTGGTTGGTGTCTGGCTGGGCACTGCAACAGATTCGCCCGCGGCGCGGAGCAGTGACTCCATTGCGGCAGATGGGGCTGAGACATCGAGCGGGAGCTTGCGCAGCATGAGGTCAGGATGCTGCTGACGAGCTACGCTTACAACCTGCACGTCAAAGCCCGCTTCACGCAGATTGAGGGCGATGCGTTGCGCAGCCAGTTGCATTGCGCCGTTGCCTTCGAAGCCGAGCGTGAGCGGCGGAGGGTTCAGGCCGCCACGCAGTTCATGCGACTTGTTCAGATTGCGGTCGGTGGGAAACAAGAACGAGTAGCCGGTGAGTTCCTGCGGCAGGAGGCTGCCGGCGATTTCGCCCTGTTTTTGAAAAATGACGTTGAACAATGCGCTGCGATCGACGGCCTGGGCGATAGAGGCGCGGAGTAGCTGGCTGGCCAGCGAGCCAGAGTCGGAGATTTGGAGGGCCAGCAGTTCGACGGGCGGCGATGCGAGTACCGTGAGGCGCTGCTGCTGGGCCTCACGCAACTGTTCAGGAGGAACTTCGACGACGTCGGCTCGACCTACGCTGAGGTCGAGCCACTGGTCGCGGATGGGCTTATGGCTCAGAATTTCGATCGTGTCGACAAAGGGGCGGCCCTGCCAACAGGCGTCGTTTGCGGCGAACGTCATGACGTCGTTGTTAAATCCCGCAAACCGAAAGGGGCCGGTGCCAATGGCGACGCCTGATGTTTTTCCGTCGGACGTTTCCCTGAGGGAGATGAGAAACTCGTCGCCCGCAAGCAAGACAGGCAGGTTGGGCATGGGCGAGTCGGCGGTGAAGATAACCGAAGAGCCCACTGCGCGAACGGCTGTCCACGGACAATTTGCGCAAGAGGCGTTGAACGACTGTACGACGGCGACCGAGGTGAGTGGCGAGCCGTCATGGAATTGCACGCCGGGGCGCAATCGAAATTGCCAACGATGATCGGAGTCCTGCGATTGCCATTCTACGGCCAGCGCCGGCTGCACCGAACCGTTGGTGTCGAGGCGGGTGAGTCCATCGAAGACGAGTTGCCGTGCCAGGCCATCAGGACCGTTCCATGGGTCGCCTTCAATTTCAACGCGCAGAGTGCCGCCGTAATGGGGGCGGGTGCGGGCGACGGCAGGCAGCGCCAGCGCGGCCAGCAGGCAGCTAATTGCAAAGCGCCGTAACACGGTCCACCTCGTATTGGTTTGGCGTTTTGCGGAGTGCGGCAAAGACGCTCTTGCCGTCCGGCGCGGGCCAGATTGCAGTCACGGTACCGTCCATGGCGAGCGGGGCGCTCACCGGCAGGGCTTCAAGCGCAGGCAGTTCGTAGGCTCGGAGGCTATCGGTCGCGGCCTCGCCGGAGCCGGAAGCGACAATCTGCGCGCCGACGCCGCAGGTGGAGTGAAGCACGCCCAGGTCGCTGCCCCAGTCTCGCGTGCCTGCGATCGAGTGCAGTGTGCCGCTCTCGATGAGTTGCACTTTGCCGTCGATGCCATTGATGAGCACGGCAGCGATTCCGGCGGAATGCGGAAGCATGTCGAGGGAATAAAAGGGAGGCAGATCGGGGCCGAGGTTCGGGGCGAGAATGCCGGTAAAATAGTTGCGAGAGGCGTTATAGAAGGCGCGGATGGGAGTGACGCGGACATCTTCCGTGGTGGTTGCGGGGGGTGAATTGGGCGTCGAAGGTACCGATAGTTGCGTGGCCGGCGAGGTGACCGCCCAGGGATCGTCGCTTTCGTGACAATGAATTTTCCAATCGGCGGGTGCCGCGGCCGGGGGAGTGCCTGTGCAGTGCATTCCAGGGAGCCACGCGTCGAATCCGGAGCCGTCGGGCGTGAGCAGCAGAATGCCGCGCGGGTCGCGTGAAAGAGGCCGCTTTTGCGCGATGGTCACGCGTTGTTGTTCGCGCCACCCGTCTTTTGCATGGGCGTAGATAACGATCTGCTCCGGCTCAAGAGCGATGAGGGTGTCGGGAAGTTCCAGTGCGGCCAGCAACGGTTTGGACGCGGAGAGTAGCACATCTTTCCGCAGCATGATTCCGCCGGCGGATTGAGGCTGCTGCGGCTGATTCGGTCCGAGATCGACGACGGCCACCTGGGTCTGGTCGCCTTCAACCACTTCAGCTACCCAGAGGCGGTCGTGGGCGCTTTCGCTCAGCGTAACGCGGACGGTGTTGGCGCTCTCAGCTCCCGAGGCGGTGACGCCGCGCACCCTCAAGTCCTGTTCGAGCAGTTGGCGGATGGCCGGAATATCGTCCGTTGAGATGGAGGAAAGATTGCGAATGGTGAGGCGCGCCTGGCCGGGTCCGAGAATGCCAGAAATCTGATCGGCAAGCGCGGCGGCGGGCTGTTCCCAGGGGCTGGGCGCGGGAGCAGCAATTGCCGCAAGCCCCATCAGCGCAGTCATCGCGGTTATCAGCCAGCTCAGCTTCATTGAGCCCATCTCTCATTATCTCGTTTGCGCGGATTATATCGTTTGGTGCTGCTCGTAGTTGGTGACCGCGGGACAGGGCTGCATTGGCTTGACGGCAGCGGCAGCTTCGGGCAGGGCGCGGACGATACCGCGAGCTGCCCGGAGCCGGTTGCGGTTTAGTGCCCGGGGGCTGGAGCGGTGTCTGGCTCGCTTTCCGCCTCCTGCTTCACGGCTGGGTTGGAGGCCATGCCTTTGAAAACGTCACTGGCAAAGAAGAATTTGCCATCGGATGGAACCATGACCACCTGGATCTTGTCAGAGAGGCGTTCGGCCACGATTTTGTTAATGAGCAGAGGCGACTTGTTGAGAAGCTCCGCTTCGCTGGTCATGCGTTCGGCATTGGCCGCGGCCAGAAGACGGATGCGGCTGGCCTCAGCGTCGGCAAGCAGGTTGCGGCGCTGGAGCTCGGCCTTGCTGTCGATGACTTTGGCCTGGGCATCGGCATCGGCATTTTCGATGGTCGCCTCCTTGCGCGCTTCGGCTTCCAGCTTGCTCTGCTCGATCTGCTTCTCCTTGAGCGGCAACGTGTACTGCATGGCGTCGGCTTCTCCCTTGGCCTCGACGACCTTGGATTGCGCATCGCCTTCAGCTTCCTTGACCTTTTGTACAGCCTCGGCTTCGGCCTGCAGTTCGGCGATCTTGACCTGCTTCTGCTGGATGTCAGTGTCGACACCGAGCTGGTCGTCCTGCTGCTCCTTGAGCAGAAGGCCTTCCAGGCCTTTCGCATACTCGTCGGGGAGCTGGATATCGGAGAGCATGACTTCTTTCACAACGATACCGTCGGCGCCGAGTTTGCGGGCGATGATGGCGGCGGCGCGGGAGCGCACTTCTTCGCGCTTTGAGGAGAAGATTTCGCGGACCGTGTACTCCGGCGTGAGTTCACGCCATGCGCTGGCGACTACCGGGGGGACCAGTTTCTTATCGGCGGGCTGAGGCAGATGGGCCTGCACGCTGGAGAGCTGGCTGGGATCAAGCCGGTAGCGCACGGTGACTCCGAGACCGATGTTGAGGCCCTCGCGGGACTGCACGTTGAGGTCATTGTTTTGCGGCGCTCTCTTTACGCCCTCTTCGAGAACTCCCACGGTAAACAGGTGATCGTGCAGATCGAAAGTCTGCACGCTGTCAACGAGTGGGATGATGAAGTGGATGCCGGGATAAAGGGTGCCGGGGAGGGTGCCGCGCATCTGGCTGATGCGCACGCCGCCCATGCCGCTGGGCACGACCACGATGCCGGCCGCAAGGAGCAGAGGCAGTACGGCAATCACGGCGAGAATGGCCGAACGGCGCCAGGGAATCGGTTCAGGTTCGACAACGGTTTCGTAACCAAAGGCTTCGGTTCCAGCGGCCTTTTTGCGCGCAACCTGGATGCGCAGCCAGAGGCCGTAGAGCGGAAACCCCATTGCGCAGGCAAGCAACAGCGCTCCCGCGACGTTCATCAACAGCTTCAATGCGATCATTTTCCGCCTCCATTCGGGTTGTTGTGCTCATTGCGTTTCCCGGTTTTCGGCCGTGGAGCAAGCAGCAGCCGGACCAGTCCTCCCAATGTCAATTCCTCGAAGAGCAGGGCCGCCGCGACGGGAAGCAGCACCGACCCCAATCCAGCCCACGCGCTTTCAAGCAGATTCATTGCCGCCCTCCCTTA
>PLSH01000017.1 GCA_003165095.1 Acidobacteriaceae bacterium
CGCCGCTAACCTGCTAACTCGCTATCCCCGCTTCAGCGGGGGCTAACTCGCTGCTTTTTGCCCGAAAACGCTTTTTCCGTTTCGATTGTTGAACTTGCAGCACAATCGAAATCTTGCCTCTTTTTAGTCGTCCACCGGCTTCGCCGACCCACGGGGGATGAAACTGTGCCCCATCCATCGGACGTCTTTGTTTTTGTCCGATGGGTGGGTCGGCATGAACCTGGGGGCCCGTACTCATTTCTCAACAATTGACGAACTTGTTTCTTTTTTGGGGCACGACTGGTAGGTCACGACTGGTAGGTCAGGGCTGGTAGGTCAGGGCTTCAGCCCTGACTGACTGCCGCAAATGCCTCAAAGAAAAAGGACGGGCTTCACCCCTGCGCGATGCTCGTCCGGCCTTGGTTCAAAATCAGCCCTTTTTCCGCTCCCTGTTCAACCCCATATCGCCGCCCAAATAAAGACCGGGCTTCAGCCCCGGAAGCCCCCGTGATCCTCCGCCCCAACCAGATTTCCTGGAACCGCAACCAGCCAACCGGCGTATCTTGTGAATGGTACCGACGAAATGAGGCATGGGATGCGGCAACTGCTTTTGACATTGGCAACGGGAATGTTGGCTCTGGCAATCGCCATTCCGGCGCGGGCAACTGAGGCCACCTTCGTACGCGATCTCACCGTAACCGGGCAGGTGGAGCTCAACGTGGCAACCGGATCGGGATCCATTCACCTCACCCAGGGCCCCGTCGGCCATCTGCATATCTTTGGCCGCGTGCGCTCCGGTTGGGGAGCAAACGACCAGCAGGTCAGCGAAATCGCCGCGCATCCGCCCATCGAGCAGACCGGAAACATCGTGCGCATCGGAGCCCGCCACCAGAACCTATTCCACAACATCAGCATCGATTACGAGATTCAGGCGCCGGCCAATTCGTTCCTTGACGCGGCCTCCGGCTCGGGCAGCATCACCGACGACGGCGTGGGCGTCAACGCAAAGCTGAACACCGGCTCGGGCGGTATTCATGCCACCGGCCTCCAGGGAGGCTTCTCAGCCGGCACCGGCTCAGGCAGCATCTATGCCGATCTGATCGGCCAGGGTGGCGTCAAGGCAGAGACAGGTTCCGGATCGATCGAGCTCCACAACATCCATGGAGTGCTCAAGGCAGAAACAGGATCGGGCAGCATCAAAGCGGAAGGAACGCCCGCCGGCCCCTGGCATCTCCAGACTGGGTCCGGCAGCGTAGAGCTGTGGACCGGCAGCGCACCCTTCACCCTCGACGCCTCCACCGGCTCCGGCGGCGTCCACTGCGACCGCGAAATTGCCGGCCAGGACAACGAGAGCAAGCACCACCTCTCAGGCAAAATCGCCGGCGGCGGACCCACAGTAAGAGTTGAAACCGGCTCCGGCTCCATCCGCGTTCATTAGGCACTCCGCAGTTAAGCTATTCCTCTGAACGCCAGTTGTTTTGAGACGCACTCCTTCGGCCCCATCGACAAAGATGTTCTGAAAAGGCACGCCCTCAGCCCCATCGACAAAGATGTTCTGAAGGGGCACTCCTTCGGCCCCAGCGACAAAGATGTTCTGAAAGGACATGCCCTCAGCCCCATCGGCGACACCGCCGAAATGCCCCGGAGGGGCAAAGGAAGTTAGCCCCGGATGGAGTGCGCCCCGCGCACGCAATCCGGGGAACAGCCCCATCAAATGATCCCAGCCCCGTAGGGGCGCAGGAGCCTTGCCTCAGTTTCCGGAGGGAACCCGTTTGGTCTCCCGATTCAAGAAAACTCCCGATCACCAGGGTCCATGACCCGGATGAGCAGACGAACGACATCTACATATTCGACCTGAAGACTCACTGGCTCAAGAAAAAATTCAAGAACATCGCCGCAAATGTTCATGCCTGGGTAGATGAGAAATGAGGTCGATGGCCTCCCATTCCCTATTCCCCGCTCACTTATTCACTTATTCACTTCTTCACTCGTTCCCCTATTCCCTATTCCCTCGTTCCCTGTCCCCTCACTCTTCCCGCAGCAGGATCATCGGATCCACCCCAAGCGCCTTTTGCGCCGGAATCCACGCAGCCGCCAGCCCCAGCGCCAGCATCGTCAACACCACCCCGCCCAACACCACCGGGTCCTTGGGCACCGCCTGGTACACGATGGACGACAACACCTTGCTGAGGAAAACGCCGCCCGCCAATCCCGCGACGGAACCCACCGACAGCAGCACAAACGACCGCCCCAGCGCCGCCCGCAGCACTTCCCTCCGCCGCGCCCCCAGAGCCATCCGAATTCCCAATTCGCGCAGCCGTTTGCTCACCGTGTACGACGCCATCCCAAAGATTCCCGTCACCGCCAGCATCGCCCCCAGCAAGCCCAGCACACCCAGCGCCACCGTCGCCACCCGTGCCGCAAACAGCGCCGAGCTCATCTCCTGGTTCCACGCCCTCACCGCGAGAGGCAGTCCCGAGTCCAGCCCGTGCAGTGTCTGCTCCAGCGCCCTTGAAATCTCTTGGCTGTCCCGCCCCGACCGCACCACCAGCCACGTTCCGCTCTCCTGTTGCTGCAGAAACGAGAAAAACATCGCGGGCTGCTGATCCTCCGTCAGCGTCCGGTATCTCCCGTCTTCCACCACCCCCACCACTTCCGCCCGCGTTCCGCTCCAGTACTTGAAATGCCCGCCAATGGCTTTCTGCACCGATCCGAAAACCTTCACCGCAAACTCCCGGTTCACCAGCGCCACCTTCGGCGCCTTGCTGTCGTCGTCCGGCGTCAGATTCCTTCCTGCTATCAGTCTCGTGCCCGCAGCTTCCAGGTACCGCGAAGAAATGTCGTAGTTCAT
>PLSH01000317.1 GCA_003165095.1 Acidobacteriaceae bacterium
AAATTCGCCGCCGTCCTGCACGGCCACACCCACGTCCCGAATTTCTTCACCAAAAAAGGAGTCCTCTATTTCAACCCCGGCTCCTGCGGCCCCCGCCGCTTCGAGCTCCCGGTAACGGTAGGCCTGCTCACGGTCAGCGCGGACGGAGATCTCCAGCCGGAGATCGTCCAGTTGCCGCACATCTCTTGATTCCGATCCGGCGGACTATAGACGTCCCGCATTTCGGTAATCAGCGCTCCGTCATTCATGCTTCGTTTACGCCCGCGATGGTGAAATTGTTTCAGGACGCCGCTTCGGCGCGCGTTACGCAGACGTTCGATCCCCCGATCCCTTCGGACACATCGACCGCCTCGATCCAGGAGCCCCAAAAAATGGCCTCCCGCGCAGTCCTTCGCTGTGGATTGCAGCTTTGCGCCCTCCTCTTGATCTCCGCAGTCTGCACAACTGCGCAAACCACAACCCCCGCACCGCCGCCCGCCGACTCCGGCACCTCAACCGACTTTTTCGTCATGCCGGGCTCTGACTTCGACCGCCCAGGCTTGGTGCCCCGCGCCAATCTCAACATCGGCATCGGCCACACCTTCGCCTTCCTCAAAAAGGATCCCGTCGGCGACGAGCTGACATTTACCTACACCTATGAGAATGCCGGCTCCCATGGATTCTTCCACACCGCCTTCGGCTCGCACACTGAGGCGCTGGGCGTGATGAAAAACTTCGCCATTCCCAAAACCAAGCTGATAACCGGATACACCTGGGTGCAGGCCGGCCTCACCAGCTTCACTGGCAACGCGCATGTCGAGAACAGGTTCTACGACGGCGAAGCCCTCGGCGCAGCCATCCACTTCAACGACCACAACGGCATCTGGATTCAGGAGAGCTACAACAAAATCCCCACCGTCCCCTGGTACACCACCACCGGAATTGGCTACACCTGGAGTTGGTGAGTAGCGCCGCGAAACTCACCCAGTATCCGAGCGCCTATCCACGGCAAAAAGCCGTGCTCTACTTCAACCCCGGCTCCTGCAGCCCCCGCCGCTTCGAGTTACCGATATCCGTGTGCCTGCTCTCAGTAACCGCCAGTGGAGAATTGGAACCCAAAATCATCTGCCTCGACATCAATCCGCAAGCCAGCTAAAGTCCGCCTACTCTCTATTCCCTTTTCCCTCGTTCCCTGCCCTACCGATACACCTCCGGAATAAAATTCTGCTCCTGGATCGGCGGCCGTACGTACTTCGTCTTCTCCAGCTTCGGCAGCTTCAGCGGCTCCGGTGTCAGATCGTTGTACGGAATCATCGAGAGCACGTGCCGGATCACGTTCAGCCGCGCCGCTTGCTTGTCCTCGGCGTTCACCACGTACCAGGGCGCATGCTTGGTGTCGGTCAGGGCAAACATCTCGTCCTTGGCCCGCGAATAATCCGCCCAGTGCTTGCGCGATTCCAGGTCCATCGGGCTCAGCTTCCAGCGCTTGGTCGGCTTGTCCATCCGGTCCTGAAAACGCCGCTCCTGCTCCTCGTCGCTCACTGAGAACCAGTACTTGATCAGCAGAACTCCCGACCGCACCAGCATCCGCTCAAACTCCGGGCAGCTCTGCATGAATTCGAGATACTGCGCCTCCGTGCAGAATCCCATCACCCGCTCCACGCCCGCCCTGTTGTACCAGCTCCGGTCGAACAGAACCATTTCCCCGCCCGCGGGAAGATGCGGAACGTACCGCTGAAAGTACCACTGGCTCTTCTCCCGCTCTGTGGGCGTGCCCAACGCCACCACTCTGCAGATGCGCGGGTTCAGGCTCTCCGTAATCCGCTTGATCGCCCCGCCCTTGCCCGCCGCGTCGCGCCCCTCAAACAGCACCACCACGCGCAGCCCCTTGTGCCGAATCCACTCCTGCAGCTTCACCAGTTCCACCTGAAGGCGGCGCAGCTCGCGCTCGTAGTCGCAGTCCTTCCCCAGTTGCAGCGGAACCGCGCCACCCTTCGAACGGCCCTCCACTTTGATTCCCTTCGCTTGAACCCTCTGGTTCATCTTCGCCTTGTCCTTCATCCGTCTTTCTCCTTGCTGCCCGATTCCCAGCAGCGAGTCTCGTTACCGGAACAATACACCTTGAAGGCCGCCACCATCCTCACCGCATGCGCAAACAGTGCAACACTTTCCTGAAACGCGGGTTCCATATGGAAAGTGCCACGCCGGGAAACCTGGCGTGCAATTCAAAATCTCACCACGAGGTTTCACAATGCATTGAAAAATGAGTGGAGCCTCCACGGCATTCGCCCCGGCTCCATCACCGAATCAAAAGCCCCCTCTGTGCTAACATTCCTGCCCCAGGAGGGGAATGGAATGCGCAAGATTCGGCTCCTGGTCGTTAGCGCCCTTATTCTTTTGCCGGCAGCCTCGTTCGGAGTGCAACGTTTCGACGGCAACTGGCTCACCAGGCTCACCTGCCCGGCAAAAGGCAAGACCGACGCCTACACCTGGCAGTTCACGAGCGTTATCCAGAACAACAACCTGCGTGGAGAACACGGCGTCGCGGGACAGCCCGGCTACCTGCTCATCGAAGGCGCACTTGCTGAAGACGGCAGTGCCAAACTCTCCGCCAATGGCATCGTCGCCTCACGGCAATACGCCCGCGGAGTTCTCGCCCACCAAGGCGCGGACTATAGCTACAACATCAAGGCTCAATTCAAAGACGCCACTGGCACGGGAACCAGGGACGAAGGACTCGGCATCGAAGGCCGTCCCTGCACCTTCGAGTTCACCAGGCAACCGTCTGCATCCGCCGCCGCTTCGCAGTAGGTATTGCCGGTTACTGCGACTCCGCCGGCTCGCGATTCACCGGCTCCACGCGGATCTTCGCAATCCGCCGCGCGTCCATCTCCACCACCGTCAACCGGCGGTCTTCAAACACTACTTGTTCGCCCGGCCGCGGAATGTGCCCCATGCGAAACAGAAAAAATCCGGCTAGGGTTTCCACCCCGCCGTCGCGCGGAAGCTTCCAGTGCATCTGCGTCTCCAGGTCGCGCAGATTCACCCCTCCGTCCATCACCACCGCTCCGCCCGCAGTCGTCAGCACCGGCAGCGAAGGCGAATCGAACTCGTCTTCAAACTCGCCCGTCAGTTGTTCCACCGCGTCCTCGGCCGTCACCAGCCCCACAATCGATCCGTATTCGTCCACGGCAACCGCCAGGTGCCGCCGCCGTAGTTGGAACTCGCGAATCAGATCAAGCACCGATTTTGTCTCCGGAACCACCAGAACCTCGCGCATGATCTGCGCCAGTCGCAGCTCGATCTGCGCCGTGTTCTGCGAAGCCCCCGTGGTCCGGAAAAACAGCAGCCGCGCAAGATCCCGCGAGTAGACCACTCCCACAATGTGTTCCGGGCCGCGCGTCTCGTCGTATACCGGAACCCGCGAGTGGTGCCGCGCAATCACCTTTGCGCACGCTTCTTCCAGGCTCATGTTCGAGGGCAGCGAGAAAATCTTTTGCCGCGGCGTCATGATCTCCCGCACCGGAACGTCGTCCAGCTCCAGCGCCCGGTGGATCAGCGTCTCCTGAAACTGCGGCAGCAGCCCCAGCCGCCGAGCCGCCGTGGCAATCAGCTTCAGCTCATCGGCCGAGTGCACCGCCGCCCGCTCCGTCATGGGAATGTCAAATCCCCGCAGCACCGCCGCCGCCGAGCCCCGCAGCAGCCGCACCGCCGGCCGCACCACCGCCATGAATACCAGCATCGGCGGCGCCACCGCCACCGCCAGCGCCTCCGCCCGACGCAACGCCAGCGACTTCGGCACCAGCTCCCCCACCACCACGTGAAAATAAGTGATCAGCGCAAATCCCAGAACCACCGCGGCAATGTGCCCGTAAATCTGGGAGTGAGGCAGCATGCCAAACCACGGCTGCAAAATCGATGCCGCCAGCGGCTCACCCAGCCATCCCAGCGCCAGGGAGCACAGCGTCACCCCCAGTTGCACCGCGGGAAGCAGGTCCTCAAGCCCGCGCTGCAATCGCCGCACCGCGCGCGCTCCCGGCACCTGCGCCTCCAGAAGCTGCTCGATCCGCGTCTCCCGTATCGACACCAGCGCGAACTCCGCCGCCACAAAAAATGCGTTGGCCAGGATCAACATCGCCACAGCAAATGATTTGAACAGCGTAAGTCCGTGCATCTCGGGGAGAGAATAGCACCTCCGGGCTCAGGCGCCGTGAACTACGGCGCCAAACCACCCTTTGTAACATCCCTCCACCGGCAAAGCCGACCCACNNTGTTTTTGTCCGATGGGTGGGTCGGCATGAACCTGGAGGCCCGTACTCATTTCTCAACAACTTACAAACTTGTTTCTTTTTAGGGCTTCACAGCCTGCGGAAAAAAGATGCTCTGTAACAGTCCTCCACCGGCAAAGCCGACCCACGGGGAATGAAACTGTGCCCCATCCATCGGACGTCTCTGTTTTTGTCCGATGGGTGGGTCGGCATTAACCTGGGGACCCGTACTCATTTCTCAACAACTTACGAACTTATTTCTTTAG
>PLSH01000118.1 GCA_003165095.1 Acidobacteriaceae bacterium
CATCGGCACCGAGCGCAACATCCTCAACGAGGAGCCGGAAAACTGTCATACCCTCAAGCTGCCTCACCCCATCCTCACCAACCGCGACCTTGAAAAGCTGCGCCGCGTCTCTTCCGGCGATCTGCTCGCCACCACCCTTCCCGCCCTCTTCCGCGCCGCCGATGGTGAAGCCGGCCTCAAGCATTCGCTCGACGACCTCAGCGCCCGCGCCGCGCACGCCGTCCATTCCGGTTACACCCTGCTCATCCTCTCCGATCGCGGCGTCGACGCCACTTACGCGCCCATCCCCAGCCTGCTGGCCATGGCCGCCGTCCACAACCGCCTCGTCCGTGAAAAAACCCGCACCCAGGTTGCGCTCATCATCGAGAGCGGCGAGCCCCGCGAGGTCATGCACTTCGCCCTGCTCATCGGATACGGCGCCAGCGCCATCAATCCCTATCTCGCCATCGAGACCCTCCACGACCTCAAGCGCCGCGGCCTGCTGCCAGACGACGTCTCCGCCGAATACGCCGAAAAGAACTTCATCAAGGCCATTAACAAGGGNNTGGGCATCAGCACCCTGCAAAGCTACCGCGGCGCGCAGGTCTTTGAGGCCGTCGGCCTTAACAAGTCGCTCATCGAGTCCTATTTCCCCGGAACCGCCTCCCGCATTGAGGGCGTCGGCCTCGAAGTGCTGGCCCGCGAAGCCCAGCTCAAGCACGCCTACGCCTTCCAGCCCCTCACCGATTCTGAAACCGACCTTGTCGTCGGCGGCCAGTACCAATACCGCGAGGGCGGCGAATACCACCTGCTCAATCCGCTCACCATCAGCAAGGTTCAGCACGCCGTCCGCACCAACAATCCAGCCACTTTTCAGGAATACACCGACCTCATCGACGATAAGAACCGCACTCTGTGTACCCTGCGCGGCCTGCTCCAGCTCAAGTACTCTGAGCACCCCGTCCCTATCGATGAAGTCGAACCGGCCAAAGAAATCGTCAAGAGATTCACCACCGGCGCCATGAGCTTCGGCTCCATCAGCAAAGAGGCGCACGAGACTCTCGCCATCGCCATGAATCGCCTCGGCGGCATGTCCAACACCGGCGAAGGCGGCGAGGATGAAGCCCGCTTCAAGCGCGACCCAAACGGCGATCTGCGCCGCAGCGCCGTCAAGCAGGTGGCCAGCGGGCGCTTCGGCGTCACCACCAACTACCTGGTCAATGCCGACGAACTCCAGATCAAGATGGCCCAGGGCGCAAAGCCCGGCGAGGGCGGCCAGTTGCCCGGGCACAAAGTGGACGAGGTCATCGCCAGGATTCGCCACTCCATCCCCGGCGTCGGCCTCATCTCGCCGCCGCCGCACCACGACATCTACTCCATTGAAGATCTCGCTCAGCTCATCTACGACCTGAAAAACGTCAATCCGCAGGCTCGCATCGCCGTCAAGCTGGTCTCTGAAGTTGGAGTCGGCACCGTCGCTGCCGGAGTCGCCAAGGCCCACGCCGACGTCGTCCTCATCTCCGGCGATACCGGCGGCACCGGCGCTTCCCCGCTCAGTTCCATCAAGCACGCCGGCCTGCCCTGGGAACTCGGCCTTGCCGAAACCCAACAGGTCCTGCTGCTCAACGATCTGCGCTCCCGCATCCGTGTGCAGACCGACGGCAAGCTCCAGACCGGCCGCGACGTGGTCATCGCCGCACTGCTCGGCGCTGAAGAGTTCGGCTTCGCCACCATGCCCCTCATCAGCATGGGCTGCATCATGATGCGCAAGTGCCACCTCAACACCTGCGCGGTCGGCATCGCTACCCAGGACCCGGTCCTGCGCTCGCGCTTCACCGGCACCCCCGAGCACGTCATCAACTTCTTCTTCTTCATCGCCGAACAGATGCGCCAGCACATGTCCAAACTCGGCTTCCGCACCGTCGACGAAATGGTCGGCCGCGTCGATAAAATCGATGCCTCGGTCGCCGATTTGCATTGGAAGGCCAAGGGCATCGATCTCTCTTCCATCCTCTATGCTCCAACCGTTCCCTCGCGCGTGGCCCGCCGCCGCGTCCAGGCCCAGGATCACGGCCTCGCTGCGGCTCTCGATCACGTTCTCATCGCAAAGGCAGCACCAGCCCTGGAAACGCAAGAGCCTGTAAAGGCCAGCTTCGCCATCCGCAACGTCCATCGCACCGTCGGCGCAATGCTCGGCGGACAGATCGCCCGCCGCTACGGCTCCGCCGGTTTGCCTGACGGTTCCATCCACTACCGCTTCCAGGGTTCGGCCGGCCAGAGCTTCGGCGCATTCGTTCCCAATGGCGTCACCCTCGAGCTCGAAGGCGATTCCAACGATTACCTCGGCAAAGGCCTTTCCGGCGGCCGCATCATCGCCTACCCGCCCAAGACCTCCAGCTTCCTGCCTGAAGAAAGCATCCTCGTCGGCAACGTGGTTCTCTACGGCGCCACCAGCGGCGAAGTCTTCCTCAACGGCATCGCCGGCGAGCGCTTCGCCGTCCGAAACTCAGGCGCAACAGCTGTCGTAGAAGGCGTCGGCGACCATGGCTGCGAATACATGACCAACGGCCTGGTCATCGTCCTCGGTCCTACCGGCCGAAACTTCGCTGCCGGCATGAGCGGCGGCATCGCGTACGTCTATGACGACCAGGGCGATTTCGAAGCGCGCCGCTGCAACAAGGCCAGCGTCGACCTAGAGCCCCTCGTCGAGCCGGCTGACCTCGATCGCGTGCGCTCCCTCCTCGAGCGCCATCGCGACCTCACCGGCAGCCCTCGCGCCGCCTGGATTCTCGAACACTGGACCGATGCCCAGCCCAGGTTCATCAAGGTTTTCCCGCACGAATACAAACGCGTTCTCGGTGTTGCCCGCTCCCATGCAGCATCTGACGCAGTCCACGTTTTTCCTACTCCATCGCCGGCCCGCGTGGCTGCAACGGCAGAGGTTCAGCATGGGTAAAGTCACCGGTTTTCTTGAGATTCAACGCGAACAGGCTACCCGCCGCGATGCCGGCAAACGCATCGAGGATTGGCTCGAAATCTACGAGCCGTTCCCTGAACAAAAACAGCGCGAGCAGGGCGCTCGCTGCATGGACTGCGGCGTTCCCTTCTGCCACACCGGCTGCCCGGTCAACAATCTCATTCCCGATTGGAACGACCTGGTCTACAACAATCGCTGGGAAGCCGCCGTCCGCCGCCTCCACTCCACCAACAACTTTCCTGAGTTCACCGGCCGCATCTGCCCCGCTCCCTGTGAAGCCGCCTGCGTTCTCGGCATCAACCAGCCGCCCGTCTCCATCAAGCTCATCGAGCGCTCCATCGTCGAACGCGGCTTTGACGAAGGCTGGATTCATCCCGAGCCGCCCGAGCACGCCACCGGAAAACTCGTTGCCGTAGTCGGCAGCGGACCCGCCGGACTGGCTGCCGCACAGCAGTTGCGCCGCGCCGGCCACTCCGTCACCGTCTATGAGAAGAATGACCGCATTGGCGGCCTGCTTCGCTACGGCATCCCCAATTTCAAGCTCGAAAAGCACATCCTCGATCGCCGCATCGATCAATTGCGCGCCGAGGGCGTCATCTTCCAGACCAACGCTCACATCGGCGTCAACGTCTCTGCCGAGTCGCTCACCGAGCAATACGACGCAATTCTCCTCTGCGGCGGATCAGAACAACCCCGCGATCTCAAAATTCCCGGCCGCGAGCTCAAAGGCATTCACTTCGCCATGGAGTTCCTCCCCCAGCAAAATCGCCGCTGCGAAGGCGACCCGGAAGAATTGCTCCTCGCCGGCATGAAGGCTGCCGGCTCCATCCTTGCCACCGGCAAAAACGTCGTCATCATCGGCGGCGGCGACACNNCTCCAACTGCGCACCGAAAGCTCGCACGAAGAAGGCGGCATCCGCGACTGGGCCATCAACAGCGTCAATTTCACCGGCGACGAAAACGGCAACGTCAAGCAGCTTCACGCCATCCGCGTCGGCCCTCCGCCAAATTTCGTGGCCCAAGCCGGCTCCGAGTTCACCCTCGATGTCGATCTCGTCCTGCTCGCCATGGGCTTCCTCGGACCCGTCCGTTCCGGCATGATCGAGCAGTTCGGCGTGGCCCTCGACAACCGCGGCAATGTAGCCACCACCAACTACGCCACTTCCGTCGACGGCATCTTCGCCGCCGGCGATATGCGCCGCGGACAGTCGCTCGTCGTCTGGGCCATCGCTGAGGGCCGCAAGGCCGCCGCCGCCGTCGACACCTATTTGGCCGCCAAAGCCGATCCTTCGCAGCTTCGCCTCCACTCGAGTGCAGCGCCGCTTCGCGCCTAGTACCGTGACCGAATGATTGTGGTATCGCCGGAATGTAGCGCCGGTCTCCAGACCGGCTGTAGTGAGGGCGTCCCCGCCCGCGCTGGTCCAAGGGTAATTACCAAATCATATGGTCTAGACACTAGCGAATCGTGTCGATGCGCTACCGAACCACTCCTTGCATCGCTGCGCCCGAGCCGCCGCACCCGCGCCGCATTTACTTCGGCTCCCCGTAAGGAACATCCCTCGGATCCTGCACCATGCCGTCCGTGAAAACCGGCTTGCTTCCATCGACGGTGCGGATGTTGTTGTCCGTGAGCGTCCAGTTCTTTGCGTTCGCGATCGTGCCCGCCGTGGCCGCCTCAATGTCCAGATGATCGAGCCGGAAATCATCCAGAGTGGCGTCGGGATATGCGCTCACTTCGAATGCCTTTTTCGCGCCCGTAGCCTTGATATTCCAGATGTGCACATCACGGAAATGAGGCAATCCCTTCTCCACCGGAACCTTGGTTGTGAGCACAGTCCAGTAGGATGGAACGTCTTTCATGCCCTCCGGCAGCGTTGCGTAGCTGAAACTCGGATTCCAGTTCATGGTGACGTGAATCGGTATCGCAACCCCGGTGAGCGTGAGATCGTGAATCCTGATTCCCTCCGCGAACCCTCCGCGCGTATGCGCCGACTTGAATAGAACCCCTGAAGGCACGCCGCTCAGCGCCGTGATGTTGTAGGCCTCGATGTTGCGAAATCCTCCCGATGTCTCGCTCCCGATGGTCACCGCGGCCGCTCCCTCGCGAATAATTGAATCCCGCAGAACAATGTCCTCCGTAGGCCGGTTCACGCGCAACCCATCCGAATCGCGCCCCGCCTTCAGGCACAGCGCGTCGTCGTTCACGTCAATGTCCGCGTGTTCCACCAGCACCTTGCGCGACGAGTCGATATCGATTCCGTCCGTGCTCGGCCCTTTGCCGCCTTCGTTATTCCGAATCACCACCCCGTCCACGTGCACGTCGTGCGAATACAGAATCTGCACCGTCCAGAATCCCGACCGCCGCAGCAGAATCCCGCCGCCGAGCTCGATGTTCGAGGAGTTCTGAAACAGAATCAGCCGCGGCCGACGCGCATCGTAGTCTGACGCCCACCGCAACCCCCTGGGCTGATAGGCAGCGCGCAAATCCCAGTACGATTTCCACCAGATCGGGCCGTCGCCGTCGATCGTTCCCCTCCCCGTAATCCTCACGTCATGCTGATCGCGCACATTGATCAGCGCCGCCGGCCAGGTCATCTCGATGCCCGCGATGCGCGTGGGAAGCATTGGATAATCCTTCAAGCTCTCCGATCCGATCAGCGTTACGCCTTCCCCCACATCCAGCGTCACGCCCGACTTGAGAAACAGCGATCCGGTCAGATAGATTCCCGGCTTCAGCGCTACCGTGCCGCCGGCCGCGGCAGCTGCGTCGATTGCCCTCTGAATCGAAACCGTATTCAGGCTCTTGCCGTCCCCCTTGGCTCCGTAATCGTTGCCAAGAAAGATCCTCGGTTCGGCCCGGGCCGCGCCCGCGCCCATCCACGCCATTAATACTGCAACCGCGATTCGTCGTGAAAGGTTTTTCATGGCATCTCCTGTTTCTTATCGACAGCTTACAGCCTGCGAAAAAACGATGCTTTGCAACAGTCCTTCACCGGCAAAGCCGACCCACGGGGAATGAAACTGTGCCCCATCCATCGGACGTCTTTGTTTTTGTCCGATGGGTGGGTCGGCATCAACCTGGGGGCCCGTACTCATTCCTCAACAACTTACAAACTTGTCTCTTTTTAGGGCATGGCTTCACAGTCCGCGGAAAATCGATGCTTTGTAAAAAGGGCACGACCGGGGCACCCTCTGGGTCGCGGGCCGAAAATACTGCAAGAATAGACTTGGGCTTCAGCCCTTGCGTGCGCTTCTCCTGTCCCGCATTCCTTTCTCCGCAGCCTGCGTCAGCCTCACTCAGGAATCAATTCCGATAGAGGACGCGGAAGGAAGCCCCGCTTAATCGCGCACGCGTCTTCCCGCCAGCTACAAATCCTACCAGACACAATTCCAAAAGCCGCGTCAAGCCCTCCAATTTCGCCCCGCCGAGAACCACGCTCCTTCGCCCGGAAAGTATGTGGATTACCGCCAACTTTAGTAGACTCAACGGCAGCATGTTTGTCTTCTCCCGCATGGTTTTCCGATCCACCTTTGGATTCTCCGCACTTGCGGCGACTCTTATTGCATCCATGATTCTTCATCCCCGGCCTTGCGCAGCCCAGGGCACCCACCTGTGGACGCAGGCTCAGCTCGAAGAATTTGAGAAAGGCACGACCCAGGGAGTTGCGCTTACCAGCGACGGGCATTTGCGCCAGGGGCCGGGCCTCACCGACGTGCTCACCACGCCTTCCACCTTCGTCTGGTCGGTCGCAGCAGATAAGAACGGCACGGTATATCTGGGAACCGGCTCCCCCGCGACGGTGCTTCGGGCCGGAACCCAAAAGGGCGAGAAGCCCTTCACGCTGTTCGAGACCAGGGATCTGAGCGTCCAGGTAGTGCGTCTGGGGCCGGATGGCGCTCTCTACGCCGCTACCCTCCCCAGTGGCAAGGTCTACCGCCTCAAGGCCGATGCAACCGCAAAACAGGATGAATCCCGCGCCACGGTGGTCTTTGACGCCGCCGCCGTTGACGCAGCCGCCGACGGTAATCCCGGCTTGGAAAAAGCCGACGCAAAACCCCATTACATCTGGGACCTGACCTTCGACTCCGCGGGACGGCTCTACATCGCCACCGGCGACCCCGG
>PLSH01000142.1 GCA_003165095.1 Acidobacteriaceae bacterium
CGAACGTGATGGCGCGGCGCCCAGCCCTGGGGCAGGGTCACCGGCGGCGCTGGTTGATTCCTGGTGTGGGGCGGGTTGGCTGATGTGTGGGCTGGAGAGGGTGCGGAAAAAGGCTGGATTTGGGGTGAAATGCCCGAAGAACATCCCTCGGGGGCTGAAGCCCGCGCTTTTTTTTGAGGATTTTACGACAGTCAGTCAGGGCTAAAGCCCTGACCTACCAGCCCTGACCTACCATGCGTGCCCTTTCAAAGCATCGTTTTCCCGCAGCCTGAATGGCGTCGCGCCGGGGCTAAAAGCCCAAATCAATTCTGTTGTCTTTTTGCGGGGGTTGAAACCCCCGCCTCCCTCCGGGCAAGAGTTTTCCGCAGCCTGTGAAGCCCTGACCTACCAGTCGTACCGTTTCAAAGCATCGGTTTTCCGCGGCCTGTGAGGGCGTGCCGTTTCATGGCGGATTCGCTTTGGATTCTGAAATCATGGGACGGCGGAGATCAATCGTGGCAGAATAGACAGGATTGCAACTTCGGTTCAAACGCGAGGTCCGCTTGAACGGAAATAAAGCCTGGAGGGTGGCGCTGCCAATCCTTTGGATTGCTGCGCTGCTTCATGCACAGAATCCGGCTGGAACTCTGCGCGGCGTGGTTGAGGATTTGACCGGAGCGCGCATTGCCGCGGCGAAGATCGAGGTTCGTCTGGCCGGCGAATCTTTTGAGCGCGGCGCGTGGTGCGATGCCCGCGGAGAATTCCGCATGGACGATCTCGCGCCCGGGACCTACGACGTGCATGTTACGGCCGGCGGTTTTGCCGATGCGAAGGCGAGCATTCCGGTGGCTGTGAGCGTGATCCGCGACATCACGGTGATCATGAAACCCGCAGCGGTTTCGCAGACGGTTGGGGTACGCGGCGAAGCCTCCTCAATTACCGCGCAGCCGATCGACGTGGGCAGCACGGTACACCAGGCGGTGGCCACGAGCCCGGATCTGGAAGGCCTGCCGCTGCCGGCGCGCAGTTTTGCCAACATCGCCTACCTGGCTCCGGGAACCGAGCCGGTAGAGCCATCGGACCCGACCAAGGCTCGCATTACGGCGGTTTCGACGGGCGGAAGCTCGGGCTTGAACAACGAGCTCTCAGTGGATGGCGGCGACAATTCGGACGATTACATTGGCGGCTTTCTGCAGAATTTCTCGCCGGACTCGATTCAGGAATTTGCCATCCGCACTTCGCAGGAGGATGCGGACACGGGCGGGATGACGGCCGGGTCGGTGGTGATCACGACCAAGAGCGGCTCGAATGCGTTTCACGGAGACGCCGCATTTTACGAACGCGCAGCGGCGCTGAATGCGCGATTTCCCATTGAAAATCCGGCTCCGAATCCCAAGCAGCCGTTTTCGCGGCAAAACTACGTGGCGACGCTGGGCGGACCTTTGAAGACGGACAAGGTGTGGTCGTTCACGGCGTTTGAAAATGTGCATGAGAACGCCAGCATTGCGTATAGTCCGGCGAGCACGACCGAATTTGACGCCCTGGCCGCGCTGGCGTCGGAGGGGCTGATTCCGGGAGTGAGCTCGATCGCCGTGCCGTCGTTTGTTCCGATTCCGTTTCGCGATTATTTTGGGTCGGAGCGAATGGACTGGAGGCAAACGGCCAAATCGCAGTGGTTTCTGCGCAGTTCAATCGACGACTACACAACGCTTAATGACCTGGTGCAGCAGGGGACTCTGCCCTCGACAGGTTTGCTGACGCACAACAACTATTTGAGCCTGGTGATCGGCAATCAAATTGCGTTCACTCCAGCGCTGCTGGGGAAGTTTGTCTTCAACAGCAGCGGATTGCACCTGACGCAGACGCGCAACACCGATCTTGGATTTGCGCTGGCCTTTCCTTTCAGCTCGACTTCGTTGACGGTGTCGGGGTTTGAAACTTTTGGCGACAACCAGTTTGCGACGCCGATCACGTTTTTCCCGTCCGCTCGCAGCCAGGAGAAATACCAGTTCCGCTACGATCTGAGCAACGAGCGTGGGCGCCATGCGCTGAAATTCGGCGTGAATTTCATTCATGAGCCGGTGCTTGGCGGCGCATTTGCGTCTGCTGCGGAGCAGATCATCGAGTATTCGGCCAACCCTGATTGCTACATCAATCCGCCCGGATCCGGCTGCGGTGGTATCACGAGTCCATTGCCGTTTTATTTTGTTTCGCCGGCCTCGCAGTGCAATCCGGAGCCAAGCATTTCTTCTGGCATCACCTGCACTTACACTCCCGCAGGCGACGGCAGCTTCTCGCAGAACGTGCAGCGGCTGGCGGTTTACGCGCAGGATTCCTGGCGCATACGGCAGGATTTGACCTTCAATTATGGGCTCCGCTACTCGTCGACGTGGGGTCTGTTCATTGGATCGGGGCGAAGCCAGATCGACAATCCGGGGTACATCACGCTCGAGGCGCTGGGGATTCCGCTGGTGAGCGGGGCTCCGCACGACGATCACAAGCAGTTTGCGCCGCGGCTGGGCATTGCGTGGTCGCTGGGCGGCAAGGGAAACACGGTAATTCGGGCGGGCTTTGGGCTCTACTTCAACGACCTGGCGCAGAATGGCTGGGCCACGGCTTTCCAGGCCGTGAACTCGGCGGCAGGCCCGTGCGTTGACCCGATTGCGAATCCGGGCAGCCCGGAGACAGCGGGATGCATTGCGGGCGACGCTGAGGGCGGGACGGCTAAACTGATCGCTCCCAACTACCGGACGCCTTATGCGATTCACTCGTCGGGTGGCGTGCAACATGCGTTCAGCGCCAACTGGGCACTGAGCGCCGATTACATTCACGAGCAGGGCGACCACGCCTACCGCGCGTACAGCTACACGGGCGGCACCAACCTGTTTACGCCGCAGCTTGCCGCGAGCGATCCTTTTCAGGCGACCTATGTTCCGGATGTGAACGTCTTCCACTCCGACAACCGCTCGGCGTACAACGGGCTGCTGATTCATCTGCAAGGGAACGTTTCGCGGCGCGCGAACCTGATTGCGAATTACACTTTCTCGAAGGCACAGACCTGGGGTTGCGTGCTGGGCGAGCTCTTCGATTACGTCAATGGGGTGTGCAATCCGCTCGATCCGTTTGGCGAGGGGGATTACGGACCATCGGGCGAAGACGTTCGGCAGCGCTTTGTGGTGGCCGGGAGGCTGCGGGCTGGGGCGGGATTCGAGATCAGCGGGCTGTCGCAGGCGGAGAGCGCGCGCCCATTTACTGTGACCACGGCGAACAACAAGGAGCGCATCGAGATCAACGGAATTCCGACGGTGCTGGATCAGTTTCGCGGAACGCCGTACATTCAGACCGACCTGCGCGTAAGCAGGCCGATCAAGGCGGGCGATCAATGGTCAATTATGCCGTTCATCGAGTTCTTCAATCTCTTCAACCGCAACAATCCGGGCGCGAATTATGTGACGAATATCGCTACGCTGCCGGTGCCTGCGGCGGAGGCGGCNNCCAGTTACGGCTTGCCGGCGGAGCGCTGGGAGATTTCTTCGGCCCGGGTACGACGGTGGGCGTCCCTTTCGCGGCCCAGTTGGGTTTGCGGGCTACTTTCTAGGGGACTGGGAAAAAGGCGGGATTTTGGGTGAAATTGGCGGAAAGCGTTTCTCCGGGGATAAAACCCCATTGATTTTGCTGACTTTATGCGGGGGTTGAACAGGCTGCGGAAAGAGGGCGTGAGTCAGCTACTTCGGTAAGGAGAGACAAGCAGGGGCTAAAGGCCGTCCTTTATTTTGAGGCATTTGCGGCCCGACTGAAGTCTTGCCCTGTTACAAAACTTCTAAATACGCCGCCCATATTGAGTTTTTCCGCAGCCTGCAAAACCCCAAATTCTGTGGGGTTCAAAATGTCAGGGCTGAAGTGAGTGTGTGAGAACGATCTTTCGGTGCTTGAGAAAAGCCCGTTTTTACTCAAAGGCTGCAAGTTAGCGCCCGCTTCGCAGGCATGGCAAGTTAGCAAGTTGGCGCAGGAACGAGTTCTCACGCAGGCACTGAAGCCCTGACCTACCAGCCCTGACCTACCGGTCGTGCCCTTTCAAAGCACGTTCTTTCAAAACTGGATTTACACGACCGGGTCTAGAACTTGCGGAGGTAGGTACGTGAGAGGCGGTCGTGCCAAGTGAGGTGGTTTTCGTCGAAGATGGCCCAGACGAGGCCGAGGCCAACGGGCAAAACGGAGAGGAGCAGGGCGAGGAGGCGTCCGCAGCGCTGGGCGCGGGTGGGGATGTGGCCTTCGAAGGTGCAGAGGCTGAGGCGGGCGTACTTCATGCCGGGCGTGGTTCTGGCGAGGGTGAAGAAGAGGGCCTGATAGAGGGCGGCGACGACCACCAGGGCAACGGCGGAGCCGAGCTCGATTTCGCGCAGGCCGGGGAGTTCGCGGGCGTTGTTTGCAGCCATGATGGCGGCGGCGATAAAGGCTCCGGAAATCAATGTGAAGTCGAACACGGTGGCCAGGAGGCGGCGGTTGAAGGAGGCCAGCTCGAGGGCCGGAGCAGGCTGAGGCTGGGGCTCCGGTTCATCAAGCAACTGTTCCTGTGGTTGCGCGTCGAGCTTGATGCCGGACCACTCGGGGGCGTTCCAGGCAGGCTCGGCAATGACGCCGGCGGGCTGGGTGGGTTCAGGCTCGATGGAGATGGCGCAGGGGTCGACTTCAAAGATACTCAACTGACTGCCAGCCTCAGGCGCGAATGAACCCTCGGCGCGGCGGGGGCGCACTTTGCGTGTGGCGACGAGTTCGCGGGGAAACTGAATGAGGTTGGCGTAGATGGGCTGGGCCGGCTCGACCATGGCGATCTCTTCCTGGTTTGAGGAAGAGGAGGGCTCGAGCCAATCCTGTGCGCTGGATTCAAAGCGGTCTGCATGGGAGGCGCGGGGGGGAACGGCGTCAGGGCGGCGGATGGGCAGGTCGGGCTCCCAGCGGATGGCGAAGTGCTGGTCTGGGGCGTGGTTGGGCTGGGCTTCAAACCAGGCCTGCGGATCGGTGTCGAGACCGGCGGGGACAGAGGGCGGTTCCGATTCCTGGTATTCCGCCCATTCGCTTCGAACAACGTGGAGGGATGGGGCACCAAGGGCCTGGTCCGGCGAGGGTTCGACGAGAAGGGGCGTCTGGTCCGGCTCGGGCTCGGCGGAGACGGCGGCTTCAAGGCCGGCGAGAACGTATTGGGCGGCGGCATGAGCGTGTTGCGCAGCGCGGGACGCAGCCTCAGCGGCGACGACAGCGGCACGAGCTTCCTTGGCCAGCATTTCGCTGTAGCTGGGAGCCTTGGCGTAACGTTCGGCTACGCGCGCAGCGGCCCTGGCGGCGCGGCTGTCGGGGTCTGGCTGGGCTTCAGAGGCAGATTCGTGGCCGGCCGGGGGGGAGTTTTTGCGATTTTTGTGGGCGGCGACGCGCTGGTTGACTTCCAGTTTCCATGAAGGCTCGAGGTGGATATGGGTGGCGGATGTGCTCAATGCTTTTGTGTCCCTTCGACGCGGCCGGCGAGCCCGAAAGGGATCGTCTGCCGCAGTTCCGGCCCGCGGAACCCAGCCAAGAAGGCGGGGCAGCGCGGACGCTGCACTTATGAATTGAGGAGAGAGTTTCGCGGAGAAAGGCAGGCATGGCAGGGCGTCGAACCGGCCCGCGGAGGAATCAACCCGACTTTTGTCTGCTGCCAGAGCTACGTGGCGCGCGTCCGATGGAAGAGGACCGGGGTTTGCTATGCTGAGCCTTACACCAGTCCTGGTCTTGGGATGCGACCTCGTTATTTAGTTTTTATCACGCTGTTGTCCGCCTGTCACCTTCAACTTGGGGGACAAGGGTTGACCAACGCGTTACCTCCGGCGCAGAGCGTGCGTGCGAGCGAGGACGCGGCAGGGGCGCAGGCCGCGCTGCCGGACGATCCGAGCCAGGAGATGGTTCCGGTGGCCCAGCCGGAACCAACGCCGGCGAGCGGGGAGCCTGTGCATTGGGAGGCGCTACGGCAGGAGTACGCCGGCGACACGGTGACCCTGACGGGCGATGCCACGCACCCGGTGGTGATCCACTATCGCGATTACATTGTGAGAGCCGACAAGATTATCTACAACCAGGCCACGACGGAACTGGAGGCCGACGGAGACCTGCAGGTTGCGGGCGGCCCCAACGACGTGCTGATCAACGCGACGCACGGCGACATGCGGCTGAACATGCATACCGCGCGCTTTTACAACGTGAACGGGTCGCAGGGAGTGCGCAGGGCGGGACATACGGTGGTGTATTCGACGGCCAACCCGTTGCTGTTTTCAGGCCGGGTGCTGCTCCAGACCGGTGAGGGACGCTACCGGATTGTCGACGGATCGATCACCAACTGCCGGCTACCTCATCCCGATTGGCGGATCATCTCCCGGTCGATCACGATGGAAAACGGGCAGGCAACGACCAGGAACGCTGGATTTGAGTTTCTGGGCATGCCGGTTTTTTATTTTCCCTATCTTCGACACGCGGCGAACGATACCGGACGAGTGAGCGGATTCCTGACGCCGGTGATCAGCAACGGATCGTCAATCAGGGGCTATACGTTTGGCGAGCAGTACTACTGGGCAATCAACCGCAGCATGGACATGATTGTGGGCACAGAGTACTACAGCAAACGAGGCTGGGCGCCGAACGGGGACTTCCGGTACAAGGGGCCGGGGCTTGACCACCTGACGGCGCGATGGAATGCGCTGTTGGACCGCGGGATCGAGCAGACGGTAGGGACAACGCTGACCAGCGCAGGCGCGCGGCCCGGCGATCACATACCGGGGCCGACGGGTGAAGAACTGGTGAACCAGGGCGGGTTGGATATTGTGGCATCCGGCCGCAAAGATGTTTCGCCGGCGACCCGGGTGGCCGGCAACGTGGAATATCTTTCGAGCTACGTATACCGGCTGGTGTTCGACGACAACTACTCGCAGGCAACGAGCTCAGAGGTTGCGAGCGACCTGGGGTTCACGCACGAGCACAATGGTCTGATCCCATCAGTCTCATTCGATCGCTTCCAGACTTTCGCCAGCACGCTGAACGGCGATGAGGCGATTATTCTCCACCTGCCGAACGTGCGCTATGACGTGCTGGACCGGCCGCTGGGCGTCTCATGGTTGGACTGGGGCCTGGGTTCGTCGGTGGACTATCTGAATCGATCCGAGCCGCGTTACCACGCGCGGAACGTGGGCCGGCTGGACTTCTATCCGCACATCTCCCTGCCCTTCATGGCGGGAGGATGGAGCATTGTTCCGGAGGCAGGTCTGCGGGAGACGTTTTACACGATCAGCCAGAATCCCGATCTGAGCGGGACTCATGAGGAAATTCCGAGGATCAGCCACGACCCGCTGGACCGCGCGGACGTGGAGGCATCCGTAGACATTCGGCCGCCGGCGTTGGAGCGGGATTATGAGCTGCGGTTCTGGAACCGGGAGTTGAGGCACGTGATTGAGCCGGAAGTCAGCTACCGGTATGTGGGTGGAATCGGGCCGCAGGCGCAGCACGTGTTGCTGTTTGACACCACGGACATCGTTACGGACGCCAATGAAGCAGGGTTCTCGCTGACCCAGCGGTTTTATCTTCGTCCGCTGCACGAGGCGGCGTGCCCGCCGGACGATGGAGGGAAAGCGGGCGGCTGCCCGGCTGTGGCGCGGGAGTGGGCGAGCTGGCAGATCGCGCAGGAGTTTTTCATCGACCCGGATTTTGGCGGGGCAGTCATTTCCGGGCGGCGCAACGTGTTCGAGTCGACGCTGGATTTGACGGCGGCCACGTTTCTGACGTCGCCGCGCAACGTGGCGCCGATTGTTTCGCGGCTGCGGTTTGAGGCGATCGACAACCTGCGCATCCAGTGGGACCTGGACTACGATCCCAAGCGGGGACAGATGGACGCCGACAATCTTTTTGCGGGCTACAGTTTTGGCCGGACGACGCTGGGAGTTGGCCACGCGATGCTGAATGCGGTGGAAGAGAGCCCCGGCACGAGTACGCCAACGCTGAAGAGCCAGGACGTGCAGCCGTTCCTGGAGATCGGGAAGCCGAGCGGCAATGGTCTGAATGTGGCATTCAACGGCAGTTACGACTTTGTTGCGGGACAGATGCAATATGCCGGAGCGCAGGCCGCGTACAACTGGGGTTGCTGCGGGCTGACCATGGGCTACCGGCAGTTTGAGCTGGGGACGATTCAGGGGACGGGACGCGACGAGCACGAGTGGCTATACAGCTTTACGCTGGCGAATTTCGGGGCGGTGGGCGACATCCGGCGCGCCAACTCGGTTTTCCGCGATCCGGCGCTTCCGCCACCGTATTGATGTGGCCTGGCTGGGGCAGGAGATTTCAGGGGCAAGGCCGGGGCGATTGGCCCTGAGAGCGTGGGGCGGCATTCCATGCCGGCCGGAAAAGCGAACAGGCGGGGGTTGCCACGCAGCGTGCTGGAGTATTCTTTCCTGAGAGGAAATCATCTTGTTACGACTTCGGATATTGGCTGGATTGCTCGTAGTTGTGCTGACCGCGGGCTGCAAAGCCCAGAACGCGCCACCCGCAGGACCGGATGCCGCACTGAACCGGCGCATCGAGACGGTGGTTCGCTCGCAATACGATCTGCCCCAAGACTTAACTGTAACGATCGGGGCGCGCAAGGCGAGCCAGTTCAGCGGATATGAATCGCTGTCGGTGACGCTGTCTCATGGCGCCAAGACGCAGGCTCTCAGCTTTCTGATTTCGAGCGACAACAAGACGCTGGTGAAATTTGACAGCTTCGATCTGAGCCGTGATCCGGCGGACGCGGTGAACATAACAGGCCGGCCGATCCGGGGAAATCCGCTGGCCAAAGTAACGGTGGTCAACTTCGACGATTTGGAATGCCCGTTCTGCGCGCGAATGCACCAAGAGCTTTTTCCGGGGGCGATGGAGCACTACAAGGACCAGGTGCGGTACATCTACAAGGACGATCCGCTGGAGGATCTTCATCCCTGGGCGATGCACGCGGCGGTGGACGCGAACTGCCTGGCGGCGCAGAGCGGGACGGTGTATTGGGCGTATGTGGATTATGTTCATGGCCACGTAGGGGAGGTCACGGGCGAGGACCGGAACCTGGACAAGAGCAAAGCGGCGCTGGATCGGATCGCGCGCCAGGAGGCCACGGTTGGGAAGCTTGACGAGGTGCAGTTGAACGCGTGCCTTGCAAAACAGGACGAGACGCAGGTTCGCGCGTCCAACAAGGAAGCGGAGGCGCTGGGGCTGGACGGAACGCCGGAGTTGTATGTGAACGGCGAACGAGTGAACGGCGCGGTGCCGCAGGACCAGTTGTGGGCGGCGATCGACCGGGCGCTGAGGGCGGCGGGCGAGCAGCCGCCACCGCCGCTTCCGCCACCGGCGCCGGTACCGGCAAAACCGGCGCCTGCAGCTCCGGTAGTGGCGCCGCCAGCGCCAACGACGAGCAAGTAGGCGCTGGAGGCCCTATCCGCACGAAGGGCCAGGGATTTATCCTTGAATGCTGGGGTTAACGAGCAGTTTTGCGATTGATGCGCACTTTCCGACGTTCCGCCGGGGATGTTTTTGGGGAAAGAATCTCTGGAATGCGGCGGAATCAGGGGACAGTCGTTGCGAAACCATTGGAACAGCCTCACAGGAGCGACCACGTTGCAAGTCGAATCGAATCTACGGACTGGTTTTCGTTTTGCCTTCCTCATTTTCTTTGGCGGCGCACTGTTCTGCGCCGTGGCGGGCTGCCACCGGCCGCCATCGGCGAACGTGGTGGCCACGGTGAACGGCAAGGAGATATTGCGCGCAGACCTTGAGCGGCATTACCAGGCGAGCCTGGGCGACAGCCCGCAAATGCCATCGCCGGTGGCAGCCGACATGCGGCGCCTGCAGGTACTGCATGGGATGATCCAGGACGAGATTCTTCAGCAGCAGGCGGCCAAACTGAACCTGGCGGCCACGGACGAGGACGTGAATGCAAAGCTGACGGAAATGCGCGCGCCCTACACGCAGGAAGAGTTCGACAACCAGCTGAAACAGCGCAACCTGACCCTGGACGATCTGAAACACGACATTCGCCGGTCATTGACCTCAGAAAAGCTGCTGAACAAGGAAATCGAATCGAAGATCAACATCACGGACGGGCAGATCCGCGACTACTACACGGCGCACAAGGCAGACTTCGATCTGATCGAGCCGCAGTACCGGCTGGCGCGAATTGCGGTAACCACGGCACCCGCGCAGCAGGCGGGGAACCTGCAGAACAACAAGGCCTCAGGCGAGGCGGACGCCAAGAAAAAGATCGATACGCTGCACAACCGGCTGGAAAGCGGCGACGATTTTGCGACTTTGGCGATGAACTTCTCCGAGGATCCGAACACAGCGTCGAGCGGCGGGGATATGGGCTTCATTGCCGAGTCAGGACTGCGCGGCGATGCGGAACTTTATAACGCGATCAGCAAGCTGAAGCCGGATCAGTTTACCGATGTGCTGCCCGTTTACGACAATTCAGGGCCGGGACACAAGATTGAGGGCTACGCGATCTACAAGCTGATTGCGCGCGAGCCGGCGGGACAGAGAGAGTTGCCGCGGGTTCAACAGGGGATCCACCAGTTGCTGCACGATGGACAGAAGCAATTGCTGCAGAATGCTTACTATGAGTCGCTGCAGGATGACGCCAAGGTTCGAAACTACTTTGCCGAGCAGATTTTGAAGCAGGGCGGTCAATAGGGCGCAGCGCGCGGGCGACTGGCGGATTTGCCGGCCCGGCGATGGGCGTTTTGGGGAAGTGGTGGTTTCGCACGATTTGCGAATCGAAGGGGTTCAGTTTTTTCAGCTCCGCTTGGCCGGGGTTCTGAGTAACACAAAGGAAGAGGCACCGAGTCCTGGCATGTAGTTTTATGGGTTGGAACAGAGAGACCGTAAAAACGGCCCCTGCCATGGCAGGGGCCGTTTTTACATCAGAGACGATGGTGCGACCCTTACTTCATGTTGCCGTTCGAATCCAAGGTGATGCCGCCGGGCCCGGCATTCTTTTTCGCTTCGTTCGCCTTGCGCGTGCTCATCGCCTTGTTGGTCCAATCCTGGGCTGCGGCCAGATCCGCGTTGACGGCTGAAGCATTGCCGTAGTCCACATCCGCCTTGTTGCGGTAGATCAGATTGAGGTACTGCATGGCGTCGTCGTAGTTGGCGCGGTTGTCGACGGCCTGGTTGAGATACTGGAGACCCTCTGTGACAAGCGGACCGTTGAGCGCGGAGAGCGGTTCCATGACCTTTTTAGGGGCCTTCACGTTGCCTTTGCCATCGTCGTTGAGGCCGGCATCCTGCAATGCCTTGAGCTTGTTCTGGTGAGCCTTTGTCCAGTCGATGACGCCGACCGTGTAAGCGGCTTCAGGATCCTTGGAATCGACGGCCAGAACCTTTTTCTGCCATTCCTCGGCACTGTCGAGGTCCTTTTCCCAGGTAGCCGGATTGTCGTGATTTGCGAGGCTGAAGTAAATGCCCGCGATCTGCTTCATGCTGTTTACATCGTTTGGATCCTTGGCGAGGACTTCCTGAAAGATGCCAATCGCCTGATCCGCGGTCTTCAGGTTGTCGGCCGTATTGAGTTGAGGGACCACGTTCTGGGCAAGCGCTGTGGCCAGGTAGGTCTTGGCCATGGGCAGGTTGGGATCCAGTTGGGTGGCTCTCTGGAAGTGATCGATTGCCTCTTCGTAGTGTGCGCTCTTGTAAGCTTCCACTCCCTTGTTCAATTGGTCGCGGGCTTCAAGCTGCTGGCACCCGCTCATGTAAACCACCATGCCGGCCAAAGCAACCGCGAGCGCCGTAAAACGTGCGGGTCGATTCATGTTCTTTTCCTTCTCCTTCAGGCAAAGGCGTCTCGGCCGAGCCTGGAATGAAATGCAACTGGCAGCGGGCGGAAGCAACCGAAACCAGGGTGAAAAAATTGTACTCCTACAACCATCCGGACAAAGTACCTCCGGACACAGCCGGCAACCCGAAGAGGAGCCGAAATCCTGGAGCGAACCGAACTGCGCCGGGCCCGGCCGGCGGGAATTGCTACTGGCCTTCCTGAATTTTGGGAGTCATCAACCCGATGTGGTCCACGTTGGCGGCGCGGCCGATATCGATGACGTCGGCGATGGAGGCGAAGTTGACATTGTCGTCGCCTCTGACGAACATGACGCGCTCGGCGCGGTTGGCGTAAATGTCGGTCAGCTTGGACTGCAGCTCAGCGTGCGCCACATCGAGTTCATTTATCTTGTACGCCGGGGCCTGACCGGGGCGATACAGGACCTGGACGACAATGGTGCGGTCGTTGGGCTGCACCTGCGTAGGATTCTTGGGGGGCTGGGGCACGAGGGCATCGAGGCCCTTGGGAGTGACCGGCACGATGACCATGAAGATGATCAACAATACGAGCAAAATATCGATCATCGGGGTAACGTTGATGTCGGCCGAGTAACCGCCCGCGGAACCAGTTGTCATTGCCATGTCAGAAAACTCCTCATTTGGTCGAAATAGTTAGAGCGAGAGCGCCGGGTTACTGGCCACCCGGTGCATTACCTTCGCGTCTCTGCGTCAACAAGCCCACCTCTTCCACGCCGGCGGTGCGGACATCGTCGATGGCGTCTTCAACAGCCCGGTACTGTGCACGTGCATCCGCGCGGATAAAGATGGTCCTGTCGGTTTTGTCGGCCAGTTTGTCGCGTACCAGACCACCAAGCTGGCTTGGATCAACCCTGTTTGAGCCGAGGAACACGCCCCCATCGCGCGTGATAGCGACGACAATGGCGTCGTCCTTGTCAGCGTCGGGCATGGCGGTGGGATTGGCCACCTGGGCCATGTCGATGGCGACCTTGTTCTGGAGCATGGGGGTGATCACCATAAAGATGATGAGCAGCACCAGCATCACGTCGACCATGGGGGTGACATTGATGTTGGAAGTAACTTTTCTACCTTCTTCGCGAACCGTGATTCCCATTGTTGGGTCTCCGTGCGTCTGAAATTTTGTTCCGGATCGGGTCCGGCATTACCTGGAAACCAAGCAGCCCGCGCGAAATTCAAAATGCCGGGCAGGAGAATTTGAATTCTCCTGCCCCGCGAGAGGAGCTCGCCCGAGCCAACAGCCGCTTCGCTTAGCGCTTGTGGCTCTGCTTGATGAAATAGTCGATAAGTTCGCTCGAGGAGTTATCCATCTCGACGTCGAAGTTCTCGACGCGCCCGGTGAAGTAGTTGAACGCCATCACGGCGGGGATGGCCACAAACAATCCGAAGGCCGTGGTTACAAGCGCTTCAGAGATGCCGCCGGCAACCGCGCCGATGCCCGCGATCTTCTGCGTGGCGATCTGCTGGAAGGCGTGCAGAATGCCGATGACGGTGCCGAGCAATCCAACGAACGGCGCAGTGGCGCCGATGGTGGCCAGCACCGAAAGTCCCCCTTTTAGCTTGGCGTGGACGATGGCCTCGGCCCTCTCCAGCGCGCGGCCGGAGCTGGCTATGGTTTCATCGTTGGCGATCCCGGAGGAAGCGCGGAACTCCTGCAGGCCGGCAGTGACGACCTCGGCGAGGTGGGATTTCTTGCTGCGGTCGGCAATCTTGATGGCTTCTTCAAGCTTGCTGTCCTTGAGGGCGCCGGCGACCTTGGGGGCGAACTCGCGGGACTGCTTGCGGGCGGCGGAGAAGTACAGGTAACGGTCGATCATAACGGCCAGAGACCAGATCGACTCGACGAACAGGACGATGACGACGCCGCGTACCAACCATCCCATGTTATTCCACAGCCCCAGGGGGCTGAAGCTGACCGCCTGTTCTTCCTGGAACAGGGCCAGGCTATTGACCATATGCGAAGCGAGGTGTGTGAGCTGAGCGAGAATCACTGAATCGTTCCTCCTAAGGAGTTTTCTTGTGGGCTGAGGCTGTCCGCGCAGCGGACGGTCTGGGAATGCGGCTCTTTCGGGATTCGCATTCAGGTCAAAAGGAAAGCTCCCTGCCAAAGTGCGGCAAGGAGCCAGAGTGTTTATCCACCGAGGGTGAAGATCACGTTCACCGTAGTCTCGACTTCTACCGGGTCATTGTTGAGCAGGTAGGGCCGGTAACGCCATGTTCTGACGGCGTCCATGGCGGCCTGCTGGAGCATGGCCGGACCGCTGACGACGTGCAGGCCTTCAATCGTTCCTTGCTTGGAGATAGTGGCTTGGAGGACGACCGTCCCGGAAACGCGGGCGGCCTTTGCAATGGGAGGATAGACGGGCTGTGTCTTCTGAATGAGCATGCCCACCATGACTCCGGCCGAGATGCTCACCTTCTTGGGAGGCGCGGCCTTGATTTTGGGAGCCTCACCACTGCCGAAGATGCTGCCCATGACGCCGCCACCGCTGCCGCCCATGCCTTCCATGCCGGCCACACCAAAATTAGACGGGGGCGCTTCCTTCTCAGAAACAACCTGGATGTTGTGCGGAATGCGGGTGGGGGCGGTGAGCTGATTGTTCATCATTTCCGACTGCACATGGACCACGTGAATGACTTCAGGCGGAGGAGGCGGCGGGGGTGGCGGCGGAGGAGGCGGAGGGGTAGTCAATACGGTGAGCATGGAAGCCCTTGGCAACGCCTCAGGGTAGATCAGCGGGATCAGGATCAGGAGGATCAGAATGGAGCCGTTGATGATACCCGTGAACATCATCCAACGACCGCTTTTGGTCTTGATCCGACCGCCGGATTCAAATGTGGAATCTTCAAACATGGCCAGCCTCGAATTCGGGTGTTGGTTACCTCTAATTAGACACCGTGAGAACTGCAAATGTTCCCGAGCGTGAAAACGGTCTTATAGAAGCGTGTCAACCTTAACAGAACCACGCATCCGGGTGCAAAAGGTGCTGCAAGTCCGGTGCAAAAATCGGTCACCTGGGCCCCAGAATCACAAATCCGTTCTACAAAATCCATTACACCGAGCAGCGGCGATTTCCAAGAAAACGTTCCCCGGTTTCGCCAAAGCCCTGGCCTGCGCCTGACATCGAGGCAGCGCCAAAGCGGTAAAAAGCTTAAACTCGCGGACGTCTTGCCGCGGGCAGAGCAGTTGACCTGCCTTTTTTCGCGCGCCATTCCTGCCAGGCCACGAGCATTGGAGCGGCCACGGCGATGGAAGAATACGTACCGATAAGGATACCCACCACCAGCGCAAAAGAAAAGCCTTTCAGAACCTCGCCGCCGAAAACATAGAGAGAAAGCACAGTGAGAAAAGTGAGGCCGGAGGTGAGGACGGTCCGGCTCAAGGTTTGATTGATGCTGCGATTGACGAGATCGGGCAGCGGCTCGCGGCGGCTGAGGCGCAGATTTTCGCGGATGCGGTCGAAGACGACGATGGTGTCGTTCATGGAATAGCCGACCAGGGTAAGGATGGCGGCGATGACGGTGAGGCTGATCTCCTGATTGGTAAGGGCGAATGCGCCGACGGTAATCAGGGTGTCATGGAAGCAGGCCACGACCGCGGCCACGCCGTAGATGAGCTGGAAACGGAACCAGAGGTAGACCAGCATGCCGAGCATGGAATAGAGGGTCGCGCGCAAGGCCTGCCCTTCGAGCTGGTGTCCGACGGTGGGGCCGACGACCTGCGTATCAATGACGGTGAATGGATTGTTGTAGTGCCCTTGGAGAGCATCGTGAATCTGCTGGCGGCCTACGTCGAGGGCGCTCTCGTTGACCTGTTCGGGCAGGCTGATGAGTACCTCGTGATTGGCGGGCACATCGTAACTGGAGATGGTCGAGCCCTGGATGCCGGCTGCGTCGATGGCCTGGCGAATCTGGTTAATGTCGGGCGGGTTGTCGAACTTGATTTGCAGTTCAGTACCGCCGCGGAAATCAACGCCGAGGGGTACGGGGCTGCCGATGTGCTTCCAGTGCCATCCCATGGAGATGATGCCGGCCACGCTGAAGATCATTGAAAAGGCGAGGAAATACCATTTCTTTCCCAGCCAATTCACATTCACGCCATGAAACAATTCCACTGATTTACTTCCCTTCCAGGTGCTGGAGTTCGTGGACTCCAGCGTTCGATATTTTCAGGCTGCGGGCGGCAACGAGCGCGCCGGCAGGTTTTGCAACAAGAAACTAGATGGAGACCATTTCTCCGGGTTTGAGCTTGTTCAGGTGGGCCTCAAAGATGATGCGCGAGACATAGACCGCGGTGAAGAGGTTGGCCAGCAGACCGAAAGTGAGGGTGACGGCGAAGCCCTTGACCGGCCCGCTTCCGAAGAGGAACAGAATAGCCGCGGAGACGATGGTGGTGACGTGAGTATCGACGATGGTCACCCAGGCGTGCGCGAAGCCCTGATCGACGGCGGCCGAGGCAGCCTTGCCGGCGCGAATCTCTTCGCGGATGCGCTCAAAGATGAGCACGTTGGAATCGACGCCCATACCGATGGTGAGAATGACTCCTGCAATGCCGGGCAGGGTGAGCGTGGACTGCGAAAATCCCATGAATCCGAGCAGGATTACCAGGTTGAGGAACAGGGCCAGATCGGCGTTGATGCCCGAGCCCTTGTAGTAAACGAGCATGAAGATCATGACGACGAGAACGCCGACGATGGCGGCGGTAACGCCCTCGCGGACGGAGTCGGCACCCAGGGAAGCGCCGACGGTGCGGTCCTCAAGGAAGTTGAGCGAGGTGGGCAGCGCGCCGGTGCGGAGCAGCTTGGAGAGCATGGTGACTTCGTCCTGGCTGAAAGTGCCTTCGATTTCTCCCCGGTCGTGGATGCCGCTCTTGATGACGGCCACTTCGCGCACGCGGTTTCCCATGACCACGGCCATGCTTTTTCCTACGTTGGCGCTGGTGTAATCGTAGAAGCGGTTTCCGGCCTCGTCAGTCAGCGTGAACTCAACCATTCTCTGGCCGGTATTTTGATTGGTGCTGGGATCGGCGGAGCGGAAATCGGTGCCGGAGACGACTGGGGCGCGATTGATAATAAAGACTCTGTCAGCGTCGGAGTCGGAGACCATTTGTCCCGAGCCGTGAACCAGTTCCGCGTCAGGAGGGATGGCGCCGCCAGCCGCGGTGATGGCCGATTGCTCATCCTGGTATCCCGAGGGGTCGTCGTCGACCGCATGAATCTCGAGGCGGGCCGTGGACTGAATGGCGTTCTTGACCTGATCGGTATCGGAGATGCCCGGCAGTTCGACAAGAATCTGGTTGGCGCCGAGGCTGTAAGGAGCGACCTTGGGCTCGCTGACGCCCAGAGAGTTGACGCGATCGTTAATGGTCTCGATGGCCTGCTGAACGGTCTTTGCTTCGAGATCCTTTTCGACCTGCGGCTTCATGACCAGCGTGAAGGCGGTGTCATTGTCGGTGTCGTTGAGGTCGTATTCGCTCGAATACTTCTGGTCGAGGAGGGAGCGGGCGGCGCTGACATTGGCGGGGCTGATGCCCTCGACCTTTACCAGTTCAGGATTTTTGGGGTCGGGCTTGATGACCTGCGAGAAGCCGAGGTTGGCGGTCTTCAGGTCCTGCTGAAGGCGCGCGACGACGCTGTCGGTTTCGTCGCCTACGGCTTCAGACACGACGACCTGCAGGATGAGGTGCACGCCGCCTTGAAGATCGAGACCAAGGTGAATGCGTTTGGTGAGCGCTTCCTTGAGGGCGGCGCCGCTGATTCCCGACGGTATCCCAAAGATGCCGTAAGTAAAGATGAGCAAGGTGGCGATAATCAGGGCAACCCTGCTTTTGAGATTTTTCTTCATGTTTCCGTTTCTCTAGTCAAAAGATCAAAAGCGTTTCAAGAAAAATCAGGAGCCCGAAGAGGATTCCTGGGTGGTGACCGAGGCGATGGCGCTCTTGGCCACTTCGAGTTTGAGGTTATCGGGAGCGACACGAATGATGATGACGTCATCCTTGATGGAAATGATGGTGCCGCGAATGCCGCCTGCGGTTGTGACGCGGTCACCGGACTTGATGCCGGCCAGCATGGCCTGCCACTGTTTTTGCCGCTTCTGCTGGGGGCGAATCATGACCAGGTACAACACTGGAATGAGGAGCAGGGGGAGAAGCATGGTGATGCCGCCTCCACCTACCGGGGCGGCCGCAGCCACCAAGAATGCGAAACTTGTTGCCACTTTCATCCTTTGCTCGCCCGGAAGGCCGGCGATTACCGCCGTCCGGGGCACAGGCGCACCCGCCGCAGCGAGCGCCTGAAAAACTGAGATTTGTCTCCGGGAATGGTCCTGGGGCTTGGTTACTCTCTGCCCAGGCTCTGGAAGGAGGGCCAGGCTGCCACGGGGAACTCAACCACATCCCGAAAGCAACCAAGACTTGAAGACCCTACTGCCGTCAGCTTCCTGTTCGACACAGCTTTCTTCTGGATCTCCGAATACGGAAGCCAACCGAAAAGAGGCGGCGCGGGCGATACCGGGAATCCAAAAGAGTGCCTAGAAAGATAAGATACGCGAGGCCGGTAGCGTGTCAAGGCTGAGAGCGGCCGGGAAAGGCCGGAATGGGGCGGATTTGGCGGTTTTTGAAATCCCCTGAAACGCTCCGGAAGCGCCCTATGGGGCGTTTTCTCAAGAGAAACGCCGGATGGACGGCCAATTCTCCGACCCGCAACGGTTGTGACGACGGATACGGCCGTGATACTGCTCACGGCCCTCCTTATGAAGCTCTTATGGATCGACTACTCCATCCTTATCGGCTGGGGTTTCTTCTGAACTCGCAGGATTTTTCGGCTTTGCGCGCGCCTCCAATCAGGCCCGCGTTCGCTGCTCTTGGGACCTGCACGAGGAGTCGACTCTCATGGACACTTTTCACCCCGGCTCGCTGTGGTTTGTTCCCGTGGTCATGTCGGTAGGGTTTATGCTCTGGGCGCTTTGGGGATTCTGGAGAGACGAGAAACGGTAGAAACAGGCGTAAATGTTGCCGATGCGGGTTACGGCTGGGGATCGGCCGGCTGCCAGTATCGCAGCGCGGGGTTGGCGCAGGTGAGGCAGAGCTGCTCATTGCCGATCTGGACGTAGCGCCCGAAGTTCACGCCCTCTCCGCAGCGCGGGCAGATCATCCGATCGGCCTTGTAGCCTGGCAAGTCGCCGGGCGGGATAGCGACGCGGACCCATTGCTCACGAAAGAGATCGGCATCGGGGAGTTCGCGGTAGGCCTGCATCTGCTGCAGGTTGCGGTTCTCGATGTGGGGATAGTTGCGACTGGCGAGCTGGCGCGAGTCTTCGCGGGCGATGACCCGCAAGGCGCAGCCTGAAGCGAGATCGACGAAGGTGGCGGCCATCTTGCCCCAGTCGCGGAATTTGAGGGCGCGCTTGCCGAGGCGGCATCCGGTAACCATGGCGATGGCGTCGGTGGCGCAACGATCGATTTCGACGAAGGTGAGCAGGCGCTTGCGGTCCGCGCCTCGCGGGTCGGCTATGGCGAGTCGGTCGAGGCCGAGGAGAGTCATGCGGACCCCGAGAATCTGGCCCGCGCAGAGGTGCCCGTGCGCGGCTTCGGCTTTCGTGAGGAGTTCGTCGAGAGATTCCATGTTCCTTGGTTGGGCGGATGGAGAAGCCCGTTACGATCTTAGTTCTTGCGTTCCCACCCTCGCGCAAGAAAAAAGCGCGAGGGTGGGGCACGGAGCTTTGTGGCCGGTTGAGAAATGGGCGGGGAAGGGCTGTGGTTTCCCATGTCCCAAAATCGGGACATGGGGCACCCGGTGTTCGTCCCTATTGAAGTGCGCCCGGAGCAGGGTTACTTTGGCGGAGGAGCAGGGGCGGGGGCGGGCGTTTCCGGCTCGTCGGAGGAATCTTCGACCAGCTGCGCGGATGCGGGCACGATGTTGTAGCTGACGGCGTCCTTTCCGGCGGGGTGAAAGGTGACGCGAAGCGGCTCGCGCTGCCAGTCAGGTTGCAGGCAGGCTGGATCGGGGTGGTTTCCAGGATCGAACGCGGAGAGCTTTTTAGCGAGCACCGGTTTGCGCGCCTCAATTTGAGCAACGACGGCAAAGAGGCTCTTGCCGCTGACGGTGACGCCGCAATAGGCCCCGTAGTCGCGAAACCAGGAGATCTGGCTGACGCCGGGGTCGTAATCGGGCAACTTGAGAGCGACGGCGCGACCGGTGACGCGGTCGATAAGAAGCCAGGGACCGCGCTGCCAGACCCATTGCCCTGGCTTGTCGCCGGGACCCTGCTTGTCCGCGGGCAGAGCGTCGTTGAGGCGGATGACGCGGCGCACCACAAAGCTTCGATCCGTTACGTCGTGCGGGTCGCCGGTAGTCCATTCCTTGAGGATTCCGTCGACCAGGAGGGCGCGAATTTTGAGCGCGTCCTCGCCGGCAGACGCGCCGGAGGGATCGCCGGCCTTGGAATAAGGGACGCGCTTGACGGCGCCGAGAACGACAGTGTGGCTCTTGCGTGGAGCGGCGGGAGCCGGTAGAGCTGCAGAAATGGCAACTGCGAGAACGATGGCAATGGATCCGAACTTCCGCCTTGCTTGCATGAGGGTTCTTTCCCTTACAGTTCGGCGGCCTCGACGGCGCGGGCGACGCGGAAGGCAGTGGCCTCGCGCAGATGGGCGGCCAGCACTTGCATGCCGACGGGTAGTCCGGCCTGGGTTCGGCCGCAAGGAACGCTCACGCCGCAGATGCCGGCTAGCGAGGCGGTGACGGTGTAGATATCGGCCAGGTACATGGCCAGCGGATCGTCGGATTTCTCACCAATTTTAAAGGCGGGCGTGGGCGCGGTGGGAGTGACGATTGCATCGACCTCAGTGAAGGCGCGGAGGAATTCCTCGGCCAGAAGGCGGCGGACCTGCTGCGCCTTGAGGTAGTAGGCGTCGTAGTAGCCGGCGGAAAGCGCGTAAGTACCGAGCAGGATGCGGCGCTTGACTTCAGCGCCGAAGGCCTCGTCGCGGGAGTGAGAATACATGGCGGAAAGCGTGTCGGACGCGGGCGAGCGGTAGCCGTAGCGCACGCCGTCGAAGCGGGCAAGGTTGGCGCTGGCTTCGGCCGTGGCGACGAGGTAATACACGGGGACGGCGTATTTGGTATGAGGCAGCGAAACCGGCTTGACGGTGCATCCGGCGGCTTGAAGGGCGGCAATTCCCTTCTCGACGGCGGCGCGGACCTCGGGATCGAGGCCTTCGGCAAAATATTCCGCGGGAACGCCGATGCGCAGGCCGGCAACGGGCTTGTCGCATTCAGCGGCGTAGTCGTCGACGGGAGCCGGGGAGCTGGTGGCGTCTTTGGGGTCGTGTCCGGCGATGACGCCGAGGAGGGTGGCGGCGTCGCGCACATTGGAGGCGAAAGGGCCGATGCGATCGAGCGAAGAAGCAAAAGCGATGAGTCCGTAGCGCGAGACCCGACCGTAAGTGGGCAGCACGCCGACCACGCCGCAAAAGCTTGCGGGCTGGCGGATGGAGCCGCCCGTGTCCGATCCAAGAGTGGCTACGGCGAGGTTTGAGGCGACAGCCGCGGCCGAGCCGCCGCTGGAGCCGCCAGGAACGCGTTCGGTGTCAAAGGGGTTGCGGACGGGACCATACGCTGAATTTTCATTCGAGGAGCCCATGGCGAACTCGTCGCAGTTGAGCTTGCCGAGGAGCACGGCGCCGGCGGCTTCAAGTTTGGCGACGGCAGTGGCATCATAGGGAGGGCGATAGCCTTTGAGAATTCTGGAGCCTGCGGTGGCGGGAGCGCCTTTCACGATCAACACGTCTTTGATGCCGACCGGAACGCCGGCCAGCGGGGGCAACGGATCGCCCTTGGCGGCGAGTGCGTCAATGCGGGCGGCCTGCTCGAGGGCTCGTTCTTTGGTGAGGCTCAGAAAGATGTTAAGGCGCGGATTTTTTTTCTCGATGCGCTGGAAATAGGCGGCGGCGAGGTCGACGGCCCTGGTGCGACCGGCAGCGAGATCGGCGCGCAAGGCAGCCAGAGTGAGCGGCTTCTCGACGTAAGATTCGGGTGGATTGGATTCGCTGGGCAATCCGGCTTTCCTCTCTTTCGCTGCGCTTACCGCTCAATCACCTTGGGAACTTTGAAGAAAACCCCATCGGTTTCGGGGACCTGAGACATCACGGCGGCGCGGTCGAGTGAAGCCTCGACCTGATCGGGACGGGGAACGCTCGAAAATTGTCCCAGCTCGCCGACCTGCGCGAGAGGAGCAACGCCCGAGGTGTCGAGCTGATTGAGTTCGGCGACGTAGTCGAGGATGGCGTTCAGATCGGTCAACATGCGCGCGGCCTCATCCGGCTTGAGTTCCAGGTGAGCCAGTTCCGCTACGCGCTCGACTTCTTCTACTGTGACTTTTTCTGCCATTTCCTGGCTTCCCCATCAGGTCGCCGGCTCGTTTTTTGCCGGAGCTTCCAGTTGATTCCCGAAAAACAAGTATAGCCGGTGCGCGGATTGCGGCCGATAGCGGCTCAGTCGACGGTGAGCGTGAGGTTGACCGAATGCGAGACGCCGGTGGAGGTTACGGTAACGGGAATGGTGTAGGTTCCGGCCGGCGTTGAGCCGGAGCCCCCGCCGGGCGGAGCGCCGCCGGTGCCGCCGCTGGAGCTGGTGCAACTGGAGACGCCGGCGGCAAGAAGAATGGCGAGCAGGGCGGAGAGAAAGATTTTGCGACGCCGGGCCCGAGCCAGGGGCAGCAGAAGCAGGCCGCAGAGCAAGGGCAGTGCGCGCCAGCCGGATGGAGCTTCAGCACGGGCGGACGAACTCGACTGGCCGGTGGAGAATTCGGCGTTGACGTTTCCCTGGACGCCGGAGGGGAGGGTTTGAGTGGCAGGGTTGAAGGAGCAAAGCGTGTTCGAGGGCAGGGCGCCGCAGGCGAAGGTGAATGTGCCCTGCGCGCCGTTGGGAGTGATCACGAGGGGGAAGACGGCGGTTTGTCCGCTGGAGACAGTTTGGCCGGTGAGGCCTGTGACAGTGACGGAGAAATCAAAGCCGGTGGCGGAGAGAGCGACGGAGACCGGAGAAGCAACGGAAGTGGATGTGAGGGTCAACGCGCCGGAAGCAGGGCCGGGAGTGGTGGGCTCGAAGACGACGGCGGCCGTGCAGTTTGCGCCCGCGGCGAGACTTGCGGTGCAGGTGTTTTGGGAGAGTGTGAAGGGCGCGGTTACGGAGAGCGTGAGATTGGCGATGGAGTAGCTGCTGGAGTTGGTGATGGTGAGCGGCTGCGCCGAGCTGGACTGGCCGACGCCGACCACTGACGCAAACGTCAGTTGCGATGGACTCGATCCCAGTCCGGTGGCGAGTTGGCCGGAGCCGTTGAGCTGGATGGAGGCCGCGGCGACGCCGGCGGTGGACGAAGTGACGGCCAGCAAGGCCGCGATCGCGCCGGTTGCCGACGGGGTAAAGATGACCTGGACGGTGCAGATAGCGCCATTGTTGAGGAGCGCGCCGCAGGTGGTGACGCCAAGCGAGTAGCTGGCGGCGGCCGGACCTGTGATCTGGAAGCCGATGTTGGCCATGGGCGCTCCGCCGCTGTTGGTGATGGTAAGCGCCTGGGGGGAACTGGGAACGCCTGGTTGCTGGTTGGTAAAGGTGAGGCTGGAGGGGTTGATGGTGAAGGCGGCAGGCGCAACTCCGGCGCCGGACAGGGCAACGGTTTGGGTGCGCAGCGAATCGGCAACCGTGAGAGTGCCGGTGAAAGCGCCGGACTGAATGGGAACGAATTTGACGGCGATGGTGCATGAGGATGCGGCGGCGAGCAGCGTGGTGCATCCGTTGGTGAATTGAAAGCCACTTGTTGCCGAGACGGAGATGGAAGTGAGAGGCAGGCTGCCGGTGTTGCTGAGCGTAACGTTCTGCGATGGCGAGGGCTGGCCGACCGCGGTGGCAGGAAATGCAAGCGAGGTGGGGCTAAGCGCGTCAGTTGGCGGGGCTGCGCCGATCCCGGTGAGATCGACGGTCTGGGTTCCGTCGCCGTCGGTCAGGGTGAGTGTTCCGCTGGCCGGCCCGGTCTGAGTGGGCGCGAATCCGATTTCAAACTGGCAATCGGCGCCGGCCGGCAGGGAGGCTGCCGGGCAGGAGTTGGCGGCAATCTCAAAGGGAGCGGTAACGGCGATGGAGGTGATGGGGATTGCGGCCGAGCTGCTGTTGGCGGCCTGGACCGGGAGCGAGGCGGAGGTTGAGCCCACCGCGACCTGGCCGAAGCTGATCAGGGATGGAGTGAGGCTGATGGCTCCCGCCGCGGTTGCGGTTCCGTCGAGGTCGACGGCCAATTGGCCGCCATAGATGTTGGCGTAAATGATCAACTGGCCGGTGAGCGAGCCGGCGACGGCGGGGACAAAGCTGACCTGAATGGAGCAGCTTCCTGCGGCCGAAACAGAGACATTCACGCAGTTGTCGATTTCGCTGAAGCCGGCAGTGACGGCGATGGAAACGGGAGTGAGGGCGATGCTGCCGGTGTTCTCAACGGTTACGGTTTGCGAAGGGCCGGCGTTGCCGAGAGGCTGGCTGGCGAAGACCAGGGTTGTGGGCAGAGCGGAGGCGGTGGTGAGCCGGGCGCCGGCGGTGAAAAGCGGAGTTTGCCAGATGCCGCGCCCGTAAGTGGCGGCCACCAGAAGCTGCGCGGATGCGGAGGCGGGAGCGGCGCTGAGCGCGACGGCGGGAGCATCGGGCAAGCCGGTTCCAAAGGGCGACCAGCAGAGGTAGGGGAGTTGGGTGCAGTTTGCCACCTGGGAGGTGAAGTAGACGCCCTGATCGGTGGCTAAGTAGACAGTATTGGCGTTTTGGGGATCGACGGCGATGCTGTTGGCGGGCGCGTCTGGGAGGTTGGCGGTGAGATCGGACCAGTGCGCTCCGCCGTCGGTGGAGCGATAGACGACTTCAACCTGCTGGCTGGGGCTCCCGATGCCTGCAACCGTGACGTAGACGGTGTTTCCGGAGGTGTCGTGGGAATCGATGAAAACGCTGGAGATGTCAAGCCCGTAGAAGTTGAGGTTATTTGAGTCGTTGACGACGGGATTGAGGGTGAGATCGGACCAGGAAGGGGCAGCGCCGGAGGAGGGATTGTTGGTGACGCTTAAGACATGGCCGGGAAGGTTTGCGCCGCCGTTGGCGGAGCCGTAGGTGCCGAGATAGATGATTTCGCCGCCGGAGGGAAGCTTCATTGCGGCCATGGAGCGGACCAGCGCATCGCCGTTACAGGGGGCGTTGGTTGCGCCGCTATCGAGGATGGGAGTGAGCGAATCGCTTGAGGTCCAGCCGGAGCCATCAGCCGGACCACGCCAGAGTTGACAGGTTGCAATGAGCAACTGGGTCGAGTCGAGGGGGTCGACAAGAAAGATCGCAGGCACGGGCATGACGCCGGGCTGGAGGTTAACGTCGGCGTCGGTGACCACGGGACTGGAGCCGAAATCGGCGGGCGTACACGGGGAGGTTTGCGAGCAGCGGTAGATGGAAACTCCGGACTGAGCGTTGACGTACCAGTTGTCCTGGTTTGCGGGATCGATGGCCACCGGACCGCCGTAGCCGGAGAGAATCTGCGGCCAGTCGGCGGTCAGCGCGGAGTTTTTGACGCCGGCGGTACCGTTGACGCCGAGGCCGGCCATGATGGTGTAGGGAGTGGAGAGAACCGGGGAGAGGCTGACGACTTCAGCGAGTGAGCCAAGGCCGGCGTTGAGGTTCTGGAAGTGAGTGGAGTCGGACAGCGAGCAGGACGGGCCAGATTCGCCGATGGCGTCTTCGGAGCGCCAGAGGCCGCTGTCGTTGGCGATGAAGATTTCGAGGGGATTGGCTGCGTTCCAGGCGACGGCGTGCTGGAACTCGGCGACGCCTGCGCTCATGCAGGTGGTGGAGTTGGTGGTGTTGCGCCATTGGCAACCCATGGAGAGACTGCACTTCCACAGATCGTTGCCGCCGGCAAGGACAAGCGTGTCCTGCTGGGAGGGAACGGCGGCCAGGGCGAGGTTGTAATTGCCATTGGAAATGGTGACGGCACCCTCGTTGGTGCTGGATTCGAGCGCCGCCGTGTTTAATTGCCGGGCAAAGGTGATGCCGGCATTTCCGCATGCGCTCCCGCTGAGGGCGCATGGGTCCTGCCACAGCCCCTGGTCCTGGTTATTGAGATCGACGGTCCAGGCAAAGGTGTCGCCGGTGACCGGGTTGGCTGCGAGCGCGCCGCGAAAGATGGGACAGTCAATGGAGCCGGTGCTGCCGAGATTGGTGGGGCAGAAGAGAGGGGTGAGGCCGGAACCGGGCTGGGCGGTCATGCGGGTGAAGGTGATGCCGTCGGGCGAGCTGTAGTAGCCGTGAAAGCGGACAGCGGCAATGAATAGCCGGCGTAACGGGTTCCAAACCACAGCCGTAGCGGCATTGCCGTCCGGCGCGGCGAAGATATCGAGCGGACCCTGCACGTCCTGGCCGCTGCCATCGGTGATGGTGGCCATGTGCCAGGTAACGCCTGCGTCGGAGGAATAATAGAGGCCCTCGTAGCTTGAGCCGGCACGGTCCGCATCGACCAGGGTGCCTTCATAGGCCTGGGATACGGCGGCAACAACGAGCTGGGGATTGGGTGTGCTCCACGCAAAGCCAGCAAAGCCCTCGCCGACAAAGCTGACGTCCTGTGCGGCGAGGCCGTCTTCCTTGTCCTGGGTGCTCTGAATCAGGGTCCATGTGGTTCCGCTGTCGGTGGAGCGGAGAATGCCGGCGCCGTAATAGGAGTCGAGGACGTCGTTGGGATCGCCAGTGCCGGCGAGGATGACACCGGTGGCGCCGGGCTGGACGGTGAGTGCGCCGATGCTGATGGATGCATCGATTGCGCCTCCGAGGGCGTTAACGGCGTCAGTGAGCGGGGCGAACGCGATGGAGGACGGCCTGGAGCCGGCGGCGTTGGCGGCTGCCCAGACGCCGCCTCCGGTGGTTCCCAGATATAGATGATTTCCGGTCGCGTCAGAGGGGTCGAGCGCGAGGGCGGAGACGCGGCCGGTGACGAGGCCAAAGTCCGGCGTCTGGACGGCTGTGGGGCCAAGCGGCTGCCAGGTGGCCGTTGCGGCGGTCTGGGCCGGGGTTGTAGCGGTGCGGACGCGAGGGGTGGAGTGTCTTACGACCAGTCGATGGCCTGGGGCGAAGCCGCGCTGGGCGAGGAAACGCTGGGCCTGGGCGACGCGCGGAGGCAGACTGGCGCGCTGCGGGATTGGTTTGGCCGGAGCGCGGAGGGTTGCCGACTGCGCGGGGGCGGTGAGGGTTGGGCCGAAGGGTGCGAGCGCGAGAAGCCAGACGCCGAAGGCGACGATGGGTCGCGATTTAAACTGCGCTGAAGAAGCGCGCTTTTTTGCCCTGCCGAATGGGGCTGGATGGGTGAGGTTCGGCGAGAGGTTCCAGATGGGCACGTGCAACCCGCTTCCGATATCGACGTTCCTTTTGTGAAGATCTTCTAATGGACATGAATTTGGAATCCATCGAAATACGCAGAGCGAAGCACGCAGTTTCCGGGAATGGAATGGTGGCCCATTATAGGACAGCGGAGAAGCAGGTCAAGTGTGATCCATCACACGTCAGATTTGGGAGGATTCTCAGGCTTTACCGGGTAAGAAGACGAAATACGGTTTGACTTCGGCTGCGCTCAGGGCAAAATTTTCGAGTTTGGAGCGCTCCGCTGAGGGTGACAAGTCTCAACGGGAGCTGAAGTAGAGGGGCAAGGAAAAGGGCCGCTCGCGGGCGGCCCTTATTGCGTGGAAGGGGAAGAAGCTTACCAGCGGCCCCAGGCGCGGCTGATGTAGTCGGCCATGGTCATGCTGATGAGGCCGAGGAAGACGAAGACGCCGGCGATGACGGTGAGCTTGGTGAGTTTGGTCGAGTATTTGACGTGCATGAAGAAGAGCACCACGAGCACAGCCTTGATGACGGCGATGGCCAGGGCAACGATGGGGTTAAAGATACCGAGGTCGATGAACGACACTCCCACGGTGGTGGCCGTGAGCACGAGCAGCGCGGCGCCGACGGCAATGTAGATGATGGGGCTTACGATGTGATGCTCTGTTTGGTCTTGTTGTGCCGGGTGCAGGTTTTGCTCGCTCATGCGGTGTTGTCCTTTATTGATGTCTGCTGATCAGATAGAGCAGCGGGAACAGGAAGATCCAGATGATGTCGACGAAGTGCCAATAGAGGCCGAAGTTCTCGACAAAGGTGACGTGGCCGGTGGTATAGGCGCCGGCTCGTGCGCGGAAGATCATGAATCCCAGGATAGCGATGCCGATAATCATGTGCAGCGCGTGCATGCCGGTCATGGCGAAGTAGAGGAAGAAGTAAAGCTCGGTCTTGTTGGCCATGTCAAGCTGCAGTCCGGTGTCCTGGGGATACGACTTATAAACCTCGGGATCGGAGGCGGGATCGACGAAGGACTTGATGCTGTAGTGGAGGCCGGGAATGTGGTGCTTCTCCCACTTCTCGTGGTATTCGATGGACTTGATGCCGAGGAAGGCGAGTCCGAGGATGAAGGTGAGCCCGAGGCAGAGGACAAGGCCGGCTTTGCGGCGCGTCTCGGCGCACCACACGCCCATGGCCATGGTGAAGCTGGAGGTGATGAGGACGGCGGTATTGGCCGTACCCCAGCCGATATTCAACTGGTGGGAGGCGGCCACGAAGGCGGGGTAATACCAGTTGCGCATGATGAGGTAAGCGGTAAACAGGCCGCCGAAGAACATGATTTCAGTGAGCAGGAAGAGCCACATGGCGAAGTTGGTGGTGTCCGCCTGCTGCTCGAAGGTGACGAAATGGTGGCGCTGGTAGGACGGGTGCTCGTGGTGAGCGGAGTCAGCTTCCACCTGTGCGCCGTGAGGAATGGCGGGGCTATCCGACACTGGCCACCTCTTTCTGTTGCATGCGTTCCAGCCACTCGTAGTCGTAGGCTTCGTGGTCCATGATGGGAATCTCGAGGAAGTTCTCAGTGAGGGGCGGGGACTGGGTTTGCCACTCGAGGCCGGTTGCCTGCCAAGGGTTGTTTCCGGCGATGGCGCCGTACTTGAGCGACCAGGTGAGGTAAAGCACGGGGAGCAGGTAGCCTATGCCGAGGATGGTTGCGCCGGCAGTCGAGAAGACATTGAGGATCTGGAACTCAGGCGGGTAAGCGGCGTAGCGGCGCGGCATGCCCAGGGTGCCGAGAATGAATTGCGGGAAGAAGGTGAGGTTGAAGCCGATGAAGGTGACGACGGCCGCGAGCTGGGAGATTTTTTCCGGATACATGCGGCCGGTCCATTTAGGCCACCAGAAATGGATGCCGGCGAGGAATGCCATCAACATGCCGCCGACCATGACGAAGTGGAAGTGAGCGACGATGAAGTAGGTTTCGGTGAGGTGAATATCGGTTCCGGAGGCGCCGAGGAAGACGCCGGTCATGCCGCCGATGGTGAACAGGCCCATGAATCCGAAGGCATAGAGCATGGGGGTTTCAAAGGTGATGGAACCTTTGTAGAGGGTAAAGGCCCAGTTGAAGATCTTGATGGCGGAGGGCACGGCGACGAGCATGGTGAGGAGTGAGAAGACGAGGACGGCGTAGTTGGAGATGCCCATGATGAACATNNATCATGATGTAGACGGCGGGGTGGGAATAGAACCAGAAGAGGTGCTGGAAGAGGAGCGGATCGCCGCCCTTGGCGGGGTCGAAGACGCCGATGCCGACGGTGCGCTCGAGGACGATGAGCACGAGGGTGATGGCGAGCACGGGAGTGCCGAGCACCATGAGGATGGAGGCGGCGTAATTGGACCACACGAAAAGTGGCAGCCGGAACCAGGTCATGCCGGGGCAGCGCATCTTGTGGATGGTGACGATGAAATTGAGGCCGGTGAAGATGGAGCTGAAACCGGCGACAAAGATGGCCAGGCCGGTGGAGATGACGTGGGTGTTGAGGTAGTGGGTTGAGAGGGGGGTGGTGAAGGTCCAGCCGGTGTCGACGCCGCCGGCGGCCATGGTGTAGATGGCCATGATGCCGGCGATGATGTAGAGGTACCAACTGAGCAGGTTGACCTTGGGCAGGGCCAGATCTTTGGCGCCGACCATCATGGGGATCAGGAAGTTGCCGAGGGTGGCCGGCACCGACGGCACGAGAAAGAAGAAGATCATGATGACGCCGTGCATGGTGAACAGCTTGTTATAGGTGTCGGCCGCCACCAGATCGGTTTGGGGGGTGAGCAACTCCAGGCGGATGAGACCCGCGAGGGCTCCGCCGATGAAGAAGAAGAAGGTGATGGAGATCAGATAGAGGGTGGCAATCCGCTTATGGTCGCCGGTGAGGAGCCAGCTGAGCAGACCATTCTCTCTGGTGATGAAATTCATCTTCGGAATTCTGGCGGTGGACTGATCGGGCAGAACGACGATGGTGGCAGCGCTCATGGTTTGACCTCGCCTTGCGCGGCGGGAGACTTGCCCGCTGGCGCCGCACTGCCCTCGTTAGCCGCGGGCAGCTCGGTAGTGTTGAGGGTTTGCTGGATACGATAGTCGGAGTTGAGATTCTTGAGGTACTCGACGAGCGCGATGACGCCCTCTTCACTGATCTGGCCCTGATAGGTGGGCATGATGGGCGCGTAGCCCTGGATGTTGTGTGCGGAGGGATTGAGGATGGACTGGCGCAGATAGGCGTCGTCCGCGGTGATGGTCTGTCCGGTAGAAAGGGTGAGCCGGGAGCCGTAGACATTGGCGAGGTTTGGCCCGCGGGAGTCAGCGCGGGGGTTGTGGCAGGCGTTGCAACTGAGGCTGGCGAAGAGGCGCTCGCCATCCTGTGCCAGGGAGTTTCCGCTGGTGGAACCGGCCAGCCATATTCTGAAGTCGTCGGGAGTCATGACGACGATATCGCCGATCATCTGGGAGTGGTTGGTGCCGCAGTACTGGGTGCAGAAGAGGTGATAGGTACCGGGGGTGGTGGCTTCAAACCAGACGGTGGTGTAGCGGCCGGGGATGGCTTCGCGCTTGACGCGGAATGCGGGGATGGAGAAGCTGTGAAAGACATCCTGGGAGATGAGGGTCAACTGCACGGCTTGGCCGGTGGGCACATGGAGGGAGTTGATTTCATGCTGGCCGCCGGGATGCTCGGCCTTCCACATCCACTGCTTGCCGACGATGTAGATGTTCATGGCGTTGGCGGGGGGCGTATAGATGCGGAAGTAGAGCAGCGCGCCCCAGACGAACATGACGAGGAACAGGCCCAGGGGAATGATGGTCCAGGTGGCCTCAAGCAGGGTTGAGCCCTCGATCTGCACGGCGACGGGATGGCGTTTCTTGCTATAGAGGAGAGAGAAGCTGACGATGAGCAGGACGACGATTGTGAGGCCGACCAGGCTGACCAGGACCATGAAGAAATAGAGCGCGTCCATCTGCGGCGCAATCTTCGACGCCTCGGGCGGAAAGAGCGCGAAGTTCGTCAACCACTTGACGAGAAACTGCCAGAGTACTGGACTGATTTGGTTCATTCCGTTATCCGTTCACCTTTTTTCCTGTCCCATGTTTTTCATTTTCAACCGGGTGATCCTGCCGGTAGTCGCGCCGAAACATCACCATCATGAAACCGCCCAGCAGGACCACGGTGAGGAAACCTCCCAGTTGCACGACGCGGGCGACGATGAGCGAGTGGGTATTGGTCTGGGGATCGTAGTGGTAGCAGTAGGTGAGAATGTTGTCGACCGGCGAGCCGATGCGGTTGGACGAAGCCTCGTCCAGCCCGAGCAGCAGGTCCTTGGGAGAGTATTCGACGCCCATGTAGTACTGCGCGAGCTTTCCTTCAGGGGTTACGATCTGGATGGAGCTGGCGTGGGCGAACTGGGAGAGCTTGCCATCGGGTCCGGGAATCTTGACGTAGCGGAAGCCGACCGCGGTGGTGAGCGCATCGATGTTGGATTGCGTGCCGGTCATGAAGTGCCAGCCGTCTGCCGTCTCGGGATGGCCATAGCGCTTGAGGTAGCTGCGTTTCTTGGCGGCGGCCAGATCGGTGCCCTCGGTGGGATCGATGCTGACCACGATGATGTCGAAGTCCTTGCCGGGAACGAAGTTGACCATCTCGAGGGCGCTGGTGAGGCCGTTCAGCTCCTCCGAGCAGAGCATGGGGCATTGGTAGTAGACAAGGGCGAGAATGGCGGGGCGCTTGCCGAAGTAGCTGCTGAGCGGGACCAGCCTGCCGGTGTCGTCAGTGAAGGTGAGGGCGAGCGGCAACTGGGTGTTGAGGCGCTGTTCGATGCCCACGCCGTTGAGCAGGGATGGCGGCCGGTCGTTGGCTGGCCCGGTCTCCTTGTCGCCGTAGCTGGAGACCTGAGCGAAGGCGGAGGGAGCGACAAGGGAAAACACAATCGCTCCGGCCGCGGCCACGGCGGCGGCGCGCCAGCTTTTCCGAATTGTGATTTTCTGCTGCATTGTGCTCAATTCCTTGCCTGCTTCCTTATCGAGTTGGTGTTTCTGCTACCCGGTTGGCGGCTCTTTACTGTTTATCCGGCGCGGGTCCTGGTTCGCCTTGCATGGCGGTCCTGGCCTGTGACTGCGCCTGTTCCTGTTCATAGCCGGTGCGGGCAAATCCATTGGTGAGCGGCGCAGTGACCTTGGGCGTGCTGTCGCCGGTCATCAGCGGCTGAGTCTGGACGGCGGGCGCAACCGGAAGTCCGCGCTGGGCGATGATCTCGATGGCGCGCTCGATTGGAATTCGCACCGTGCCTTTTGACTGGTCGACCCAGCTGTAGTTGCCGAGCAAAATGTCTTCGCGCGCGTGGAGGTCGGCCACATCCTGGTTGCCGTCGTCGAGTTGAACGCGCGGGGTGGGAAAGCTCTGCGTGATTTCAGCGATCTTGTTCTGCATGGCGGGGTTTGAAGGCAGGTTGCCAAGCTGGCGGATGTCGACGGTTTTGGTCCAGCGGTTGTTGGGCCCGTCTTCCTTGTTCATGCGCGCGTTGAGAACCTTGCCAATGCCGTAGCAGAGAAATGCGGTGACTACGACAAAGATGCCCAGCGCGACGATGAAAACGAGGATGCCGGTAATCTTGACATCGCTACGCTCGTAACCTAACCCGCGATCGATCTCTTCCGGTTCGTGGCCGCCGGGTACGTGTTGGTTATGCGTGGGCATGCTCAGGCTCCAGAATCTCCGCCAGATGCGGATCGTTAACCTGCACGAGCGGGCGCGACTGGAGGCGCGTGCAGAAGAAGGCTACCCAGAAGGCGGCCATGGCCACGGGGACCGCCGCGTACTCCAGAATTCCCCAACTGAAGTGGAGATGGCGAGCGGCGTCTTTATAGTTGGGCTCGATGAGCCAGAAGAGGTCGAAGGCCTTGGCGAAGATCATCCACTGGCAGACGCGGGTGAGGCGCTTTTTATTGCGCTTGATGTCGCGGGAGAGGAGCATAGTGAACGGAATGAGCCAGTGGAAGATGAAGTCGAGAGTGATGATGACGCCCCAGTGGCCGCGAATGCGATCGAGGTACCAGGGAATCTCCTCGGGCAGGTTTCCCGACCAGATGATGAGGAACTGCCCGAAGGCCAGGTAGATATTGAGCATGACGAAGGCGAAGGTGAGCTTGCCGAGGTCGTGCTGTTCGGTCTGGCGGAGGATGGTGCGGAAGGGCTCGGCTTTGGAGAGCGCAATGGCGACGATGATGGAGAATGCGAGCACCGAGTATCCCTGGCCGACGAGGAAGAGCAGGCCGTAGACGGAGGAGTACCAGGTGGGATCCATGGACATGACCCAGTAGATGACGGCAGCGGACATGGTGAGGGCGTAGACGACGATGCCGGGGCCGGAGAAGTTCTCGAATTTCTTGATCCAGAAGGGAGTGTTTTCGGGCCGATCGGCATCGCGGCGGCGGGCCATCGAGTTCAGGCGCCAGGTGTAGAGGGTCCAGATGGCGAAGCAGACCAGGCCGGCCCAGATAAAGGTGGCGGGATTGAGCATGGGGCGCTTGAAGTCGATGCAGTGCTGCTGGATCTCGCTGATGAGTCCGGACTGCACGCCAGCCGAAGTCGACGCGTCGGTGGGATACTGCGCCCAGATGTAAAGCCGCTTCATGAAGATGACCGGGACGAGCCAGTAGACAAAGACCAGCGGGAGGGAACGGCTCATGGCTTCAAGAGGGCGGCGCAGCAGCAGGCCCCATTTACCGCCGGAGCAATACTGGACCATGAGCAGCGCCAGGCCGCCGACGGACCATCCAAAGGTGAGCATCAGGCCGAGCACCCAGGCGCGGAGGAAGTGGTCCCAGCCGAGCCGGTCCTCTGCCTGGCCCAGGAACGCCAGAATCACGGCGAGCAACAAAAAGATCGCCCCGACCAGGAGCGCGCGGCTCTTCCAGCCGTCGACAAAGGCCGGCGCGCTCAAGTCGGCGGGAAGCGTCTTTGCGTGTGTTGCCGCGTGCGATTCGTGAGCCATTCCGTCTGTCCTTACTTGGTGGCCGCGGGGGCCGGTTTGCTTGCAGGAATCTTGATGGCAGGGTCTGCCGGGTAGGCCGGAGCCAAGGCCGGAGTTCCCTCGCTGGGGATTGGCTTGTAGGCCTGGACGGCGGTTGACGGCAAAGCCCAGGGCTCGGCGTACTCGGGATGTCCCTGGTCCGCGGCGATGCTTTTGAGGCTTCTGACCTGAACGCCGGGGGGCACATCCTGCGGGGTGGCGGCCTGGCTGAATTGCAGGGCGCGGATGTAGGCGGCGACGGCCCAGCGATCGGCCGGCGTAAGTTGCGCCGAGTAATCGGGCATGGCGCCGTAGCCGTGAGTCATCACGTAGAAGTAGTGGGAGACGGGCTGCGCGAGGCGCACCTGATCGTGGAGATTGGCGGCGGGCTTGAAGCCGCGGTCAACGATCTCGCCGAGGCCGTTGCCGACGCGCGAGTGGCAGGGCGTGCAGTAGACGTTGAAGCGCTCCTGGCCGCGCTCAAGGACTTCTATGGTGACCGGGAAGGGCATCAGGTTCTTCTCTTCGCGGTAGCCGTTGGCGCCCTGAACGACGCCGGTGTAGAAGTAGCTGTCTTCGCGCAACTGGCCGCGGGCCACGGTTTCCGGAATCTGGGGACGGGCGCCGCGATGGTCGGCGAAGAAGTCGGAGCCGCGCTGGGGAATCATCTTGGGCTCGTTCTGCATGTCCTGGCGGCATCCGGCAACGAACAAGACACAGGCCATTGCTACCAGTGGTATCGCCCTCCCATGTCTCAAAATCGAGACATGGGGCACCCAGGTCACGCCTTGTTCCCTCGTCCCCTTGTTCCCTTTTTCCTTGAGGTGGGCCATCAGTACTCCACCTCCACTACCGAGTTCGGCAGGAAGGATTGCAGGTAGGCTCTGGCCTCGATCAGATCGAACTTGGGATCGAGTGCTTCGAGGCACAGGAAGAACTTGTCGGTGGTGGCGCCATCGCGAAAGTTGGGCGCGTTGAAGAGCGGATGGTAGAGCGAGGGCAGTCCGTTCAACGCAAGCATGCCGAAGGCGGCCGAAAGGCCGGCCCAGAGGATGGTCCACTCATAGGCGGGGATGATGAAGGCGGGCCAGGAATACGTGGGACGGCCACCGATGTTGAGCGGGTAGGCGAGCACCGAGATCCAGGTTTCCATGGAGAACATGGCGGCGCAGCCCATGAGTCCGCCGATCAGAGTGAGGAGCGGGACTTTGTTGCGGTGAAAGCCGATGGCTTCAGCGGCTTCTTCGACCGGATAGGGGGTGTAGCAGTCCATGCGCCTCCAGCCGTCGTGGCGGGCCTGGCGGGCGGCGCGAACGAGGTCGCCGGGAGTGTCGAATTCGGCCAGCAGGCCGTAAGTCCCTTCGCGTGCGGGCATATCAGTCACCAGCCTCCGTGACTGCCTTGGGCTTGATTTTGGCCTGGGGCAGGATCATGCGGATTTCGTTCATGGGAATCATGGGCAACAGGCGCACAAACAACAGGAAGAGGAAGGTGAACAGGCCGAGCGTGCCAACGAAGGTCATGTAGTCCCATTTGGTAGCGCGGTAGGTTCCCCAGG
>PLSH01000425.1 GCA_003165095.1 Acidobacteriaceae bacterium
AAACGCCCCAGGGTGCGGGAGCCTGCACGGGTCTCAACCCGAAGGCAGGGCGCAGGATTAGAGATACATTATGTGGGGGTCAGCGTAGGGGTTTGACTTTGGCAACTTGGCTTGGGGTCTTCCGCAATTTTGGTGAAGAACAGCCGATTATGACGGAAAAGGCGCATAAGCTGCTATCCGCCTCCGGCGCGAGAAGGCGGCGACCATATAAGACATCTCAAATCAACATCAGATTATCGGCGTTTGCTGCAAATGAGCAGTATCACCAAATGTGCGGAAGAACCTTGGCTTGGCCCACCCCTTGGGACGTTGATGCTGAGGGTGTTCTGTTCTCCGGGGCGTAGCCCGAAGGGCTGAGCGGAAGCAGATCCTAGAGCTGCGCGGCACGATCAACTATGATCCAACCTACGACGAAAAGAAGATTCGGCAACTCGATTGGATCGAAGCCAGAACTCATGGAGGACTGGGAGCTATGCGTCCAGAATCGTATCCCCAAGAACACCCATCCACATCCCTAACCGCGCCGGAATCCACACCCCGGTCGCACTGGAGCGTGACCCAAGTCGAACCCCTTTCGGGGTTTCGTCTGCGGGTACTATTCGCCGATGGCCTCACCGGCGTGGTCGACATGTCCGCATTGGTGCATTCTCCAGAGGTTGGGGTCTTCGCTGCGCTCCGTGACCCGTCTCTGTTCGCCCAGGTCGCACTCGATTATGGTGCCGCGTCCTGGCCCGGCGAGTTGGACCTTGCCCCAGACGCCATGCATGCAGCGATCCAGGAGCATGGAGAGTGGCGGCTCTAAGTAGGTTCTTCCGCACATTTGGTGAAGGCGTTGAAGGCTTCACCAAATGTGCGGAAGAACCATCCGGTTGCACTCAGTGGCAGAATTGATTGCACCCAGCAGGTTGGACAATAACAGCCAAGGGCTTATTAGCGCCAGACGAGACTCAGCGCTCTTCAGCGCTGCGATTGATTCCGCTGTTCCCTCTGGAACCGACGGAAGGTTAAGGATGCAAATATCAACCCGGTAAGCATATCGTGCACGACCATCAGGGCAGCAGCTGCTACGGCGATCCAGATGGCGCTGGCGCGCGATTGATCCCAGTGCATTCCGATGGCGCATCCGATCAAAAGAAGCGCCACACTGTAAACGAAGATCAGCACCGGATTACCAAGTGAGATCCGTATGTTTTCTGACATAAATACCTTTCAGTGCACCAAAATGCACCCGTTTGGAGGAAGTTCAACTCCAGGGACGCAAAACTTCACCATAATTACAGTTCTCGCCAGTCGCTGGCGGGGACGGCATCATACGGCGATTGCGCGCTGGAGCAGGAGGTGGGCGTCCTACTAAGGAGGAAGGCACCTGTAAAAGACACGTTTCCGTATACGCGCTCAGGCTGTAATTAAGCTGGCACTCATTTCCAGATGATGCCAACCAGTTTGAACAGCAGCTTGTGTCGCGCTTCGAGCTCGTCCGGGCAAAAATGGTCAAATGGCTCCAGTTCGAGGCCAGATTCATCCTTCAGCCCGGTCATGTCCAGCTTGGAGCTGTAACACAGCTTGTCGATTCTTGAGAATGCGGACAGCGCATTGCCGCGCTGCCCACACCCTCATTCAACATCCGCGCGGTGTTCTGTAGACCGATAGAGAGAGAGCGCACCTCATCCGGCATTCGAGCCTGCGCTTGTTGGTCTGCAATGCATCTGTAGCTGGCGATATTGATCTGTGGTCAGAGAGAGAAAGACTCCGCCCTGTCGGGTCGCGATCGCCAGATCAAGAGCCTGACGGCCTTCCAGGTTCGACAAACCGCCGCCACGGTCCGCTAAAGCTATCACTTCCTCAACTGTTGCCAGGTTTAGTGTTCGAGGCAGTTGAGTTTGGAGATCCTTCTCCCAGAAACGGACTTGCCAGCGGCCGCGGTGGAATTGAAAGGACATGTAGACGTAAACACGGTGCCGGGGATCTGACAGACAGGCCTCGGGGACGAATGGGAGAAGTCTGGCACACAATCCCGGCGGCTGAGCCGGGGCTGAAGCCTCCAGTGAGGGGAGTTTTGGAAATACCAGAATCCTGCCTGATGATTGTTCCTCCAGACCTGCAAACACAGCATCGATCAGCCACTGCGGCGCGGCCGCGATAGTCACCTCGGGGTCCAGGTAAGCGTGGGAGACCGAGGGCGGAACCAGCACACTGTTCCCTTCCCCGTGAATTCTCAAGCCCGGTGCCAGGGCGCTCGACGATCTCTTCCTCTTCGCTGCCAGCCGACCTCTCACCCGCGCTCTGCTGATGGAGTGGCGGGCGGCGATGAACAAGCTCTCGCTCTCTACGGTCAATGTGCGGCTCTCGGCGATGCGCAAGCTGGTCACGGAAGCCCGTCGCAACGGCATGCTGGGCGCCGAAGAGTCCGCGAATTTGACCGAGGTTCAGAATATCCCGGAGAAGGGAACTCGGCTCGGCAACTGGCTGATCCGGGAGCAGGCAAAAGAACTGCTTGCCGTCCCCGACCGGCGCACCCTCAAGGGCAAACGCGACTACGCCATCCAGGCGCTTCTGGTCGGCTGCGCCCTGCGCCGGCAGGAGCTCGCCGAGCTGGACGTCGAGAAAATCCAGATGCGCGAGCGCCGCTGGGTGATAGCCGACCTCCGCGGCAAAGGCGGCCGGATACGCACCGTGGCAATCCCCATGCGGGTCAAGAACGCGATCGACGCCTGGATGACGGAGGCCGGCATCGATGAGGGAAGATTGCTGCGCTCGATCTCGAAGAGCGGCAAGCTCAACCGCGACAGCTTGAGCGACTGGGCGGTCTGGTTGATCGTGGAACAGTCCTCGAAACAAATTGGGATCGAGCACTTCGGCGCCCACGACCTGCGCCGCACCTGCCCCAAACTCTGCCGCAAGAGCGGCGGGAATATCGAGCAGATCAAGTTCCTACTCGGGCACTCCTCGATTTAGACGACGGGCGATATCTGGGTTCGGAGCAGGAGATCACCGTCGCCGTGAACGATAACCTTGGACTGTAGTTGAGTCCGTCGGCTGCTGATCGGATTTTGGCCGCAGCTCAATGTTGACCAACAGGTAAGATAAGACCGGATGGTGCGATGACGAAGGATTTGATCCAAGGGTTTGAAGCAGACGAAGGCGCCTCCCGGCTGCTTCACAGTCTTCGTGATCTGATTCAAAGCGCTCGGCAAAGGGCATTGCGAGCCGTCGATATAGTTCAGGTTCAGACCTGCTGGGAGATCGGCCGGCATATCGTCGAGTTCGAACAGGGAGGAGCGGCACGGGCGGAATATGGAGTCCGGCTGCTGCAGATCCTGGCTTCGTCGCTTACAGTGGAGTTNNTGACGCACTGCGTCACGAATTGAGCCAGCCGTATCGGTCCAGATATTGTCTGGCCCATGTTGCAGCGGAAACCATAACTGAAGCATTTACGCAAAATAATTATGAAAGCAAAAGATTTGGCACAGTCCCGATGAATTGTGCCACAGCTGCGGCACAATTGTTCGAGAAGTAGCCTTGAGCACTTATGAATAAACTCTCGCCAGCCCCAAACCCGCCCGAGGCTCTGGTATCCGACCTGCGCCGGATGATCGCCGATGCCCGGCGTCAGGCGGTGATTGCGGTAAACGTCGGCCTGACGGTCCTCTACTGGAGGTTGGGCGACCGCATCCGGCGTGAGGTGCTTGGTTCCGAGCGTGCCGGGTACGGGGAGCAGATTGTTGCGACGCTGTCGCACCAGTTGGCTGCGGAGTTCGGCCGAGGCTTCGAACGGACGAACTTGACCCGGATGATGAAGTTCGCCGAGATGTTCCCAGATGAGGAAATTGTTGCGACACTGTCGCACCAATTAAGCTGGTCGCACTTCCGCGAGCTACTTCCACTCGACAAACCGCTTCAACGGGAGTTCTATGCCGAGATGTGCCGTGTCGAGGGCTGGAGCGTCCGCACCTTGAGGGGCAGGATCGATTCCATGCTCTACGAGCGGACGGCGCTGTCCAGAAAGCCAGATGAGCTGGCCAGGCAGGAACTCGCCACCTTGCACGCGAAAGGGGAGGTCGGCCCGGCCCTTGTTCTCAAAGATCCTTATATCCTCGATTTCCTCGATCTTAAGGATCAGTACATCGAGCGCGACTTCGAAGACGCGATTTTGCGGGAGCTGGAAATGTTCCTGCTCGAACTCGGCGCCGGTTTCTCCTTTATCGCTCGGCAGAAGCGCATCCAGCTGGACGGCGAAGATTTTTACATTGACCTCCTCTTTTACAACAGAAAGCTTAAGCGGCTGGTCGCAGTGGAGCTGAAGCAGGGAAGCTTTCGAGCAGAGTACAAGGGGCAAATGGAACTTTATCTCCGCTGGCTGGCCAAATATGAGAGCGAGGACGCTGAAGGCCCGCCTCTCGGCATCATTCTGTGCGCTGGAGCCAGCTCCAGGCAGATCGAGCTGCTGGAACTGGATGCAGCCGGGATACATGTTGCAGAGTACCTAACCGTACTGCCGCCCCGTGAAGCGCTCGAACGCAAGCTAGCAGATGCCATCGGGGCGGCTCGGCTCCGATTCGAGTCCAAGCCTGAGGCGAGTGCATCTTGAGCACCGGCTTGGTCCCCGTACTGATGGAGGCGAAGCCGCGGCCACCACAGGACCGCTTTGATGAGCTGCGGAGGGCCGTGCTCAATGGGGAGCGGTAACGTCGCTGTGCGTTCTCCATATCCAAGTTCCTGCTAGGGCAGTCGTCGATCCAGACTACGGAGCGGTATCTTGGGCCTCAGCAGGAACTTGCGGTAGCGGTCAATGATTGTCTGGGCATCTAGTCCAGTCTCTCAGGAGAGAGCCGAACGATGAAGCGACGAATCTGTTCCTACGACCTGACCGCCGTCCCCGAGAACGGCCCTTGACTTCGGGCAGACGGAGTGTGCAGCCCGCCGTCAAGCGGCACAGCCGTGCTTCTTGAAACCCAAGGCAGACAGAAATCGAGGGGCGTGATGAGACGAATTTTAGCAACGATACTACTTTGTGCATTGGCAACGCTTGCTGGCCGAAGCCAGGGGATAGCTTTCGAACGGGCGGCCCATTTGCAGCGTGGCGTCAACTTGAGCATGTGGTACGCACAGGCCCGGGACTATTCTGCCGATCGCCTGACTACGTATACGACGGCGGATGACTTCAAGCTTGTAAGGTCGCTGGGTTTTGACCACGTGCGGCTGAGCATCAACCCCGAGCCTCTGATCGAGGACGGTCACCCGGATGTGCTTGAGCCGGCGGCAATTGCGCGGCTGGACAAAACGGTTGCGGAGATTACGGCGACCGGCCTGGTGGTTATTCTGGATATTCATCCGGAGATGCCGTATGTAATGGCGCTGGGGCAGGGAAACGCTTCGGTTACAAACTTCTGCAAGTTTTGGCAGGCCTTCGCCACGCACTATGCCAGCACCGATCCGCGACAAGTGTACTTCGAGGTGCTCAACGAGCCACACATTGAAGACAGCTATCGCTGGGCCGGTATCCAGAGCAAGGCAGTGGAGGGGATCCGCGCTGTTGCTCCACATCACACGATCATCGCCACTGGAAATCGCTGGGGCGGCGTGGCTGGTCTGCTGGAGTTGGAGCCGATACGCGACGACAACGTCATCTACAGCTTTCATGATTACGACCCGATGGCGTTTACCCACCAGGGAGCTACGTGGTCAACACCATTCCTGAAGCAGTTGCATGGTGTGCCCTACCCATCGACACCCGAGAACATCGCTCCGCTGCTGACGCTTGAGACCGATGACAGTGGCAAGCAGCAACTCGCACAGTACGGGACCGAACGCTGGGATGCGAAGCATGTGGATCTTGAGATCACGACCGCCGCCACATGGGGCATGCAGCACAAGGTTCCCGTGTGGTGTGGCGAGTTTGGCGTCTTTCGAACCTATGCCGAACCAGCGGCGCGGGCACGATGGCTGCACGATATGCGCGTGGCCTTGGAGGCTCACAACATTGGGTGGTCCATGTGGGACTACCAGGGCGGATTTGCTCTGGTTACAAAAGCGAATGGGAAGACGTTGGTAGACCCGCCGATTGCCGCGGCGCTGGGTTTGAAGGCTACTAGGCAGTGACGGAACTCAAGCGCGGACACTAATGGAGAGCGCCAAAAAGGCCCAACCCCAACAACGCTGACTCATAGGGATTTTGCATGGCGTCCATGTTTCTTGCTCCGACTCTCACCCCGCACGGCCATCTCGTCCTGGTTGAGGACAGCGCCGCCGCCGCAACGGATTCGGAAGTTGGCCAACGTCTGCGGGACGCCTTCGCGCGAGGACCGGGGCACGGTCTGCTACAGCTTGGGGCTGGAGAGGCAGGCACGGCGATCCCCGCGGTCTTCTCCTACTGGCGAGAGTTCAGTGGGCACTATGTGACGCGCCTCTGCTCTGAGCCTCATCTGGCGGACGCGTCGGCGAAGGGACCAATTACGCCGCCGGCCGATGCGGAGCTGGATTCGCTGGTGCTGAACGCACCCCCGATGACCGGAGCGGAGTATCTTACGCCGGCGGTGCTTGGTTCCCTTTGGCGGGAACTGGATACCGCCTTTCGCCGCGAGTTGTCCGAGTTCGGAGGCGAGGTCCAAGACTTCCTTAGGCACCGAAATCCCGCGTGGAACCTGGTCGGCCGTGTGTACTTCAATCTTGCCGAGAACCGCAACGATCAGGACGCTCCCTTCGCCTTTCTTGCCACCTATACGACGCGGCTGTCGGCGCAGGCGAAAGCTCAGCACCTTCCGCTGGGGCAGGCTCTGCGGGAGTATGCAGGCACCGCTCAAAAGGGCCGTCTGCTGTCACTGCTGCTTCCGGTGCAGCGCGCCGGCGGCGATTGCCCGTGGTTGAAGAGCATGATCGACGCGGGCGAGATCTTCCATCCGCTGCGCTGGACGGCGGGGGAGGCGATGCAGATGTTGCGCGATGTACCGCGGCTGGAGAGCGCCGGCGTGGTGGTGCGCATGCCGGCCACATGGAGAGGGAATCGGCCGGCTCGGCCGCGGGTGATGGCGAGGATCGGCGGCAACGCTCCAGCGAAGGTGGGCCAGGATGCTCTGCTCGACTTCCGGATGGAGGTGGTGCTCGATGGCGAGGCGTTGACCGAGGGCGAGATAGAACAGTTGCTGGCCGGATCGAACGGCCTTGCGCTGGTTCGCGGACGCTGGGTCGAAGTGGACCGCGAACGACTGCAGCAGACGATCGAGCACTTCGGCGAGGTGGAGCGCAGGGCAGAACGAGATGGACTCAGCTTTCGGGATGCGATGCGGATGCTCGCCGGGGCCAACGTCGCCGGGACTGACGAAGATGCCGGCCAGCTCGAAGCAGACTGGTCTCAGGTGGTTGCCGGGCCGTGGCTGGCGGAGACGCTGAAGGGGCTGCGCAGCCAGGAGGGTTTGGAGAGGATGGAGGCCGGACCGGCGCTCCACGGGACGCTCCGTCCTTATCAACAGATTGGCGTGCGCTGGTTGCATCTTCTGACCGGGCTGGGGCTGGGTGCCTGCCTGGCGGACGACATGGGGATGGGCAAGACGATTCAAGTGCTCTCCCTGCTGCTGGTGTTGAAGCGACAGGGGAAGGGAAGACCAAGCCTGCTTGTGGCGCCAGCTTCGTTGCTGGCCAACTGGGCATCCGAGGTGGAGCAATTCGCCCCAAGCCTCGAACTGTTGATTGCCCATCCATCATTGATGCCAGCTTCCGAACTGAAAGGGCTGACTCATGAGAGCTTGCAGGATCTGGATCTGGTGGTGACCAGCTACGGCTCCTTGCTCCGAATTCCGTGGCTCATGGAGAGCGCATGGAACCTGGTTGTTCTCGACGAAGCACAGGCAATCAAGAATCCGGCCGCCAAACAGACCAGGGCGGTCAAGAGACTCAATGCACGATCTCGGCTCGCCCTTACCGGCACGCCAGTCGAGAACCGCCTGGGCGATCTGTGGTCCATCTTCGACTTCATCAATCCCGGGTTGCTGGGCTCGGCGAAACAGTTCACGCAGTTTTCCAAACGCCTGGCGGATCGTACTCACAACCCCTACGGGCCACTTCGGGAGCTGGTGCGACCCTACATTCTGCGCCGGCTGAAAACGGATAAGACGGTCATCTCCGACCTACCGGAAAAGACCGAGGTCAAGGCGTTCTGCCAGCTGAGCCGAAAACAGGCGGTGCTCTATCAGGATGCCGTAGACGAGCTTGCCTCGCGACTCAGCGACGCCTACGGCATAGCGCGCAAGGGAATGGTACTGTCGTTCCTGATGCGGTTTAAGCAGATATGCAATCACCCTTCGCAGTGGCTGGGAGATGGTGCCTGGGCCGAAGAGGAGAGCGGCAAATGGGCCCGGTTGCGTGAGATCGCCGAGGTGATCGCGGCGCGCCAGGAAAAGATGCTGGTCTTCACCCAGTTTCACGAGGTGACGGCTCCCCTGGCCAGCTTTCTCGCCACGATCTTCGGGCGTCCCGGGTTGGTTCTCCACGGGGAGACGGAGGTGAAGAAGCGCCAGCAACTTGTCGGTCGGTTCCAGGAGGACGAGAGTGTGGGCTTCTTCGTGCTCTCCCTGAAGGCCGGGGGCTCAGGTCTCAACCTCACGGCCGCTTCGCATGTGGTCCATTTCGACCGTTGGTGGAATCCTGCCGTCGAGAATCAGGCCACGGACCGAGCATTTCGCATTGGACAGAAGAAGAACGTGCTGGTACACAAGTTTGTATGCCGGGGAACGGTGGAGGAGAAGATCGATCAGTTGATCGAATCCAAGCAGAGCCTCTCGGAGGGGCTGCTTGAAGGTGGCGCCGACCGAGTGCTTACGGAGTTGAAGGATGAGGAGTTGCTCAAGTTGGTCCGTCTCGATCTCCAGATTGCGATGAAGGAGGCTTAGTCGATGTACGGTGGCTGGGGCTGGAAGCCGTATGTGTCTGCGGCCGAGCGGCGCCGCAAGGCGCTGAAGAAGATGGAGAGCCTTCGAAAGAGAGGGCATTCCGTCTCTCCCGTGGTCATCGAGGGACGCACGATAGCGAAGACCTTCTGGGGCAAAGCCTGGTGCAACAATCTGGAACAATACAGCGACTTTGCCAATCGCCTGCCGCGCGGACGAACCTATGTGCGCAATGGATCGGTAATCGATCTGCAGATTGCGGCGGGTGCGATCGTGGCCAAGGTGAGCGGATCGGAGATCTACACCGTTGTCCTGAAGATCGTCCCGGTTGACAAAGTGCGCTGGCGATCGATCTGCACCGATTGTTCGGGCTCGATTGATTCTCTCGTCGAGCTTCTCCAAGGACGACTCTCGAAGGGCGTCATGGAGCGGATATGCCGGCAGGAGACGGGATTGTTTCCTTCACCGAAAGAAATCAACCTTTCCTGCAGCTGTCCGGACTGGGCCGATATGTGCAAGCACGCTGCGGCGGTTCTCTATGGCGTCGGCGTCCGGCTCGATCGGCAGCCGGAACTGCTCTTCCGGCTGCATGGCGTGGACGAAAAGGAACTGATCACAAATGCGACTGGGAAGCCTCCTCTCTCCAAACAGAAGCCTGCTCAAGGCAAGGTTCTCGGCAGCGGGGAAGACCTCTCCGCACTGTTTGGATTGGAACTGGCTCAGAGCGCACCTGCAAAATCGGAATCCAAATCGAAGCCTCGTGGGACCGCAGCTAAGACGACAAAGAAGTCGCCGGCAAAGAAGGGCGCCAAGAAGGGATGAAGCGACGAATCTGCTCCTACGACATGGCTGCCGTTCCTGAAGACGGCTACATCGTGACTGACGAAAGGGGAGAAATCTACCTGTGCAATGCACGCTGCCTCTGCATCTGGGCCGTAACGCTAGCGACCAAGCCGGGACTGAGCGAAGAGCTCAAAGCCCGGAGGCTGGTTCTGAAGGTGCCCGCCGGGGAAGAGTTGGTGTTCGAGTCAATTGCCGGACTGGCACGATGGGCCAGCTCCCATGCGCTCGGGACGGCCGAGTAGCCGTTCCTATGTGCGAATAGCTCCTCGCTGCCAGCCAACCTCTCGCCCGCGCTCTGCTGGAGGCGTGGCGGGCGGCGTCCAGACTACAATGACGTCTCCGATCAATTCCAGCAACTTCCGGGCCCGGTAGTGTCGTCTCAGTTTCCTACTACGCCGGACTCACAGCGATGCTTACCGACGGGGCGCTTTTACGAACTGTTTCTTGCTCACGAGAACCCGGTAGACTGAAGCCACCGATGATCGGCAAGCTGATAAAGCGACTCGTCAAGAGAACATCGATAGAGTCACCCGAGTTGTATGGCGGGCACTCCCTGCGTGCAGACTTTGTCACTGAGGCCTCGGCTAACGGAGCAACGGATCTGCAGATTATGAAGCAAACGGGTCACACCTCGGTGGAAATGGTTCATCGCTATGCGCGCGCCGATCAAGAGGACAAGCA
>PLSH01000361.1 GCA_003165095.1 Acidobacteriaceae bacterium
TCGTTGCCCAGCCGCCGCACCGGGTCGCCGGTGCATTTTTCCTTGCGCAGCACTCCGTAGCTCGTGCCCAGGTAGTTCATCACCTTTACAAACGAGACAATGATCTCGCGCCCCTTGGGATCGTATCCGCCCATGCAGCCGAGCCATAAACAATATTCCTGGGTGCCGTCGAAGATGGGCAGCGCATTCTTTTCNNGCCGCGCCGCAGGCCCACCAGGATCGGCAGGTGCTCGATCCCCACCGGGCATTGAAACTCGCACGCGCCGCAGGTGGTGCACTCAAACACCGCTTCCTGCGAATTGTATTTGCCCAGCAGCGGCTCATCGCTTCGCGGCCCAAGCGCGTTCAGGTAGCTGCGCAGCCCGAGAATAATCTCCTTCGGGTTGAGGATCTTCCCGGTGTTGTTGGCCGGGCAGTGCTCGGTGCAGCGGCCGCACTCCACGCAGGAGTAGGCCTGCAGGCTGACCAGTTGGGTCAGGTCCGTTCCCGCCACCAGCCCAAAGTCCTCATCGCCNNAGCACCAGGTGCAGATGCTTGGTGTGCGGAATCAGCGGCAAAAACGCCAAAAGGACGAGCGTGTGGGCCCACCAAAGCTCCCGCACCGCGACGCCGGTATCGGGAACCAGGAAAGCAGCCAGATAAGTAGCCATCAGGGCGAAGATGAGCAGCGCAATCAGCCCCGATTCCCAGGAAAGCTGCTCGCCCAGCCATTTGGGCCGCACCAGAAAACGGCGGATAAAAAGTCCCAGGATGCCGGCTGCGCAGGCCAGCGCAAAGACGCCTGCCAGATAAGTGTAGAAGCGGCCAAACCAGCCTGTAGGGTCAAGAAAGCCAAGCCCCAATCCCGCCGCGCAGTGATTCAGCGTAACCAGCGCAAAGGCGCAGAAGGCCCAGAAGACAAAAGCATGGGCCAGGCCGGGGAGCGGGCGCTGGCGAATGACCTTCGCCTGGCACATGACCTGCCAGAAAAAGTCCCAAAGCCGTCTGCCGATCGGAAAAAGGCGGAAATCGGCGTCCTTCTTCGAGCTGAGAATCCGATTGAGAATAGGCCCGAACCGGCGCCAGAACCCGTAGCCCGATGCCGCGGCAAGCACAATAAAGAGCAATTTCTCCGCGACATGGAAGTGTTGCGGTTCGGCCAGGGTTGGGAGGGTGAGAATCATAGGCGAACCCACCACGATACACGATCAGCGCAGGAGCCGTCGCGGGGCAGAGCAACTCGCTCGTCACTTCTCAAGGCCGGCTCTCCCTTGCCGCGCTCCGATCGGCCGGAGGGCTCGCTTTTTTGATCTTTTCCAAGGCGCGGGAGAATCAGCAGCGCACAATTTTCGGGGACTCAATGCCCTTGGTGGCATTGCGCGTATCCACCACCAACTGCGCCTGCTCAACGATGGCCGGGTAATCGTAAGTCGAGTGATCGGTAACGATCACGACGGCGTCGAACTGGCCTAAGTTGTCGAGCGGCGTGCTGCTCATGTTCAGGTCGTAGTGGCGGCCGCGGCCCACGGTGGGGAAGTATGGGTCGTTGTAACTGACGAGCGCGCCTTTTTCGCGCAGCAACTCGATGATGGTCAGGGATGGGGACTCGCGCAGATCGTCGATGTCGCGCTTGTAGGCCAGGCCGAGGACCAGGATGCGCGATCCCTTGATGGATTTCGCGCGCTCGTTGAGGCCGGCTGCAATGTGTTCGATCACAAAGTAAGGCATATTGGCGTTCACTTCGCCGGCCAGCTCGATGAACCTGGTGCGGAAGTCGAATTCGCGTGCCTTCCAGGAGAGATAGAAGGGATCGATGGGAATGCAGTGGCCACCGAGGCCGGGGCCGGGATAAAAAGCCTGAAAGCCGAAGGGCTTGGTCTTGGCCGCTTCGATGACCTCGTGGATGTCGATGCCCATCCTCATGCACAGTTGCTTGAGCTCGTTGACCAGGGCGATGTTGACGCAGCGATAGATGTTTTCAAGCAGCTTGGTCATCTCGGCGACCGAGGGGCTGCTCACCTGGACGACGCGGCGGAAGATGGCGCCGTACATCGCCGAGGCCAACTCGGCGGAAGCGGGACTGCAGCCGCCAACAACTTTGGGAATGTCGTGACGGGAGACGCTGTCGTTGCCTGGGTCTTCGCGTTCCGGCGAGAAGACCACGTGGAAGCCGCGCTCGCCATCGCCGCAGCCAGGTAGGCCGCGCACGACTTTCAGGCCGCCGGGATTTCCGGCTTCCAGCAGCGGCGCAACGATTTCTTCCGTTGTGCCCGGATAGGTGGTGCTCTCGAGAACGATCAACTGGCCCTCGTGGACATAGGGAGCGATGGAGGTAACGGTGCCGGTCACGTAGCTCAAATCGGGCTCGTGGTGCTCGTTGAGCGGTGTGGGCACACAGATGATCACCGCGTCCATCCGGGCGATTTCAGAGTAGTCGGTGGTGGCGCGGAAGCCGGCCTTTTGCGCGTTCCGGATGGACTCAGGGAGAATGCGGACGATGTACGACCCGCCGGCGTTGAGGGTCTTCACTTTATCGGGCGCGATATCGAATCCGGTCACCTGAAAGCGTTCGCCGCTGAAGAGCAAGGCCAGTGGCAGGCCCACGTAACCCATTCCAATGATTCCGATGCCGGCTTCACGGGCTTCCATCTTCTGCCTGAGTATTGCCAGCCGGTTCTCCGAAGCAGTAGCCATGGTCACGATTGTACGGCGTGATGACGCGCGGGCCGCTAGAATCGAAGTTGCGAAATCGAAATGGAACACGACGGATTCCTGGAGAAAAACGTTGGCTAAATTTCTGGTTACCGGAGCAGCGGGGTTTATCGGGCGGTCGATTGCCGCGACGCTATTGGCGCGCGGCGAATCGGTTCGCGGAATCGACAGCTTCATTACCGGCAAGCGGGCCAACCTGGCCGGGCTTGAGGCAATGGAGTTCCTTGAAGGCGATCTAAGAGATGCGGAGACATGCGCGAGGGCCTGCGCGGGCGTTGAGGTCGTGTTCCACGAGGCGGCGCTGGCCTCTGTCCCGCGTTCGGTTGCCGATCCGGTCACCACCAACGAGTGCTGCGTCGGCGCGACGCTGAATCTGCTGGTTGCAGCGCGCGCGGCCGGGGTGCGGCGGGTGATCTACGCCGGTTCGTCGTCGGTCTATGGCGAAGCGCCCACGCTACCCAAGCACGAGGCAATGCTTCCCGCTCCCATCAGCCCGTATGCCGTGGCCAAGCTGGCCGGCGAGCACTATTTGAGCACCTTCACGCGCGTCTACGGGCTGGAGACGGTGACGCTGCGCTACTTCAACGTCTTTGGTCCCTACCAGGATCCGGCTTCGCATTACTCCGGCGTTCTGGCTATTTTCTGCCGCAAAATGCTGGCCGGAGAGCAGCCCACCATCTACGGCGACGGCGAACAAAGCCGGGATTTTACATATATCGATAATGTGGTTCACGGAAATCTCCTGGGCGCCCAGGCACCGGCGGAAAAGGTTTCAGGAAAAATGATGAACCTGGCTACCGGTACGCGGATCACGCTCAACCGGACCTTCGCGATCCTGCGCGAGCTTACCGGCTACAGCGGCGAACCGGCTTATGCGCCGGTGCGTAGCGGAGATATTCGCGATTCCCTGGCCGACATTGAACTGGCCAGGGAACTGCTCGGCTTCGAACCGACCGTGGATTTCAGCGAAGGACTGCGCCGCACGGTGGAGTGGTACCGGGCAGCCGGGGCAGGTTCCTGACGATAAATACGGGCTCCTGATCCCGCTCTCATAAGGTGTGATCTAAAACACGTTCGATTCACCTCCGCCGGGGTAACACTACGGGGGACCATTTCGCGACCGCTATTTTTGCCTGTCTGCCGGAGCACAACTGCGCGAGGGTTTTTGGGGTAGAGGCGCCACACCATTGGATCAAGGTCCTTCAGCTCAGCAAGATATGCCGCGTCAGCCCGATGAGCGTTTCGGAGCGGAGATGAGCCGGCACAGTTCCTCCACGTCCATGCGCGAGCTTTGGATGGTGGTGGTGCGCCGCCGCAGGCTGATGCTCGGCGTCGAGGGCGGATTGCTGCTGTTGTGCCTTCTCTATTGCCTCATTGCGCCCAACCAGTACGAAGCCACGGCCCGGGTTGAGCTGCGCACGTCGCCCGCTTCTTCCTTGAATCTTGAGTCGCAGGAGCCGCTGGTGTCGGCCTCGATTCTTTCCGCGCCCATCGCACTCGAGACCCTGGCCGGCGTGTTGCGCAGCGACCAACTCGCATGGCGCGTGATCACCGGGCTGAAGCTTTACCAGGCGCCGGGATTTCGAGGCGGTTTTGCCGGCAAGTTTCCCGGATTTCACCCCGCTGCGCCCAGCGCGGATGCGCAGGCCTGGCTGCTGGATCGATTCGAGAGGCGCCTGACCGTACAGAGCCTGCCGCGCACACTGCTGGTGCAAATCCGGTTTCGTTCGCGCGATGCGGCCTTGTCGGCTGCGGTGGTGAACGCCCTGATCCGCGCCTACCGCCAGCAGGACAGCGAGGCGCAGATCGAGGCCACGGCCCAAGCTTCGGGCTGGCTTGAGGGCCAACTTGGAGATTTGAAGATACGCGTGGACCGGGACCAGCAGCGCCTGGCCGATTTCGAGCAAAAACACGCAATCCTCAGCACTCCCACCGCGACCGCCAACGGTCAGCCGGGCGAGATCGACCACAGCTCGACTGTGCTGGAGATAGACGAGCTGGGAAGGCAACTGGTGGCGGCCACCACCGACCGTATTCTGTGCGAAGCCGAGTATCGCGCTGCTTCCCATGGCGATCCCGAACTGGTCATCGCTTCCGATCCGCGCCTGCAGGGGCAAAGCAGCGGGTTCCAGACCGCGCTGCTTGAACAGATTCACAGCCGCCGCAGCGACCTNNTGAGGCTCGTTGCGCGCTTCCGCAACAACTGGCAGACGGCCCTCGATCGCGAGCAACTGGTGCGCAAAAGCCTCAAGGAAACCACCGGCGAGGGCATGAAACAGAACCAGGCCGCCACCGAATATGCGGTCATGCGCCAGGAGGCCAACTCCAGCCACGATCTCTACATGAAAGTGTCGGAGAAGGTTGAGGAGGCGGGATTGGCGGCGGGCATTCACGGTTCCAATATCTCGGTGGTGGACGATGCGCTGGAGCCGGTGAAGCCGGTTGCGCCCGATCTGCCGCTCTACATGGCCATCACCTTCTTCGCGGGGCTCTGGATTGCAATGGGAGCGGCGCTCATGCAGGAATCGTGGAGCCGCACTGAAACGCGCGTGGCCCTGTTGCTGCTGGTCTTGCTCGTGCCGGGCGGACTTGCGCGCGCGCAGGCGCCAACGCCCAGCACCTCCGGCTTGCCTACCGGCGTGGCCAGTTTTCCCCAGACCCAGGAGACAAAGAGCCTGCCCAACCCCAAAGAGGCTCCGGCAGTATGGAACAAGCCCGGAACCGCGGGAGCGCCTGGTTTGCCGCAAGGGGCTCAACAAGCAGCCATGCCGGCGCCCATCGGCCCCGGCGACTGGCTCGACATCAGCGAATTTCACACCCCGGAGTTTCATTCCATGGTGCGCGTCTCCGCCACCGGCACGGTGACCCTGCCGATGGTCAACGATGTGCATATTGGCGGCATGGATGAGCAGGCAGCGGCCCACGCGATTGAAGCCGCGCTGCTTGAAAAGGGCATCCTGCTCCATCCGCTGGTTTCAGTGGTGGTGACCGCCTATGCCGGGCAGGACGTAAGCGTCCTCGGCGAAGTTGCCCGGCCGGGTGTTTATCCCTACAGCTTTCACCACCGGCTGCTCGACCTCATCTCCGCCGCATCGGGACTCGCCCCCAGTGCCGGGCGCCTGGTGAACGTGTTTCGCCGCGACGATCCAAACACCCCGCACCCGGTGGTGCTAGACCCCAACGCAACCGATGCCGGCCCCGATCACAATCCAGAGCTCGAGCCCGGCGATACCGTCCAGGTGAGCCGCGCGGGGCTGGTGTATGTGGTCGGCGATGTGGTCCGGCCCGGCGGATTTCCTGTCGATCCGGTGCAGGGACTTACGGTGGTGAAGGCAATTGCGCTGGCCTGGGGTCCGTCGCAAAACGCGGCCGTCGGGAAAGTCGTGCTGATCCGCGAACAGAAAGACGGGCGCATCCTTAACCCGATCGACCTCAAACGCATGCTGCGCGGCCAGGATCCCGATCTGCCCATTCGCGATGGCGACATTCTCTTTGTGCCCGATTCAGTGGCCAAGAACCTCACGAGCCGAGCCATGGAGTCGGCCATTCAATCCGCCATTGGCGTGACCATCTACTCCGGCCTGGTCTATTCGCAGAGGTACTAGATCCTGTTATGAACTATGGAGCGAGCAGCGACGGGAGCCAATTTTTCTCAGTTCGAGGAGCGAGGAGGGACAGATACCGGGTGTATCTTAGCGACGAGCGACGCCGAAATGGGGAAAATTGGCCCCGTCCCGAAGGGTTGCGGCGAAAATCCGGCCATACTTCATTCTCGCCCTNNCCGCCACAGCCTTCGGGCTCGGCTTCGTCTTGCCGGATTTTCGCTCGCAACGCTGCCTGCCCCATAGTTCATAACGGGCTCTTGCGTTGAGAAAAGCCGCGTGGTTCTTGTTGCTGATCCTGGCGTTCGCAATCCCCTGGGAGTACTCGCTCGACCTGGGCGCTCCGCTGGGAAATGTGGCTCGCATTCTCGGGTTGCTGCTCCTGCTGGCCGCGGTTCCGGCGGTTCTGCAGGCCGGACGCATGCGCACGCCGGGACCGCTTCAGGTTCTGGTGCTGGCGCTGTTCCTCTGGTTCTGTTGCACGTATTTCTTCACCATCGATCAGGCGATGACGCTCGAAAAGATGCGCGGCTACTTTCAGGAGATGATGATCGTCTGGCTGGTTTGGGAGTTTGCCGAGAGCCCGGGCGATCTACGCGCCCTGCTGCGCGCTTTCGTGGCCGGATCGTGGGTGCTGGCCCTGCTCACCCTCGCCAGTTTCAGCTCGCCGGAGGCAATTGCAGAAGGTCAGATTCGCTTTGCCGCCTATGGGCAGGATCCCAACGATGTGGCCCGGTTTCTCGATATGGGATTCCCTCTGGCGGCGCTGTTATTGAATGGCGAATCGCGATGGCCCGAGCGGCTGCTGGCTCTGGGCTATCTGCCGCTCGGGCTGTTCGCCGTCGTGCTGACGGCCTCGCGGGGTGGGTTCCTGGCCGCGTTGGCCGCGCTCGCCGGGTGTGGATTTGTGCTGGCGCGCGGACACTTCCGGGCGGTCGTGGCCTCTGTACTCGCGCTCCCCGCAGTCGCGGCCGCGCTTTGGTTTACCGTGCCCCATGAGATTTTCGAGCGGCTGGCCACGATCCCTGGGCAGTTGCGAGGCGGCGATCTGAACCAGCGCGTCAACATCTGGTCGGCGGGTTGGCACGCCTTTGCGCGTGCGCCCCTGTTCGGCTCCGGCGCTGGGACCTTTGTCGCCGCTGCCGGTCTTGCTCCCGCCGATACGGCGCACAACACCGTGCTCTCGATTGCGGTAGGAGGCGGTCTTTGCGCCTTGACGCTGGCTGCATTCATTTTGGTGGTGACTGTCCGCTCGATTCTCAAAACCCGTGGGCCGCTGCGCCTCGCTCTGGCATTTGCGCTCCTGGTCTGGCTGGTTACCTCGCTGGTTGCCTCAGTGGAAGAAAGCCGCACCACCTGGCTGCTGTTTGCGCTGATTGCGCTCGCCGGGCGGCTTGCCGGCGACGAGCCTGAGCGCCTTGCGGAGTGTTTTCCTGACGTCGAGCGCATTCGGGAAGATTCTCTTCTGCATCCGGCTTTGTCGCAGCAGCCTGCGGAATAACTCAATACGGCGGGAGGCGGGGAGTTCAGCCTCCGCACATAACCGAGAGATTTGAAAAGGGGCTTTGGCCTCGGAGGAACATAAGATTCCGAGCTTTTCCGAGGCATTCTCAGCTCTGACTCCCACTTAGGCCCGCTTTTGCCATGTCGACCATTTCCCAAATCACGAGCCGGATCACCAGGCCGCTCAAAGGCGGAAGCGTGAACCGCGGCATCCTTCGCGCGGCCGCATCGGTGGGCGCGGTGGGAATCCTGGTCAAATTCGCGGCCACCTTCAAAGAAATCGCGGTGGCCGGCGTATATGGCCGCTCCGACGCGATGGATGCGTTTCTGGCCGCCGCGCTGATCCCCAGTCTGCTGGTGAACCTGATTTCCGAGTCGATGAACCAGGCCCTGGCGCCCACGCTGATCAAAGTGAGGGAACACGAGGGCAAGGCGCGGGCCCAGCAACTGCTCTCCAGTTCCATGCTCTGGATGTGCGTGCTGCTGATTGCGGCATCGGCCGTGATGGCTCTCACTGCGCGCGGCTTCTTTCCGCTGATTGCTTCGCATTTCCCCCCCGCCAAGCTGGAACTCTCCATCCGGCTCTTCTACGCGCTGCTGCCCATCGTCCTGATCACCGGAATCGCAACCAACTGCACTGCGGTGCTCAACACGCTGGACCGTTTCGCGTTGCCGGCGCTGGCGCCCATGGCAGTTTCAGCATCTATCATCGTGGGCGCTCTGTTGCTTGGCGGACGTTACGGCATCTGGGCCATGGTTTACTCCACCCTGGCCGGCTCGCTCATCCACGCCGCCATTGTTGCCTGGATGATGCATGCGCATGGCTACAGCTTCAGCCTGCGCTGGTATGGAATGACCGAGGCAACGCGCACGGTGGGCCGCCAGTACGGGCCGGTGCTGCTCAGCGGCCTGGTGGCCTCGAGCGGCCTGCTGGTGGATCAGTCGATGGCCGCCATGCTGCCGGCGGGCAGTGTCTCGGCGCTGGTGTATGCCGGCCGCTTCGTGAGCGTGGTGCTTACGCTGCTGGCCGGAGCGGTTTCCACAGCCATCGTGCCTTTCTTCTCGCGCATGATCGCGCATCGCGACTGGGCAACCTGCCGGCAGACGCTGCGTACCTGGGCGCGGCTCACGGCGCTGGTCTCGGTGCCCATTGCGCTGCTGTTGATCGCGGGCGCGCATGTGCTGGTTCGCGTGGCCTACCAGCACGGGGCCTTCGGCGTCCGCGATACCGCCGTGGTGGCGCGCGTTCTGGCCATGTACGCAATTCAGATTCCGTTTTTCGTGACCAGCCGCGTGTTCTACCGTTTTCTGGTGGCGATGTTGCGCACCGACCTCGTCTTCTACTGCGGACTCATCAACCTTGGCCTCGATATCGTGCTGAATCTGATTTTGATGCGCTGGTTCGGCGTAGCTGGAATCGCTCTGGCTACCTCGCTCTGGACGATAAGCACGTTCTTTCTGCTTTGGTACTGGAGCGGCAAGGTGCTCTCCAGCGCTGAACTGGCGAGTGCGAAGTTGTGAATGGAGCAAGCGGAATGTTACCAAGGCCGGCAAAGTATCTGCTTCGAATCGACGATCTGTGCCCCACTGTCTCCCGGGTTCCCTGGCAGAGATTCGCGGCGTTGATTGAAGAGTTCAACGTCCGGCCCATTCTTGCCGTGGTTCCAGAAAATCATGATCCCGATCTGAAAAAGTCGCCGCCGGACTCACAGTTCTGGGAACAGATGCGGGTTATGGAATCCATGGGAGCCGCAATCGGCCTGCACGGCTATCGCCATCTCTGCGCCGGCCGCGGCACCAGCCTGTTGCCGCTGCATCGCATCTCGGAGTTCGCCGGCGCCGACCCATGCACGCAGCGCGAATGGATAAGAGCCGGCCTCAAAATTCTTCGCGGACACGGCCTCACTCCGGAAATCTGGGTGGCGCCGCGCCACGGATTCGATCGAAACACGCTGGCCGCGCTGAGGGCGGAAGGCATTCCGGCGTTGTCCGACGGGCTGGCGCGATTTCCGTTCACGCGCGCGGGCCTCACCTGGATTCCGCAGCAGCTTTGGGCGCCGCTCGAAAAGCCGAATGGGGTGTGGACGATTTGCATGCACCCCAACACCGCCGGCGACGCCGAAATCGAGCAGTTGCGCACCTTCCTGCGCGGCCACGCAAACCAATTCACGTCGGTAAACCGGGTGCTGGCCATGCCTGGGTTGGCGGAATTGCGTCCGCCGGAACGGCTTTATGAACTGCTCGCACTCTGGCGTGTACAGGCCTCGCGCTTCAGCAAACAGCTTCGGCTGGACAACTCGCCGTAGAGCTTCTCCCAACGGTCAAGAGATGCGGCGAGGCTGAATTGCTCCGTCGCGTGCTGGCGAGCGCGCGCACCCATCGCCGCACGCTTCCCGATCGGCAATTGCATGAATGCGGTCATTGACCGGGCCAGCGCGCAGGCATCGGCAGCAGGGGCCAGCAGGCCCGTCTCACCGTCCATGATCGCCTCGCCGGTGCCGGGAACATTGGTCGCTACCGCGGGCAGGGCGCAGGCCGCGGCCTCCAACACCGCCATCGGCAGGCCCTCCCAGAGCGACGAGAGCACAAATCCATCCGCAGCCTGCATCCAGCGCTTCACATTGGTTTCAAACCCCAGAAAACGGACCCTGTGCTCGATGCCAAGCCGCGCGGAAAGCTGGGCCAGATCGCCCATCAATGGGCCCGAGCCGGCGATGACCAGCCGCGCGGGGCAGGGCACCGCGGTCATGGCGCGCAGCAGAGTTGGATAGTCTTTCACCGGTTCCAGGCGGCCGGCGGCCAGCCACAGAAACTCGTCGCCCATGCCAAACTCACGCCGCACAGCACTCCGCACCGCAACGTCAGGCCGACACTGCTCTACGTCGACGCCGTTGGGAAGCACGGTCAAGCGCTCTGGGCTGACCATGCCGGCCCGAAGATGGCTCTCAGCCACGGCGCGGCTCACCGCCGTTACCCGGTCAGGCAGCCAGCGGGTGAAGCGGTAACCCAACCGGCGCACCAGGGGGCCGATGGATGAGCTGTGCAGCGTGTCAATAAAAACTGTGCCGGGAAAAACTGTGCCGGGAAGCCAGGTGGCAAAGACAGCCGTCATGGCGGCGCAGAGACGGGACCAGCGCACCAGCCAGGCCGCATGGGGCAGATGAGCGTGAACCACATCCGGCCGCTCGCGGCCAAGCCATCGGTTGAATCGAATCCAGCCACGCGGATCGGCGAGGCCCTTGCGCATCCGCAGGCTGAGAAAGGCGATGCCGGCATCCTGCAGTTCCAGGGCCGCCGCACCGCCTGTGCCCGAAAGCGTCACTACGGTGACGCGCCAGCCGCGCCGGCGCAGACCCCTGGCCTGGAGCATCACCTGGCGCTCGGCTCCGCCCAACCGGTCCAGCGTCGGAATGACCAGGGCGGCGTGACTCACCCATGCCTCTGGGCGATCGTCGCATCGATCAGCGCTTCATAGGATTCGATGGCGCGCTCAAAGCAGAATTCGCCCCCGAGGCTGAGTGGCTTGATCTCCTGCTCTCGACATCGGCTGCGGGAAAGATCCCGGCCAGGAACCGCTGGAGTGAGTTTCTTCAGCTTGCCGGCAATTGAATCCAGCGCCAGGAACGAAAGCGAAAATGCGGGCAGGAGAATGGCATAGACATGATCCAGGCAACGGTTGAACACGCAACCCTCCAAGGCAGCAAACTTCTCCCCGCGCCGAAGCCGGCTTTGGGGTTGCAAAGAGGCAACGTGCCCGACGGTTGTGAAAATACGAGCAGCTTGAGAAACGAAGCCGGATGTAAAATGCCTCATTCAGTCAAAGCGTTTTTTAAGAAAACCGCTCGGAACCGTTTGCCCATCGATGAATTACAAAAGGTTACCCCGGTAACAGATGAATTCCAACAGAAGCGATAAAAGTAGTATTCAAAAGAAACAATTAATTGCCATAGGATGTCAATAAGCTAACGAACAGATGTGAAAATAGCTGTGAATTCCCTGTGGATCAATAAATTTGCACCTTCGGTAACCAGAGAATCAGGCTGCAGTAGCTGAATCCAGGCTGGCGGCGGATGAAGAGGGCACAAAGAATCGTTGCCCTGGGTCCAGCGTGTCCAGTGCTCCGAAAAATTCTGTGGCCAGCGCGGTGGCTGAGATCTGAGGAGCGAGCCAGGCGCCAGGGCGGCCTCGAAGCAGATCGACTACGCCACCTGAGGCCGGCAACGCAACGATGGGCAGACCGGCGGCAATCGCCTCCAGCAGGGCATTGGGCAATCCCTCCTGCCGCGACGAAAGCACGAAGAGAGAGGCCCCTGGATAGAACAAGTAAGGGCGGTCCACGTAGCCGGGAAATTGGACAGCGGATTCAAGGCCGAGCGAGCGGCATTGTGCTCTAAGCGCCGCTTCCTCCGGGCCCTTGCCGGCTATGATCAGGTCAGCCTGTGGAAATCTCTCACGCACCGTGGCCAGCGCCTGGAGCAACAGGTCAAAGCCCTTTTCCTTAGCCAGCCTTCCCACGGCAAGCAGGTGCGGGCCTGTGCCGCTCCACTGATCCGGAGCGCTCCCCGCGGCCCGTATTCCATCCAGATCTACCGGGTTGGGCAACACCACGATCTGCTTTTTCTGAATCCCCAACTCTGAGGAAAGATCGGCGGCCATGGAGCGCGTCTGGCAGATGATCCGGTCGGCATGACGGTAGAGCAACCGGTAGAGCAGGCCCGTACCCCGCGGCAGCCCGCCAAAGGCCAGGGCGCTCGACACAGTTCCATTTTGCCGCACCAATACGCGCGTCTCCCGGGGGAAAAACGGGCGGAGCAAGAGGACCAGGAAGTTGAGGTGAGCCATGCCGGAGAGGATTACGTCGGGCTTGAGCCGCCACACCAGGCGCAACAAGCGAATCGCGCCCGCGCGCACCCTTCGAGCGCCCAGCGGATGAACGGTGACCCACGGGGGCAAATCGTTGGGACCTGCGTCGCTCTCGGTCACCAGGCCCAGATGCACGTCGTATTTCTGCCTGGACAGGCCGCGAGCCAACAGGGCAATCACCTGTTCGGCGCCGCCGCCGCCGAGATGCGGAATGAGCAAGAGGATCCTGAGACCTTGGGCCATAGTTTCCTGAGAGTGTCCGATTCTCGGACATTGAAGCTTTTTAATCTGTGCTGTAAATCACTCAGCGTCTCTGACCCAAAATGCTACAGTTCTGCTTTCTCCTAAAATCCGGGGAGTTCCGAAGGAGTGTCTGCTTCGCGATGGCAACCCAAACGGTGGCCCAACCCGTTTCGTCACTGCCGGGCCCCATAATTGAGGCCCCGGTGATCGTGGTGGGGATCACCCATTCGCAGACCAGCCTGGTTCTTCGCGCCCGGCTTCGCGCGTTGCGCGAGGCGGGCTTTCGGGTCACGTTCGTTTCGAGTGGGGGAGAGTTGTTCGAAAGAACTGCCAGACAGGCGGGAGTGGAACATGTTGCCATCCCAATTTGCCGGGAAATCTCTCCTTTGAAAGATTTGGTCTCTCTGCTGCGGCTTTGGCGGCTGTTAGGCAGATGCAAGCCTTACCTGGTCGAATTCAGCACCCCCAAGGCGGGGTTGCTGGGTATGCTTGCGGCCTGCCTCCGCGGCGTTCCACGGCGCATTTACATGCTGCGCGGCCTGAAACTGGAGACCGCAGCCGGTTGGAAGCGCCGTCTCTTGTGGGCTGCCGAATGGATGACCGCCCGATGCGCACACGTGGTGCTTTGCAACAGCGGCAGTTTGCGTTCTGAAGCGCTGGCACTGGGCCTCGCTCCCCAGGCCAGGATGCGTCTGCTGGGCGATGGCAGCAGCAACGGGGTGGACATGGAGCGGTTCTCGCCGGGACCAACCGATGTGCGCGCACGGCTGGGCTATTCGCGCCAAACGCGGGTGATCGGATTTGTGGGGCGATTGACGCGCGACAAAGGGGTACCGGAGTTGATCGAAGCCCTCGCCGGCATTCTCCACGCGGAGCCCGAAGCACGCCTGCTGCTGGTGGGCTGGTTCGACCAGTCAGAGGACGCGCTCGGAGTTGAGTTGCGGGCGCGGATCGAGAGCCATCCGTGCATCGATTGCACCGGCTTTGTGACCGATACCGCGCCCTATTACCGGGCCATGGAAGTGATGGTGCTGCCCACCTGGCGGGAGGGATTTCCCAACGTGGTGCTTGAAGCCGCTTCATCGGGAGTTCCTGTGATTACTACGCTCTCGACCGGCTCTCGCGATTCCGTCGTGCCCGAGGTGACCGGACTACTCATACCGCCGGGCTATCCTGAGGCCATTGCCGAAGCCGTGATCAAGCTGCTCCGCGATCCCGATCGTTGTCACAGAATGGGGAAGGCCGCGCGCGCCTGGGTCACGGAACACTACGGCGATGAACGGGTTCTGGGGCTAACCGTCGAGTTTTATAGGAGCTTGCTGGTTGAGCCCGGCGAGAAAAGGTTCGCGTCTTCTTAAACTGCCAGAGAATCGCCCGGGAACAACTCGGGTTGATCGGATTCGCGGCGCGTCCCCTGGTTGCGCTTACGGCCCGCGGCCCCAATCAGGCTCAGAACTTCCAGCGCCTGGATGGCCTGCCGGGGGATATAAATCCGCTGCGTATTCGAGCGCGTATCGGGCGGGGTGAGCAGCAGGCCGGCGCCTTCAACCAGCGTCAGGTCGTTGGCCGCCAGCCCTTCCAGTTCGTCGCCGTCCGCGAGCGTGAGCTTGACCCATAGCCCGGCCGCCCGGGGGCGGGTGGAGAAACGCCTGCGCTGGAGCCGTTCCGGGTTGACCTGGTCGGCTAACGCAGAAGGGAAGTCGCGCACATAGCAGACCCACTTCACCTGCTCCCAGCCCATCCGCACCACCTTGCCGGTCAGGTCCAGAATCTCCAGCTCGACCGCATTCCGGCCGAAGCCTGGACCCGCATACCCGGCACACCAGTCCCTGGAAAACTTGCGCACGATCACTGGTTTGCGGGCGGAGGCCATCGCTTTGGATTGTCGCACGGCCGGGCTGCCGCGGCGAGTCCAGATTGGTCAGGCGCCTCAGTTTCTCCGGCGTTGATTTCTGCACCGGGGCGCCCTCTGACCGCTTCCCGGAAGTGAGACACTCCGATTCGATAGCTCTGGAATTGGCAAGAACGCCGCAGTCGGGGGGTGGTTTCACCAGCGAATTTTGGAGATTCTGTTGATCCCGCCAGCGCAAGAGTTGCAATCTAGGTCTCTTAGGCCTAGCCAACCGGTGCCGGTTGTGTTAATGTACTGCTTTGCCAGCTCTACCGGTTTGTGTCCTAAGGGTAACAGCATCAGACACTTGGCAGAGGCTTGTGAGGGCGAAAGCAGGAAAAGGATGCCGGACTACATTTATCTGTTGGAAAACAGGCTTTCGGCTGACCAGCGCCACGCGCTCAGCCAGTTGCGGGAGGCGGCCCGTCAGGCCGGCACCATTCTTTTCCTCACCGGCGACGCGGTCCGCGACCTGACCAGTGGACAAGCCGTGCGGGAACTTGAAGTAGCAGTGCATGGAAATGCTCTTAAACTTAAGAAATCATTGGAAAAACTTGGCGCAAAAACGTGGGGCGAAGACGAAGCCTCGCGCAGCCTCTATCTCTGTTTTCCGGGAACCGTCCGAGTGGATGTCATCAGCACCCATCGGGTTGAATACCCCAAGCCGGGAAAGCCGGTCTTCCATTCCGCATCGATCCAGGAGGACCTGCGCCGTCGGGACTTTACCGTGAACTCCATGGCCATCTCGCTCAACGAGGGGTCCTTCGGGCTGCTGATGGATCCTCTGAACGGCGCGGCCGACATCGAAGCCCGGGCCCTGCGCCTGGTTTCGAATTACGGCTTTCTTGAGGAGCCGTCTCTGCTCATTCGAGCCACGCGTTACCGCGCGAGGCTGGGTTGGGAGATGGATCCGCGGACGCTCACCCGTTATGAGAACGCCAAGAATGAGGGCGTAGTTCAGTTTCTTTCAGCCCATGCGCAGAGCCGGGAGCTGGAGCAGATTGGACACGAGGAAGACGGGCTGAAGGTGCTGAGGGCGCTGGAAGACGAGGGCTGGATGAAGGCCCTTTGCCCCGCCTGGACCTCGGCCAGGGCCGATGAGGAGAAACTGAAAGCCCTGCACGATCTGGCTGTGGAACTTCTCCTTCAGGGAGTTCGCCCCGACATGTCGGCGGCGCAGATGCAGTTGCTGACGGCGAAAATGTCGCCCAAGGATCTTACGGCGCTCAAGAAGCTCATGCTGCGCCCGGGCTTTGTGGAGGAATGGAATAGCCTGGACTCGCTGGCATCGGATTTTGCAAAAGTGTTGCTCTCCAAGCCCAATGCAACCCCCTCGGCAGGCTTCAAGCTGTTCACGAACTATGATCCGGAAGCAGTTCTCTGGCTTGGATTTACAAGCAAGGCGCCGGCCGTCCAGGAGCGCTTCAACCAGTTCCTGAGAGTGTGGCCTGAGTCCCGCCAGCGAATTCCCCACAGCCTCATGCAGGAGTTGCGGATTACGCCCGAGCTGCCCGGCTATCGCGATCTGGTGCAGGCCATCTTTCTGGAACTGATCGACGGCCGCCTGGCCACGCCAGAAGAGATGCGCGCTTTCCTCGCGCCTCATTCTCCGCCCGCTCCGCCGCCGCAGGTCAGCATCAAGAGGCCCCGTGCCAAGCGCGGCGCTGAGCCCAAGATTAAAGAGCCGGCCTTTGATGAAGATGAGGATTCGGAAGAGGCTCTGGCCGGGGACGACGATCTGGACGACCTGGGCGGCGATGAGGATGAGATAGATATTGTTCTGCCCATTCCGAATGCCGATCTCGACCAGGAGCCGGGCGACGAATCGGATCTGGACGAGGAGGAAGAGGCTGAGTCGGCGCCGCCTATCAGGAAGCCTGGCGCCAGGGCGCCGGAGAAGAAGACGGCCACGGCAGCGCCTCCAAAGCCGGAATTGCCGCCCTCCAGGCCGGCCGCGGAAAAGCCCGCAAAGGCTGAGAAGCCCGCGCCGCCGAAATCGGAACCGAAGACCAAGCCCGCGCCAGCGGCGAAACCAGTTCCCCCTGCACCCGGGCCTCCTGCCACCGCGGCTAAGACCAAGCCGGCGCCTGCCAAAGCGGTCCCTGCGCCAAAGAAGCCGGCTGCGGCCAAGCCCGCCACCAAAATGAGCAAGCCGGTATGGCCTGCCGCAAAGAAAGCTGCGCCGGCCAAGTCTCATTCCAAACCTGCGCCAAAGGCAGTTGCCAAGCCCTTAGCCAAGGCGAGCGGAAAGAGCGCGCCAGCCAAGCCGCCAGCCGCAAAGAGCAAAGCAGCTCAAGCGGTCAGCCGCAAATCAGGCAAGGCGCCGGCCAGGCCATCACGGCCCGCGGAGAAGAAGCCTGCCGCGAAGAAGGCGAAGAAGCGCTAGCCGCCTCGACGGCGTTCGGCAATGGGATGGCGGCCGCAAATACAATGAGGTGAGCCTCAGAGCGGTTTCGATTCACATGTTGACATCTGAAGATCGTGCAAGGTGGCATTTTCTTGAGGAAAATGCCACTCGGCATATAGGTTTCTGGAAAGAGCAGAATCGAAACCGCTGTAACGCCCGGATGGCGAAATTGGCAGACGCAGCGGACTTAAAATCCGCAGGCCGCAAGGCCGTGGGGGTTCAAGTCCCCCTCCGGGCACCATAAAGTCAATAAGTTACAAGGAGAAATCCCTTCTGAGGAAAACCCTAAAATAAGTGATGGTGCCGCTTCTGGGGCCACTTTGTTCCAAAGCTGCCAGCACCAGCTTCATAGACATTCTTTCGGCAACGCATCAGACCGACATTGCCCACCAGGCCATCACGGACGCTCTCCGGGCCGGACTGCTCAATCTGTCTCAGGCAAGCAGGATTCGGCGGCTCATCACTGGCTTCGCGCATGAACCTTCGTTACCAACGAGGAGAATCGTTCAATGTGGTTTGCTTATTCGGAAAGAGAGCCGGTGAGCTTTGCTGGTTCTTCGAGAATGTCGAGCAAAGCTCGGGCGCAGTAGACGCGGTCGCGCTTTGCCTCTGTTGTCAGCTTCACAATTTTCATGCGCTCCAGACGCTCGATTGCGCGTTGCGCGGTCGTGAAGGCAACGCCCAACTCGCCGGCAATTCCCTTGGCGGTGATGAATGGATTGGCCGCCAGCAGATCGACAATCCGCAGTGGAGTGTTAGTAGACTCGCCAGCCACCTGCCGTTGCCATTGGGCAAGAATCACGTTGATGCGAGTCGCCCTGCTCAGAGCATCCTGTGAGGTGCGGGCGACGCCGAGGAGAAAGTATTCCAGCCAATCGTTCCATTCTCCACGCTCACTGACTCCGCGAAGTCCCTCGTAGTAGTCGCGCCTCGTGGCTTCAAAGAACGCCGACAGGTAGAGCAGCGGAGCCGGAAGGATCTTTTGCTCAATCAGAAACAGTGTAATCAGCAAGCGTCCAACGCGGCCATTGCCGTCCAGGAACGGATGCACGGCCTCGAAATGGTAGTGGGCCAGGGCGATGGTCACCAGCGGAG
>PLSH01000351.1 GCA_003165095.1 Acidobacteriaceae bacterium
CCCGCAGAATCAGGTAGTTACGGCCGAGAAAATCGCCTATGTCGCTGAAAATAAACGGCTTCTTTGCAGAGATGGGGGAGGGGGGGGTACCCCCTTGGTATAAAGGTGAAAACTGAGCGGAGGTCCGACGAAATAGACTGGGCGCATCTCCGACACTGCAGCGAAGGCTGATGGGGTTACAACCGTCATTATGCCTTGGAAAAGGAGCAGTGTTATGGAAGAGAAGCTGCGTTTTGTCTTTTCGTATGAGCGCGATCAGCAGTCCATGACCGATCGGTGCCTGGAGTTCGGAGTTTCGCGCGAAACCGGGGCATGTGTGGCTGCGCCGTTACCGGCAATATGGGGTCAAGCGTCTGTCGGAGCTGCTTCCCTCCAGACAGGAGTTTTGCCGCAACCTTTCTATGTGACGTACTCTTCTTCTTCCACCTTGACGCGCTCGACCAGGCTGACCGGGTAGTAGGAGTTGCGGGTGTACTGCTTGACCATGCGATTGGTATTGAAGAAGGAGCCGTTGAAGGCGATGGTGGTGCGCATCAGGCGCGCCCACTTTTCCGGCGCGGCCAGGTAGAGCGGGACCACGGCGGTTTCCAGCTTTTTGTAGAGAGACTGGGCCTCTTCTTCGTCGTTGGCGCCATCTTCGATGGCCCATCCGGTGACGCCCTCGATACAGCCCTCGATCCACCATCCGTCCAGAATCGACAGGCTGGGGACGCCATTGAGAGCCGCCTTCATGCCGCTGGTTCCGGAGGCCTCGTAGGGGCGCTTGGGCGTATTCACCCACACATCCACGCCGGCGGTGAGCAGCGCGCCCAGATCCCAAGCGTAATCTTCGAGGTAGACGATGCGCAGCGTCTCATTTGAAAATCGCGCGGCTTCGTCCACGACTTGCTGAATGAGCGACTTTCCCGGACTGTCCTGGGGATGAGCCTTGCCGGCGTAGAGTATCTGCAACCCGCCGGCCTCGGCGGCAATCTCCGCCAGCCGCTGGGGATCGGTAAACATCAGCGTTGCTCGCTTGTAGGTAGCGGCTCGGCGCGCAAAGCCGAGCGTGAGCACCTTGGGATTCAGCATCAGGCCGGTGCGCAATCCGACTTCAGCCAGCAGTTCCTCTTTGGCGCGCGCATGGGCAGAGATAATTTTGGCCTCGGGCAGATCGATCACGTTGCGGAGGTAAAGATTGTCGCGCCGCCAGGCTGGGATGTGCTCGTCGAGCACCTGTTGAACGGGCTCTGAAACCCAGGTGGGCGCGTGGACGCCGTTGGTGATGGTGTCGATGTTGAACTCGGGAAACATCTCGCGGGACACTTTGCCGTGCTGCATGGCAACACCGTTGGCATAGCGCGAGAAGCGCAGCGCGAGCAGTGTCATATTGAGGAGGCCATCGTGAAAACATCCCTGTTTCTGCAGCCGCGCGGTGCGGTCGCTGCCAAGGATGCGAATGGCCTGCTCGGTGGAGAAGCGGTCGTGTCCGGCGGGAACCGGGGTGTGGGTGGTAAACACGCACCTGCTGCGCACGCGCTCGATGTCAGTATCCGTAGCCGCGCCGAGCGGTCCGCCTCCGAGTTGGCTCTCGAGCAGCGCCAGGGTGAGCAGGGCGGCGTGGCCCTCATTCATGTGGTAGACGTTTACTTGCAGTCCCAGCGCGGTGGCCATGCGTACGCCGCCCATGCCGAGCACGATCTCCTGCTGCAAGCGGTAATTGGTATCGCCGCCGTAGAGGTGATCGGTGAGGCCGCGGTCCCATCCCGAGTTTCCGTCGAGATCGGTGTCGAGCAAATAGATGGGAACGACGTGGCCGAAGCGGCCCTCGAGGTTATAGCGCCAGGCGCGCACCGTCACGATGCGGTCTTCCACCAGCACGGTAATGCGGGCCGGCTCCTCGGTGCAGAAATCCGCCGGGTTCCAGGACTGCACTTCTTCCGACTGCATGCCGGTCGAGTCGAGATGCTGCTGGAAATATCCTTTGCGGTGGAGCAGGGTAAACGCCACCAGAGGAACACCCAGGTCGGCCGCGGAGCGCAACGTATCTCCGGCAAGCACACCGAGGCCGCCCGAGTATGTGGGCATGCTCCGATGGATGGCGATTTCCATTGAGAAGTAGGCGACTTGACCCGAGATGGGGAAAGTTTCGTATGAAAACGGTTTGGACGTTGTCGATTGCATGCTCATGTTCTCTGTCGTGCATATACGGCAATACCCGAGTTGCCATACCCGTTCGCGTTGGTACCTGCCTCTGCTCCCTGTTGGCCGCATCGGCTTGAGGGCATTGGCTCCGCGGATCGATCACCCCGGAATTGCCGTGTCAGGCCATGCGGCTTTCCAAAGACCCGCAACCAGCCAAACCAGTGCACGGTTCCCCCATCGCTTCATCGGAAGAAACATCTGTTAAGTTTAGCAAGGAACCCTTCCTGACGCCTCTTTCACCGCGCAGTGAGCAGAATTGCTCTTTCTAATGCGGAAATCCACAACGCCCATTCGCCAGACCGGGAAAGGCTTCCGGATGCGAAGCACTGCGCCGCTACTCGAGCTGGTGAGCGCCGCCTGACGCGTGACAGACCAAGATGCGCGGAACGATGCCGGTCTGCGCGGCATAGCGCGCGCCCAGCACCTCGGCAAAGCGAGGCGCTTCAGCCTGCTCTACCAGGTTGATGGTGCAGCCGCCAAAACCGCCGCCGGTGAGGCGCGCCCCAATGAGTCCCGGCAAATCGGCGGCCAGCGCCACCATGGCGTCGGCCTCTGGGCAACTGCCCTCGAAATCGCGGCTGTAGCTGGTATGCGCCTCGGCCATAAGCCGTCCCAACTCAGCCATATCTCCTCTCATCAGAGCCTCCGCGGCGGCCACGGTGCGCAGATTTTCGCCGATCACGTGGCGCGCGCGCAGGAGCGACTTAGGCGCCATTTCGTGGCCCCATTTATCGAGATCCTCAAGTGTGGCGTCGCGCAGGAATTTGACGCCTGGCCGGTGGCCGGCAATGACCGCGCAAGCGGCCTCCGATTCGCGGCGGCGGGTGGGATAATCGCCTCCGGCCACGGAGTGTTTCACCATGGTATTGGCAATCACCAGCGCCACGTGATCGGGAATCGGCGCCAGCTTGAAGCTCAGGTCGCGGCAATCGAGCAGCAGCGCGTGATTCTCTTTCCCGTTTGCGGAAATGAACTGGTCCATGATGCCGCAGTTGGCGCCCACAAACTCGTTTTCAGCGCGCTGGCAGAGGCGGGCCAGCACGGGACCCGGATAGCTCGCGCCGATAAGCGACAGAACCGCCAGCGCAGTTGCTACTTCGAGTGCCGCCGAGCTGGACAGCCCGGAACCGAGCGGCACATCGCCCCACAAGCTGAGGCTGAAGCCCGGAATCGTGTGGCCGAGGCCGGCGAGAACAACAACCACGCCGATGGGATAGTCGCTCCAGTGCTTGCTTGCGGCAGCGGGCAGCGCCGAGGCCTCATAGGAGACTTCTTCGCTGTAATTTTCAGAGTAGATCGCGATTTTGCCGTCGGAACGCGGCGAGATGCCGGCCAGGGTCGCGAAGTCGATGGCCGCAGGCATGACGAAGCCTTCGGCATAATCGGTGTGCTCGCCGATCAGGTTTACGCGGCCAGGCGCCACAAAGATGGCGGGAGGGGCATGAAAACGGTCGATGTGCATCGAACGGAATACTGCAGGATCATGCATGTTGTTTCACTACCTTTGCCGGAATGAGAACGTTTTCTTTTTCGCCCCAACGACCAACCAAGAGTGTCATCGATCTCACTCTTCTGATTCCGCGCAGGCCGCACTCAGCCGTTCCCAAATTCTGCCGAGCCAAGCCTCGTGTTCCGGCTTCATCAGCACCGAACGTAGGCAGGTAACCATTTCGGCATTATTTGAAGCGCCACCGCCGGGTAAGAACCAGGAATGCGGCAATTGTACAAGAGCGAGATGCAACTGCCGCGCGGCACATCCATCAAAGACCCTATGAGCCCGTTCGGAAGCCTGTTGCAGCGTCTCGGCTTTCATCTTCCACACCACGATATCCAGTTCCGGGCCTCCACCGGCAAGCGGCTCAAATTGCCTATCTTCGCGCAGCCGCCGGTCCAGCTCCAGGGCCGCTGTCCGGCCTCGCCTGAGACCGCCGGCAAACTCTCCTTCCGGCACTAACGGCAGAAGCTGCTGCGTAGCCCACAGGGCAACGGCCGCGGCGCCGGCCCGGGAGCACTCCAGGCTGATCTCTCCCAGGTGCAACTGCTTCGAGGTGAAATAGGTATAGGGAGAATCGTGCTTGTAGAATCGGCCCACGGCCGGGTCGCGAAACAGCACGCAGCCGCAACCGTAGGGCTGCAAGCCGTGCTTGTGAGGATCGATCACAATCGAGTCGGCTTGCCCGATTACCGCGTATGCCAGCCGGGCCGGCTCGTCCAAATCCTTTGCAATCAGGCCGAAGTAGCCGCCGTAGGCCGCGTCGACGTGCACCCTGAAGCCGTAGCGTGTCCGGAGAGCCAGGATCTCAACGAGCGGATCCACGGCGCCGATGCCGGTGGTGCCGACAGTGACCACAACGGCACCGACGCCGCCTTTGGCCAGCTCAGTCTCCAGCGCGTCGAGGCGCATCCGTCCCCTGTAATCGGTCTCGATTGGGGTGTAATTCAGCTTGAGCACCCCGGACATCCGGCTGTGGGTGTAATGCGCCTGTTCCGAACCAAGGATGCGCTTGCCTGGCGCCAGTTCCCTGCAAACCCACAGCGCCTCCAGGTTGGCGATGGTACCGCTGGAGGTGAGATGGCCAAGATAGGTCGAATTCTCCCACCCAAACATCTTTGCGATGGCTTGAACCGCCTCTATCTCCATTTCGGAACTGGCGCGACCGCCGTCGCGGGCGTGGTTGTTGGGGTTGATTTTCATGGCCAGGGCATAGGCCGCGCGGGCCACCGGATGGGGCGGCTTGAGCATCTGGCCGGCATAAAGAGGATGGAAATAGGGGTAGTTGTCGCCCAGCCGATGGGCTGTCTCCTCGAGAATCTGGCCCATAGCCGCCATGTCTTCGGACGCTCCATAGGCCGGTCCAGCGTCGGGCAGACGGGCAAACTCCTCCTCAAGCGCCTCGATGGGGCGTTTCAGCAGGGCGGGCACGGGATCGTGAGCCATGGCGACCTCTCACAGTATCACAGCGCTGAAGGGAGCGTTAAACTCAAATCGGTCAATAGTTTCCCGAAGCGGAAATCGAGGAGTGGGAGGGGCGGAGAGAATTTCTCTACTGTTTTTTGACAGGGATGATAGACTATGATCAGCGTTAGAAACGAACCGGGCGTGAGCAGTAACTCGCCCAACCAAGCAAGATTCTGCCAGTGGTCGCTCCGATTCATCCAGCGCAATTCAATCCAGGAAATACGACCAAAATGGAACAAGGTACCGTGAAGTGGTTCAATGATGCGAAGGGCTTTGGCTTTATTTCGCGTCAGAACGGCGAAGATGTCTTCGTGCACTATTCTGCAATCAACTCTAGTGGTTTCAAGAGTTTGCAGGAAGG
>PLSH01000107.1:0-599 GCA_003165095.1 Acidobacteriaceae bacterium
CCATACCCTTTCACTTTGCCGATCACCGTTGGGAACGTGGAAGGGGCCGTGCTTGTCGATCAATTGAAGAGCCTGGATTGGGAAGGCCGCGGGGCGGAGTTTCATTCCAAAGCTCCGGCAACAATGATCGCCAAGGTGCGCCAGTACATTGCGGTTCTGCTGCAAATTCCAAGCAGGTAATGGCCGGTGGCTCATCACCTACCAGTCATATTCGCCTCGCCCATCTCAAAATCGTGACATGTCCCTCCGGCAGTCTCAGGTCCGAACACCTGGACCTGGCCGCCCGGATGTGTGTACATGATTCTAGTATTTGTACACATCTATGGTAGGATGAGTGCGTGGAGGGCGATATGGGAACGGCAAGGGCCGCAGTGGTTCACAAGCATTTCCGCCTTGACGNNTGGATGCGCCGACGGAGACCGAGACAGTGGAGCGCGCAATCGACCTGGCCATTTTGGAACACGAGCGGAACCGCATCGCGAATCGGGCGCACGACCAGTTTGTTCGCTCGAAGGCGACCGTGCGCGATGTGTACGGCGTGCTTGGGTAGGGCAAATGCAAGTTCTGTTCGACTCTTCGGTGTACATCGGCGCGTTTCG
>PLSH01000107.1:622-3148 GCA_003165095.1 Acidobacteriaceae bacterium
AACTGGAGAGGGATTTTGAGCGGGCCCGGCGAGTGCTGGTTCCCAATTTGAGTGACTGGACGCAGACCGGGCGGATTCTGGCAAAGGTTGGCGCTAAGTATGGGTTTGAACGGATCGGGCAAGGGCGGCTGACCAACGATGCGCTGATCGCGACGAGCGCGGCGCGATGCGGCATTGAAGTCATTACTCTGAACCCGCGGGATTTTGCGCGGCTGGCCGAATTTTGTCCGCTGCAATGGTGTGTGGGGTGATCAGAGATCAGGCTATGAACATACAGTCGCCGTAGCTGAAGAAGCGGTACCGCTCGGCAACGGCGTGGCGATATGCGGCCAGCACGCGGTCGATTCCGGTTCTTTGAGGGCCGGCAAAGGCGCTCACCAGCATCAGCAGGCTCGATTGCGGCAGATGGAAGTTGGTGAGCAACGCGCCTGCCAGCCGGAATTCGAAGCCCGGCGAGATGAAGATTTCCGTCTCTCCGGAATGAGGCTCCAGTTCCCTTCTATCGGCCCCGGAAATACCGAATTGGCGTGCAACCGATTCGAGCGTGCGCACCACCGTTGTGCCCACTGCAACAATGCGGCGGCCCTCGGCAACGGCGCGGTTCAGGGCTGCGGCTGTGGACGCCGGCAGCGTGTACCGCTCGCGATGCAGGCGGACCTCATCCAGTCTCTCGACGCGCAACGGCGCAAACGTGCCCAGCCCCACATGCAGCGTAATACGCGCCACTTCAACACCCTTCGCGGCCAGCGTCTCCAGCATTTCGGGAGTGAAGTGCAAGCCGGCCGTAGGCGCGGCCACCGAGCCCCGCTCGCGCGCAAACACCGTCTGGTAGCGCTCCCGGTCGGCCTCCGCATCGTCGCGCCGGATATAAGGCGGCAGCGGAATGTGGCCGATGCGGTCGAGAATCGCAAAGAAATCCTCAACCGGCTCAAATTGCAAAAGCCGCTCGCCGAATTGCCCCCGCTCCAGGACTTCGGCTTCAAGCAATACTTCGCCGCCTGGCCCCGAAAAAACCAGGCGCTCGCCGATCGCGACTTTTCTGCCCGGCCTGACAAGGGCGCGCCAAAAATTCCCGCTCGCCGATTGGGGTTCGGGACTCTTGCCATCCCAGGTCTCAAAATCGAGACCTGGGGCACCCGGCATTTCTGGGAGTACCGACTCGGTGAGCATCACTTCGATGCGGCCGGTCGGCTTCTCGCGTTCGCGGACCAGCGTGCGGTGCGCGTAAAGCCGCGCGGGAATCACGCGGCTGTCGTTCAGCACCAGCAGATCGCCCGGCTCGAGCAGCGATGGAAACTCGGCAAAGCTTGAGTCTTCAAAGTCTCCAGTCTCGCGGCTCATCCGCAACATGCGGCTCAATCCGCGCTCCGCGGCGGGCTGCTGCGCGATCAGCTCCTCCGGCAGGTCGAAGTCAAAATCGGCTACGCGCAGGCCGTTCATATTGCGGGCTTCCCGAAATGCGCCAGCGCCCTGAGCCGCGCGCGCTCAATCGCAGCATTCAACTCCTCGCGCTTGAGCTCGAATTCCTCTTCGGCAAGATCTTTTGGAACCCGCGTCCACCGCGCCCAACTCACCACGATGCGCGTGAACGGTTTGGGAATCAGGAAGCGGTCCCAGGAGCCCATGGTCCAGGCGCGCTCCGGCTCCAGGTGAAAGGCGCCAATCCGCGCGCCGGTGGTTTGCGCCAGCTTGATGGGGCCCATTTTGGTGCGATAGATGGGGCCGCGCGGGCCGTCGGCGGTGAAGATGGCCGGCTTGCCGGCTTCGATGACGTGCTTCAGCCCCAGCAACCCTTCGCGCGCGCCCCGCGAACTCGATCCGCGCACCGCGTGAAAGCCGAACAGCTCCAGAATGCGCGTAATCAACTCGCCGTCGAAGCTGCGGCTGATGAGGATGGTTGCGCCGGTGCGGCGGTAATAAAACGTGCAGGGCAAAACGCATTGATGCCAGAAGCAGAAAATCTCAGCACCCGCACCGTTGCCTTCGAGCAGCGGGGTCACGCCTTCCTCGGCGATCGCCTCAAAGCGCCAGGTGAGCCCGGCCAACCACACCAGCGCCCACACCACGCGCGGAGCCACCGCCAGAACAAGGCGCTGGCTCAACGTGAATCTGGAGCTGGCTTCAGTGGTCACTCAAATGATTTTAGAGTAAGCAGCCAAAGCGCCGATCTTCGGTTCCGCGACGCATGGCTCAGGAGTAGCGCAGCCAGCGCACCAGTTCCGGCAGCGTAGCGCGCTTGCCGTACATCAGGATTCCCACGCGATAAAGCCGCGAGGAGAACCAGAGGATACCCCAGGTTGCGAGCGCCAGCAGGATTACAGAGACGCCGATCTGCCAGAACGGAACCGCGGTCATGCCCATGCGCGAGACCATCGTGTAGGGCGAGGTCAACGGAAACAGCGTTGCGGCAACGCTCCAGGCTGAGTTGGGATCCTTGATCATCACCGGAAGCAGTCCCAGGCTGGTGTAGAGCGGAACAATCGCCACCCACATGAACTTCTGCAGATCCTGCGAGGTCTCGCAGGT
>PLSH01000107.1:3240-5286 GCA_003165095.1 Acidobacteriaceae bacterium
GGGTTTGGCCACGGCCAGCATCACCTCGAAGATGCGCGATGTCTTCTCTTCGATAATTGCCCGCGCCATGTCCAGGCCGTAGAGCATGATGGGAATCGAGAGCAGCATCAGCATGAGAGTCGCTTTGATCACGGTGGCGCCTCCATTGCCTTTACCGACCTTCCCATTCTTATCCAGTTGCAGAGCCTCGATGGAAACCCTCGCCAGCAACGCGTCGGCATCTGCCTCGCTCATACCCCTGGCGATCATGCGCTCGTTCATGACGCCGCGATTCAAGGCGTTTTGCAGGCCTCCGTAAACTGAAACGTCGCCTACCGAGAGAGAGGTGAAGGTGGCCGTGATCTTTTGCTGATTGGAGGAATCGATGGCCAGCACGCCGTCGATTGCCTTGGTGCGCACCTCGGCTTGCAACCCGTCGCGTTGTTCGCCGCTCGCCGGTGCAGTCACATCCACCGTGTAGTGGGCATACCGGTCGTCGAGCATCTGCCGCCGGACCTGGTCGGCAAGGGACGCGTCATTGGCCACGATTGCGATGTGCTTTCCGGTGGTCGCCTTGTGGCCAACATAGCTGCTGAAGCCCAAAAGCGCGCCAATCAGCAGGGGCATGGCAACGGTCGATATCTTGAAGGATCGGCCGCGAATCTGCTCCATGTACTCGCGTTGGGCGATAAGAAGCATGTTACGCATTGGCCTTGCCTCCTACGGTCTGAATGAAAATCTCCTCCAGCGAAGGCTCGACCAGCTCAAAGCGATAGATGCGCGCCATGTCCGCGGCTTCATGCAGCAGTTTCTGCGCATCGCCGTGTTCCTTGAGGCGGATCTCGGCGTGGCCGGAGAAGTTTTTCGCCTCCGCAATCTCATCGCTGCTCAAAAATGCCGCGCTTCCCTCAAACTCCACGATCACATGCCTGCGCTCGTAGCGGCTCTTGATCTCGCGCACCTTGCCGGCCAGCACCGCCTGGCCGTTGTTGATCAGGCAGATCGAGTCGCACAGCTTTTCCACCTGGTCCATGCGGTGGGTTGAAAATAGCACCGCCTTGCCGCCATCCTTCAATTCGATCAAGGTCCGCTCCAGCAGCGCCGCATTCACCGGATCGAGGCCGCTGAAAGGCTCATCCATCACAATCAGCCCCGGATCGTGCAGAATCGCCCCGATGAACTGGATTTTCTGCTGCATCCCCTTGGAGAGTTCCTCGGTCTTTTTGTCGAGCGAGCCGGCGATTTCGAGGCGTTTTGCCCAATCGACAGCCCGCTTTCGCGCCTCGCCGGCCTCCACCCCGTGCAACCGGCCAAAGAAGACCAATTGCTCAAGAACCTTCATCTTCCTGTAGAGGCCGCGTTCCTCGGGCAGATAGCCCACGCGATCCAGGCTCTCCCGCTCAAAGGGTTTTCCGAATAATTCGATGCGGCCGGAGTCGGGCAGCGTTATGCCCATCATCATGCGAATCGTGCTGGTCTTGCCGGCTCCATTCGGCCCCAGCAGCCCGAACATCTGGCCGGCATCGATCGAAAGGCTCAGCCTGTCGACGGCAACCTTGTTCTCGTAGGCCTTCGTAACTGCCGCGAGTTCTACTACTGGCATGGATTCTCCCGCCGCATCTTCCTGTCGCCAGGGCTTTGAATGAACCAGGGAACGGTCTCTGGAGCAGTGTAGCAAAGGCAGCCCGGCGCACGGCTGTTGGCAGTCCTGCGCAAGGCTGTTTGCAGTCTTGATACGCCGCAAAGCATTTAGAGCCTGTTATTAACTTTCCCGCAGGTGGCGCTGGGAGCCGATTTTTCTCAGTTCAAGGAGCGAGGAACGACGAATATGGGCTATCTTCGAGCGACGAGCGACGCAGAAATGGGGAAAATCGGCCCCAGCCCTTCGGGTTGCGGCGTAAATCCGGGGTNNGGGGTGGAGATCGGGCCATACTTCGTTGTCATCCTTGACGGTGGACCCGCCACAGCCTTCGGATTCCGCCTCGTCTGGCCCGATTTTCGTCCGCAACCCGGGGTCCCCGGCGCACGAACTCGGTGCGCTGGGGTGGAACGCCACCCGCGTGAAAG
>PLSH01000079.1:0-10901 GCA_003165095.1 Acidobacteriaceae bacterium
GCGCGGCGTGTACGAGCAGATTCGCCGCAAGATAACTGGGGTGGCGTAGGCGAGTGGTTTTGTGCGTTGGCTGAGGCCGTGGCCTTCGGCGAGACGAAGAGCAACCGCAGGTCCATCGACTCGCTGCGCTCGCTCAGGATGACAGCCAAATCATTGACGCTCGGGGCAGGCTTTGGGCACCTAGCTTTGGTGGGGATTGAAAGGGTGGGCGACCCGCCTGCCGGTCAGGAGTGCCAGGTTTTGTCTTTGGAGCGGCAGAGCTGCTCGAGGCTGCAGCAGTCGCATTTGGGTTTGCGGGCGTCGCAGACCTGGCGGCCGTGGTGGATGAGCTGGTGGGAGAAGGCGATCCAGCGGTCCTGGGGCAGAATCTGAATCAGCTCCTGCTCGACTTTTTCAGCGGTCTCGGTTTTGGCCAGTGAGAGGCGGCGCGCGATGCGGAAGACGTGGGTGTCGACGACTACGCCTTCGGCTTTGGCGAAGGAGACGCCGAGGACGACGTTGGCGGTCTTGCGGGCTGCGCCGGGGATGGTGATGAGCTCGGCGAGGGTCTCGGGGACCAGGCCGCCGAATCGCTCAACCACCGCTTTGGCCGCTCCCTGGATGGATTTTGCCTTGTTGTGGAAGAAGCCGGTGGTGCGGATGATTTTCTCGATGGCGGGGAGGGTTGCCTTGCTCATGGCCTGGGGGGTGGGGTAGCGGCGGAAGAGCTCTGGGGTGACCATGTTGACGCGGGCGTCGGTGCATTGGGCGGAGAGGATGGTGGCGACGAGGAGTTCCCAGGGGGAGATGTGGGTGAGGGCGCAGACGGCGCTGGGGTAGGNNCTTTTTTTCGGAGATGATTTCGGGGGCATGGTCTAATCCTGTTTAGGTTCGTGCTCTCCCACTTTTCCCAGCAGTGATACGGCTGTCAAGGATGGGGCACCCGCGAGATCGCCTTTGGAGCGTAGCTTCTCGGCGGCATCAATCTCCTCTTCGGATACGACTGGATTGGTCATATCTGCTTCATTCTCATGAGAGAAGCCGTGCTCGCTTGCCTTGCGACTTGAGTAAGGACACGGCCTGTTTGTCGAAGCTGACGAACTCCTCTGCTCCCAGCCAGTGGCCTTCGTAGGCAATGGCGCCGTCGGCGAAATCGCCGCCCATATCGAGGGCCGCCAATCCTGCCTCGACGGCAGGGAGGTTTGTCACCACATTGGGGCTGGTGACTAGCGAGCGAATCGAGCGGGCGACCTCAAGGGGGGAGCTTTTGTAAGCGCTTCGCATGACCCAGGCGAACTCGCAGAGAGCTGCAACGGGAACAGCAACCAGATCTGCCTTGCGAAGCACATTGGCGGCGGAGATGGTTTGTTGAGGGTCGTCGCGCACCGCAGCTCGCAGCAGCACGTTCGTATCCGCGGCGATTCTCATCGTTTGCCTGCCCAAGCGTCTTCGGTGATCTTCTTGATTTGAGCGATAGTGAGCGTGGGGCCGCCCTTTTGTTCGAGGCTTCCGATGAAATCGTCGATCGAGCCTGTCTGTACGACCGGCTGCACCACAAGCCGTCCGTCCGGCAGCTTGTCGACTTGGACTTTCTGGCCGGGAGCTATATTCAGATGCCGGAGCAGCTCCTGCTTGAGGGTGATCTGTCCTTTGGCGGTAATCGTCAGCGTGGTCATGGGATCCAACCTCTGCCTCTATAGTAAGGCAAATCAGCCTTACTGTCGAGAGTATGGATATCCAACGCGGCATCTAGGTCTGTGACCGGGAGAAGATGTTCTATCTAATGAGCGAACGTGGGCCAGGAGGCCCACATTACAGCCGGCCGGGAGGCCGGCGCAACATTTCCAAATGGAACATTTTCATACGGCCAAAGAACTAGAGTTTGCCGTTGAGCCAACTGCCGAGCTTCTCGATGGGCAGGCGGACGCCAATGTAGAACTGGCCGAAGATGGCGAAGACGGCGCTGACTTCGTCGAAGCGCATTTCGTAAATCAGCCTTTTGAAGACAACGGGGTCGTCGGCGAAGAGGTCTACGCCCCACTCCCAGTCGTCGAGGCCGATGGAGCCGGANNTCGCCGCGCTTGCGGTCCATGGGATAGAAGCAGAGATACTTTGTGTCGGGCACGGAAGGATGGAGACGGGGGGCCATGGCCTCAGCCTGGCGCTGGAGGGTGGAGTCCACTTCATTCTGCCAGTCGGGAGAATACATTTCCTGACCTTTTTCAGAGGCTGCTTCGTAGGTTTTTCTGCTCGACTCGTAAAGCCCCAGTTCCACCACCGAGACATAGGAATGAACCGGGGTGAGGAACTCGTAGAACTCAGTCTGGGCGAGATCGAGCTCGACCTGGTTCAAGGCATCGAGCGATTCGCGGAAATGGACCAGGATCAAGTCGCCCTTGTGGCCAATCTGGGAGTAGAGAGCGGTCCTCACGAGGGCTTCGCCGGTGGCGCGTTCCAGATCGCCGAGCAAGCGGGCAGCCGCAGCCGCAATGCGTTCGCGGTCAGGTAGGGGAGTTCTGCGCCACGCCTTCCAGTCAAAGCGGAAGAACTGATGCAGGACGCTCGAGCCCTCAAGTGTGAGCGGTACAGGGGGTATCCCAGCCACAAGACCTCCTCAGAATGTGAAGCTTATACAAACCATCTTAACAAATTGCAAATGCAGACGTGTGCAGGGTTTTTCCAATCATAATCGAATCGCAGGAAGGGGATACAGCTCATCATGGACCTATATACTGAGAAGGCTCATGAACGAGAAGATCCTGGCCCTGCTATTCGAATTCGTAACCCATGTTATACGGGCCGGCGGGTACGCCGGTATTGTTGCGCTGATGGGGATCGAATCGGCCTGCATCCCGCTGCCTTCAGAGATCATCATGCCGTTCGCGGGGTACCTGGTATTCAAGGGGTACTTCAATCTTTTCTGGGTTGCGACGGCGGGCGCGGCGGGGTGCAACCTGGGATCGCTGGTGGCGTACTGGATTGGAGCCAGGGGCGGCCGGCCGCTGGTGGAGCGCTATGGCAACTGGGTGCTGATGAGCCACCGCGACCTGGATCGCATGACGCGATTCTTTGAGCAACACGGGTCTATTACTGTGCTGCTGGCGCGGCTGCTGCCGGTGGTGCGCACGTTCATTGCGTTTCCGGCAGGAATTGCGCGCATGCCGCAGCTTCGGTTTCATGTGTACACATTCCTGGGCTCATGGCCGTGGTGCTTTGCCCTGGCGTACGCAGGCAACAAGCTGGGCGAGAGATGGAATTCCGACCCGCGATTCGAGCAGATATTCCACCGCTTTCACCTGGCAGTGGAGATTGCAATTCTGGCGGCATTTGTGTGGTTTGTGTGGACGCACGTGCGGCGGAGAAAAGAAGCAAATGCGGCCTGAGCAGGAAAGCGAAAGCCGCGCGTGGCCGCCATGGCGGCTGAAGGAATCAGAGGAAACTGAAAACAACAAGCGAAGGAAGGTTGGGAGAGACAATGCAAAGCGAAGAGCAAGGCGGCCAGAAGACCGCCGCAGCAACCGGAATTGAGCCCGCCAAGGGGAAACTGGGCGTGATGGTGGTGGGCCTTGGCGCCGTGGCCACCACGATGATTGCGGGCGTGGAAGCGGTGCGTCGCGGGCTGGCCAAGCCGATCGGCTCGCTGACCCAGATGGGAACGATCCGGCTGGGCAAGCGCACCGATAACACGTCCCCGCTGATCAGGGATTTTGTGCCCCTGGCAGATTTGAAGGATGTGGTTTTCACGGGCTGGGATATTTTCGAGGACAACGTGTACGAGGCGGCCGCGCACGCCGCGGTGCTGGACAAGGAAACGCTGGCCAAGCTGAAACCGTATCTGGAAAGCATCCTGCCGCTGCCGGCGGTTTTTGACCAGTACTACGTGAAGCGCCTGCATGGAACGCATGTGAAGAAGGGCAAGAACAAGCGCGACCTGGCCGACCAGGTGATTGCGGACATTCGGGCCTTCAGGAAGACGGTGGACCGGGTGGTGATGATCTGGGCCGCATCGACAGAGATCTTCATGGAGCCGGCGGCGGTGCACCAGACGATCGAAGCGTTCGAGAAGGGTCTTGAAAACGACGACATCGGCATTCCGCCGTCACAGATCTATGCGTATGCGGCGCTGAGCGAGGGAGTGCCTTTTGCCAATGGCGCGCCCAACCTGACAGTTGACATTCCGGCGCTGATCGAGCTCTCGAAGAAGAACGCCGCTCCCATCTGCGGCAAGGACTTCAAGACCGGGCAGACGTTTATGAAGACGGTGCTGGCGCCGGCGTTCAAAGCGCGCATGATCGGCGTTTCGGGATGGTTCTCGACCAACATCCTGGGCAATCGGGACGGGGAAGTGCTGGACGATCCGGAGTCGTTCAAGACCAAGGAAGAGTCCAAGCTGGGGTCGCTCGATTACATCTTTCAGCCGGAGCTTTACCCGGATCTTTACAAGGACATCTACCACAAGATCCGCATCAACTACTATCCTCCGCGGGGCGACGAAAAGGAGGCGTGGGACAACATCGACATCTTCGGGTGGCTGGGCTATCCGATGCAGATCAAGGTGAATTTTCTGTGCCGCGATTCGATTCTTGCTGCGCCGATCGCGCTGGACCTGGTGCTGTTCCTGGACCTGGCGAAGCGCACGCCGGAGCTGAGATCGATCGGGATTCAGGAGTGGCTGAGCTTCTATCTGAAGTCGCCGCAAACCGCCGCGGGACTTTATCCGGAGCACGATCTGTTCATCCAGTCGATGAAGCTGAAGAACACGCTTCGTCACATCATGGGGCAGGAGCTGATTACGCACCTGGGGCTGGAATACTACGACTGAGGACTTTAGAGCTAATGGGAGTCCAACACAAAAAAGCTCCGGCGATGGCCGGAGCTTTTTTTGTCGATACGGCGAAACGGACTAGGCCAGCAGGGCGGCGTGCTCCATCATGTGCAGGACCGGCGCGGCGGCATCGGCTGCGTGGACGGGAGCAGGAATGGCAGCGGGTTGAGGCTGCGGATGGCCGTTGCGGGTGAGCCGGTGCACAAAGTGGTAGGGCGGCCAGGGACCGGAGATCTGCATGTGGCACTCGCGCAGCATGGCGCTGGTGGTGGCAAATTTGTTCTGGTAGCGCTCCACGCATTTGCGATCGATCAGGTGGGAGATGTCCAGCACCATTTTGCCGCTATCCGTGAGCCGGCAACTGACTTCCTCATCGAGGGGCAGGAAGAGGCGGTGCATCTGGAAGCTGACGGCGCGGGCACGGGTTTGGCGCTCGCGTGTCCTGGTTGCGCTTTCGCGCAGGTTGCTCAGGTATTCGCGGCCCACGCTCTCGGCGGGCTGATGGCGCTCGACCTCGCGGCCGCAACAGTCGTCGACAAATATCTTCAGGTGCATTTCGGTCTTGCCGCGCAGCTTGTCGATGTTTCCGAGAAACTGTCGCTGGTTGGATCGAATGGATTTGCGAAGCGCTTCATCGTCGCCGAAGACGGTTCCAAAGCGGAACGGAAGGACGGTGGAATGCTGAAAGCAATCGGCAATCACGCGGGCATGATCGACGCCGGATTTCTGGTTGAGGGTCTCCTGTGGATTGTGCTCGCTGACGATGATTGCGAGGTCACTGGCGGGATATAAGAAGACTTGATTTCCGCTTACTCCAAGGACAGATTCCATCGGTACTGGTTTACGATGACGAGCGAGTTCAGGAAAGGCTTGCTTTTCCCCGATGCAGTAGGCATACCATGCCATGGCGAGACACTCCGATCGCGGCGTGGGCTAAAAAGCGCCGCTCGTTGGTGAAGCTCTGTGAACTTGGGAACAACTGCATACATATTTGGGACAGAAATCGGGTCATATATAGGCGACCCAACCGGAATAGTAGCCCTCTGAAAATACGACTGGCAACAGCGGCCGTCACAAAGATGGGCAAGGTTAGCAAATAGGCCAAGGATCGTATTTATATAACGAACAGAGTTGTGTGTTATATGAATGTAGTTGAGTCTCTGGACTGAAAAGGGCCATAACGCCTTGCAAATCCATTGAATGCGGCCGGGGGGTGAAACACTGCCAAAGCCAGTGAGGGTACATGCGGCAGGCTCCAAGCGCGCGCGTGAGGAGCCCGGAGGACAGAGAGGCTACGGAATTATCCGCTCGAAGTGAAGAAACAGAAGTAGATTGAGGACGATTGAGACTGCCAGAAGCCCCAGGGCGGCAGCGGCGACGAGGTTGATCTTTTTGCCCACCGACCTCAGGTCGTCGAGCATTTCCTGTTGTTCCAGGGTATTGCGGTCGGTGGCTTCACGGACCCGCTGCAACTGGTCTTCAACCTTCTTGAGCGAGGTATTCTGGTCCGCAATCTGGCCGAGGAGTTCGCGATGTTGGGTTTGAAGCTCAGCCAGGCTGTTCTCCAGAGGAAAAAGGTTGACCGGCGGACGGGGCGGCCCAAGGACGTTGGAGACGGCGGTACCGATCTGGCCGTCAAGAAGCGGCAGGACCTTTTGCACGAAGGGCAGCGTGGCGCGCAGGGCGCCGAGGACGCGCTCCAGTCCGGAGGGGCGCTCGGGCGGCGGCGCGGCAAGAGAGGAACCGGTGAGCGCGCGCATCGGTTCAGGCACAGGCGGGGCAGGCACAGGCGAGATGCGCCCTGGGGCGCGAGGTTCAGGTTGCGCTGAAGCGTGGCCGGCACTTACCGGCGGCAGCGGCGACACGGACGCACGCGGGCGCGGTTCCTCGATAACAGGGCGTGGCTCCACTGTTCCCGGATGCAGGTCTTCAAAACCCGGATGAGGCTCAATCTGGTCTGGATACAGCTCTTCGTGGCCCGGTGGCCAGAGATCCTCATCGCTCAACCAAATACCCTTTACCTGATTCATAAACTTCCTTCTCTATTCACTATAAAGGAATCCGCGAAGCGAGGCGGATGGGCGTTTTTCGCAGTTACCCATCGATTCCGGCGTTTTCTGACCACGCGAACCGGCCCCGAGGCGCGCGCCGGACGGGGTGCCCGATCGCGTATTCTCGTAGCGGAGAGAGATGCGTGAAACCAGTATTCGCACATAGCCTGCGCAGCTTGCAACGCAACATCCTGGCAGGGGTCATCACCATCGGACCGCTGTTTGTCACTTACCTGATCTTCAGTTTTCTGCTTGGCGCGCTGGCCAAGGCGGGATTGCCGGTGGTGCAACTGTTTGCCGCGACTTTTTCTTCCGGCTGGTTCAGCAACCCGTTGCTCGAATCAGCGCTGGCGGTGGTGCTGACGCTGGCCGTACTTTACATCGTGGGCCGGGTTACGTCGCTGGTGATCGGACGCCAGGCCTTCGACCTGTTCGAGGCGGTGCTGGAGCGCCTGCCGTTTGTGGCCAAGGTCTACACGTCGGTGCGGCAACTGATTGACACGATGATGGCCAAGAAGTCCACGAGCCAGCGCGTGGTGCTGGTGGATTTTCCCATTGTTGGCCAGAAGAGCATCGGATTCCTCACGCGCACGCTGACCGACTCAACCAGCGGCGAACTGCTGGCCGCCGTGTTGCTGCCGAACGCCATCAATCCGACCTCGGCGTTTCTGCAGGTGTTGCCCATCAGCCGGGTGATCTTGACCGATCTGACGATGGAACAGGCGATGAGCATGCTGATGACGGGAGGGGCAGTGGGTCCGGAGACGATTCGCTATTCACAGCCGGAACCGGTGGCGGACGAGCCGGGCCTTCGGCCGTCTTAGGTGTCTCGGGGTGCGGTTCGCGTGTGTTTCGATTGTCCCGGGGGCTGNNATTCCCCGTGGGTCGGCTTTGCCGGCGGAGCCGTGCCCTTTCGAGATTACGAGACGAGGGTAAAGATGGTGTTGGAGCCTTAGAGCTATAGGCTTCGATTCCTGGTGTCGGGATCCTTCGCGGCCAGTTCCACTTCCGCGTACTCGCTTTCCGCGGTCAGTTTGCGCAGGCTTACATGCTCGATCTGGGCCCAGATGAGGCCCACCGGGATGATGGCCAGGAAAGTAACCAGCAGCAGCGTAGCCGAGCAAGCGGTGGACGCCTCGGGGGCGACGCCAAAGAAGCTGGCAAGCGCGGCGGCCACCAGCCCAATCTGCGTGAACCAGCCCAGGACCGGCAGTTGGAAGATACTGGCGGTTCCGCTGAAGGCCAGCAGGAGCATGCATTTGGCCAGAGTCATGGAGCCGAGTTGGGGGCTGGACCCGAAGGCGTGGACGGTCTCAAGGTAGGCCGCGGCGATGATCAACCACATGGAAATGGAAAGGGCGGCCACAATCGCGAAGTCGGAAAAAGTGCGCATGGTGTCAAGGCCGGAGTGAAAGCTGCGGACCTTGTCTGCGACGGCGTGGCCGAGTTTTTTTGAGATCAAGCCAAAGGTCCGTTCCATGAAGGCGGCCACCATGCCTCCGGCCATGCGGACCGTGACCAGGAACAGTGCGCCGGCCACGGTAAGGGCCATGCCGCCATAGCCTGCCTTCTTCACGATTTCGGGATGCGGCAGATCGCCGGGCTGGCCGAACCAGGAGGTGAACAGGATGACGGAAGAAAAAATCAGGGCCATCGATCCAGCGTCGAAGAGCCGTTCCACGATGTAGACGGCGAACTGGTTGCTGAGCGGGAGGCCGGTTTTTTTGGCGACCAGGTAGGGCCGGACGGGATCCGCAACCCTGCCGATCAAAGCAACGGCGGTGAAGCCCATTACCTGGGTTCCCAGCAGCGAAAAGAGCGGGAGTTTCTTATTGTGCCGGAGCAGCATGACCCACCTTGCCGCGCGGAATGCATAGGCGAGGTAGATGCATCCGATGGCGATGGCGATGCTGCCCCAGTTTGCGAGCGCAATCTGGGCGCGAAAGACTCCAAAGTCGAAGTGGATCCTGCTGCGTCCCCACACTACCAGCGCCAGCAGCGCCGCCAGAGCCACCAAACCCAGAATCCACTGACTCTTCTTCAAGCGTTCTCCGTTCCGTGCGTATGAATTCAAGTTTAAAGGATGGCTTTGGCGGTTCGATCAAGATTGAAGCAAGCGGCAAGGTATTGTGGAGAAACCCCTTGGCAGGAGGAGGCCGGCGGGGTTGGCAAAAAAGGTGAGGGAGTGTTCAGAAATGAACAGAAAATTTCCGCAGGGATGGTTAAGTTGACTCCAATACTCCACTTAGGCTCTGGAGGAGGCCCACCATGATCCCTCAAGGTAGTCCGCACTTCCCCCACAGGCGCAACCTGAACGGTTCCTACGATTCAATCTGCACGGTGTGTCACGGAACAGTCGCAACGTCGAGGAATGAGAACGAGCTCGCCTGGCAGGAGGAGAATCACGCCTGCAGCCCAAGTCGTCTCTTTGAACTCAGTCAATTCCATCGCGAGTTAGACGCAGCTGAATTCAGGAGGCAGGGCAGCGCCAGGCCGGTCGCATAGAGCACGTGTCTCAATATTTCAGAGGCGGGAGGTTAGCGGCTTGAGGTTTGTTTCAGACCCGCTGCGGAAGCCGGGGCGCGCCGGACCTGTGCCTCGCGAGCCATCACGCGCCGGTTGAACTCGTGGATGACGTGCGCCACGTAGAGCCGCGTTTCGCGATAGGGTGGAACGCCGTTGTACTTGTCGACGGCAGCCGGGCCGGCATTGTATGCAGCCAGCGCCAGGGCCAGATTATCGCCATAGCGGGTGAGGAGCGCGTCGAGGTAAGCTGAGCCGCCGCGCACATTCTGCTCGGGCTGAAAACTGTCATCCACGCCAAGGCCGGCGGCGGTTCCGGGCATCAACTGCATGAGGCCGCGGGCGCCAGTGCGGCTGACGGCGTGGGCGTTGCCATCGCTTTCGGCGTGGACCACGCTGGCCAGCAGGTCTACGTCGAGATTGTGCTCCTTGCCGGCGCGTTGGAGGATCTCGCCGAGGTCCCATGGGGTGAGCCTGGCCGAAGGCGCAGGAGCAGACTGCGGAGCGGCGGGAGGCGGAGGTGGATCGGGAAGCTGTTCGACCGCGGCAACCTGTTGCGGCGCAAACTCGATGTAATCGTCCTCCCCGACGCTGAGGTAGAGCCGCATCCGGCCGTCGACCTGGGCATGATGGTCGCAGCGCATGACAAAGCCGTTGCCCAGCGTGACGCGCTCGGCGGCGCGCGCAGCCGTGGGCAGGCCGGCAGTTGCCGTCACCAGGGCCGTTATGAGGAGCTTCTTTCCGCGCATTCCTATTTGCACCAACGAAATCCTAGCATAAGTTTAACTCTGACTCGAAGTTTCAACCTGCACCATTGAGATTTTCTTGAGGGCGGATTCAAGCACCACCGCTACGCCGTCCTGGTCGTTGCCGGGGGCCTGCTTCCAGCCGCGTTGTTTGGCTCGAGCACGCAGTTCGGCGGCCGCATTGCCCATTAACACTCCCTGTCCGGCCCATTCCAGCATTTCCAGGTCGTTCCAGTTGTCTCCGATGGCCATTGTTTCCCTGCGATCGATGCCCAGCCTGGCGGCAAGCCGCTCGAGAGCCCAGCCCTTGGTAACGCCGAGCGGCATCAGGTCGAGAATGGCGAGGTCGCGCGCCGGATACTCGGTGCGAGCCGATTCGCACTCTGCCCCCCACGGGCTTGCCTTGAGCGTATTTTCCGCCTCCCGCATTCCGACGATTCCTCCGGCCACCATGCCCTGAATCGGATTGTCGCCATCCACCAGGGCGTTTTCGAGCGGCTTAACCACCTCGATGGCGTTCCGGTTGGCCTCAACCCAGAGCGAGATGCGGCCATGAGCCTGCTCGAGATTTTCCAGCGCCAGTTCGCCGCGCCCCGGCCGGTCAAAGGTGAAGACCAGGCAACCGAAGGGCCTTAGAAGTCCGCAGAGACCGCGCGCCACCCTGGACTCCAGGTAGCACCGGTCAATGAGTACGCCTCCCAGAGTTTTGATCACTGCACCATTGGACGTAATGAGAGGGGTATCCGCTCGCAGGCCGAGGCTTTCGAGCAGGGGAAT
>PLSH01000079.1:10937-14851 GCA_003165095.1 Acidobacteriaceae bacterium
TCCGAATTGGACTCCGAACCGGCAATGCGGATCGGTTAATCTGTGTTTATGGAGCGGATTTGCGCGCAATGCCACGCCGTAGTTGCGCAGGAGACTGTGGCGGACTGGTGTCCGGCTTGCGGAGGGGCGTTGATGGAGCGGGCGGTTCCGGATACGCTGAGAGCGCCGGGGGCCGAGGTGGACCATCGGGGGATTGTGCTGCCGCGGCGACATGCGTTGGGCGGGATTATTACGCCGCAGTGAGTTCTTTGGCAACGAGGTCTTTGTCTGGGGTTGGGCGGTCAGGGAGTGGTATCGAGGCCGACTGCTTCGGCCAGCCGTGCCTGGCGTTCGTCGAAGGTCCAGAACTTTTCGGCTTTCAATTCGAGCGCACAGGCGACGTGGAGGGAATCGAGGGTGCGGACGCCGAGGGTCGGGCCATATCGCCGGGCGAGGTCGATGCAGGTTTCCCAAGCTCGAGAAGGAAATCCCACTTCAACCCAGACACCATGAGCGCAATCGCGCTTGAAATCACGCCATACATGATCCGCATCCGCCGGGGTGAGCCGCTTCAGAAACACTTGCTGAAAGAGCGCGTTTGCCAGTTCGGCGCGACTGAAGTCAGTGAGCCCCACGGAAACGCTGCCAGCCATGCACGCGTCAACGCGCACGGAGTGCGCGTCCGGGATGTAGCTTGAAACCAGAAAGCTTGAGTCAACGTAAGCGCTCAATAGCGGCTTTTCTCCCGATCGGCAATCAGATCGGCAACCGGCGTCAGAACCCTGTCACCGAAGATGCGTTTGCGACGAGCCGCGAAATCAGGCCACTCGACGGTGCTCGGACTTGGTGGGGTTCGCGGCACGAGATCGCCCAGCACATGGTTCCGCTCGCGAACTTCGATGTGTACGCCTGCCTTTAGCCATTCTTTGACCTGGCGGGTGTCACGAAGCTGCCGGAGGGTGATGCTTTGCATGGTTCAAATGTGACACAAAATGTGACGCATTGTCAATGGAATCGTCCAATTGCGTGGCTGAGGGCCTTTAAACCATTCGCGCTGTTACTCGTAGCGCAGGGCTTCGGCGGGGAGGACTCTGGAGGCGGCGGATGAGGGATAGAGAGTGGCCAGGAGCGAGATGCCAATCGAGACCGCGGCAACAATCACACCATCGAGCGGGCGGGGCGCGAAGGGGAGCGTATCGATGGAGTAGACCTCGGCGGAGAGNNAGCGTGTCGATGGAGTAGACCTCGGCGGAGAGATGGATGAAGTGGTAATGACCGCCGGCCCAGGCGGCGAAGTATCCCAGAGCGAGGCCCAGCGCGGTGCCAATGACGCTGATGAGGAACCCTTGCAGAAGAAAGATGCGCCAGACCTGCGCGGGTTCGACGCCAAAGCTCATCATGACCGCAATGTCGCGAGTCTTCTCCATGACCATCATGGTGAGCGCGATGAGGATATTAAGCGCGGCTACGATGACGATGAGAGCAATCACGATGAAGGTGACCACCTGTTCTTCCTTGAGGGCGCGAAACAGCTCGTGGTTCTGCTCGGTCCAGTTGGTGGTCATATAACCCTTGCCGGCAGCCTGCTCGATGGTGCGCGCAATTTCAGGAGCGCGGTCGGGCGCGTCCACTTTGAAGCTGATGACCGAGAGCAGGTCGGGCTCGTCGTAAAGGCGCTGGGCGTCGGCGAGGCGCACGAAGCCCATCTCGGCGTCGTACTGGTAAAAGCCTGAATGGAAGATGCCGGCGACGCGGAAGGGCATGTACTTGGGCATCATGCCCATGGGTGTGAGCTCGCCCTGGGGACTGATGAGCGTGACGTGGTCGCCAACTTCAACGCCGACGGTATCGGCCAGATCCTTGCCCAACAAGATGGGCGGCTCGCCGGAAGCGGCGGAGGGTCCGGGCTGCGGCTGCAGAGATTGAAGGGAGCCGGGGGTCGCGGTTGAAAGCAGGCCGCTGACGCGCAACTCGTCGGCGGGGAGAATGCCTTCCATCATGGCGCCGCCGCCGCGCGCCTGGTGGGCGACGAATACCTGCTCGTAGATGCCGGGCGAAGCTGCGACGACGTGGGGAAGATGGCCGAGGCGCTCGAGCAGCGGACGCCAGTCCTTGATTCCGTCGCCGTCGATGCGCATGAGCTCAACGTGGGCGCTGGAGTCGACGAGGCGATCCTGGAGGTCGCGGCGCATGCCGTTGGTGATGGCGAGCGCGATGATGAGGGCGGCAACTCCGGCGGCGACGCCGGCAATGGAGATTGCGGTTACCACGCCCACCACGGCCTGCCGCCGCTTGGCCCTGAGGTAACGCGCCGCCAGAAAAAGCTCGAATCGCATTTATTTTTCCTGTGCGGGAATGACGGTCTTGGCCACTCCCACATTTTCATACCGGTCGTAAGCGCGCACGGTGACCAGGTGTTCGCTCATCTTGCCGGCCTGCACATCAAGCGAGATGCGAAATTGGTAGTGCTCGTGCCTGGAGTCGGACAGGCCGCCTACAGGTTCGACGTATTGCCACGGTCCGGCATCCAGCGAATACTCGGCGCGGGCGATCGGCGAAGCAGCATCCTCGGCGTCAAAGGTGACGACAAACGGCCTGGGGCAATGGGATCCTTCGCAATCGACAGCCTCGCCGGCAGCTTTGAAGGCTGTAATGACCGGCGGGGTGGTATCGACCATGAAGCGGCCGGTGATTTTTTCTCCGGTGAGCGCGTCGGCTGGAGTGTGCGAAGGGGCGTCGGACGCTACGACCTTGATCTGATAGCCACCGTCCGGAATCAGCGTGGAGTCGAAGCTGTAGACTTTTTCAGCGATCTTGTCTTTGAGCAGGCGCCAAACGGTTTCGCCGTCGCCGCGCAGATAGAGAGAGTAGACGAGATCGTCGCCGTTGTCGTCGTGCGCGGCCCAGCGAACGGTGACGGATGTGCGGTCTTTAAGGGCCTGCAGGGGCGCGCTGGAACTCAAATCAAAATTGACGCTGGGCGCGGATGAGGCGAAGGAGATGTTGACCGTCGGCGGCTGGTTGATGGCCTGGTTCTGCGGATTGAGGCGCGCGCCGGGAACCACTACGATCTCGTCGACGACCGGTGCCGCATTCACGGGAAGATAGTTGACGGCGACGCTGCCTACGGAGCCGCCGGTGTGGAGAACGGCCTTCCACTGGAGGAAGCGTCCGGCGGGCGAGGCTACGGAGCCATCCTTCAGGGGCTCCCAATCGGACCAGCCGCGCACCGGCTGCTCCACGTTTCCGGAGCGGGTGAAAATCTCGTAGCCGGAGGAGCCGGGCTGGACTTCTACGCGGCCGAAGCGGGCCATTGCGCCGGCATCGAGGACGTCGCTGGCGTACTCGTGTTTATCGGAGGCGCCGAGAAAGAACAGGTGGCCGGTGTTGCCTGCGCCGATGAAGATGCCGCCCATCCCTTCCGCGTCCCGCACGGCAGCCATGCTCAACCCCTGCTGGGCGTCGAGGTGGGCTATGTCGGCGTAGCTGCCATCGGGCTGAATGCGGTAGATGTGACCGCGATTTCCGGTGAGGGCGAGCAATCCATCAAGGCGAGCGGCAAGTGCGTAGACAATGTCTTCCTTGCTGGACCAGAGCTTGCGCGGGGCCTGACCGGTGGCGAGCGCGTAAATCTCGGTGCCCTCGGGCACGGAGCTGCTGGAGTTGACGGCCTGCAGCGATCCGGGCTGAACGATGGTGATGCTAACGGAACCAACGCCCTGGACGGGCAATGGCGGCAACGGATTGTGGGTTTTGTCGCCCACGCTGGCGGCGTAGATGGTTCCGTCGGAGCTCACGGCGACGGAAGTGATCTCGCGGCGCGGTGCTTCGAAGAGCACAAATCCTTTGCCTTGCGCGTCGATGCGGTAAACCAGGCCCGAACCGTCGGAGCCGGCAATCAGGTTTCCTTTCGCATCCCATGCCAGGGAGCGGAT
>PLSH01000172.1:0-1549 GCA_003165095.1 Acidobacteriaceae bacterium
TCGCCGCCCATCAAAGTCACCGTGACCCTGGCGCCAACCACGACGACCCTCATCGCTGTTCCAACCACCTTGAATTACGGTCAGACGCTCACCTTGACGGCCACAGTAACAGCAAGCAACGGCGTTGCTCCAACAGGAGCTGTCACCTTCCTCAACGGAGCCGCCACGCTGGGCACGGGAACGCTGAACGCGAGCGGCGTGGCCACGCTGGTGCTGACGCCCGCGGTGGACACTTACTCGATCACCGCCAGCTACNNGTGTCGTCGCCGCCGATCACCGTCACCGTGAATCCCGCAGTAACCACCACCACCCTCATTGCCACTCCAACGACTCTGTATGCGGGCCGTACGCTGACGTTGACGGCCACGGTGACGGCGGGCAGCGGAAGCACACCCACGGGCACTGTCACCTTCCTCAACGGAGCCGCCTCGCTGGGTACGGGCACGCTGAACGCGGCGGGCGTGGCCGCGCTGGTGCTGACGCCGCCGCTGGGCATCTATTCCATCACCGCCGCCTATGGCGGCACCACCGACGATGCGCCTTCGGTCTCATCGCCGCCCATCACGGTCAACGTCGACTATCCCGCNNACTTATTCCACCAGCGCGCTCACCGTCGGCTCGCACAACATCACGGCGCAGTATCCGGGCGTGGCGGGATTCGCTGCCAGCACGTCGAGCGTGGTGGTGGAGGTGATCACCCCGCCGGCCTTCAGCATCTCCGCTTCGCCCGCCTCGCTTTCCGTTTACACCGGAGAAGCGGCCACCTACACCGTGACCGTCACGCCGGGCACAGGCTTCACCTTGCCGGCCGCTCTCACCTGTACCCAGTTGCCGGCCAACACCACCTGCACGTTCACGCCGGCAACCGTTACCGGGGGCAGCGGAAGTTCGAAGCTGGTGGTGCAGACCACCGCGCCCAGCCCGGCCACAAGTGCTTCCAGGGGGTCTCGCCGCTATTCGGTTGTTGCGCTGGCCGGCTTGCTGCTGCTGGTCATTCCGCGGCGCTGGCGGCGTTTCCGCAATCGCTGGCTCACGTTGTTCGCGCTTCTCGCGTTTATGATTGCGGCGCCGGCGGTGTCTGGATGCGGCGGGCCGTTTACGCTTGCCGGAGGAACTCCGGTGGGCGCGCAGACCATCACCGTGAACGGGACAGTAAGCTACGAATCTCAAACGCTCACGCATACAGCCACTGTGACTCTGAACGTGGAGTCGCTGTTCTAGGGGAACGGAAAAAGATAAGTTTTCGAGGCACGCCAATGCAGTTCTTGATACGGACGCCGGGTTTGCGGCTCATCTGCCGGATGGCGGCGCTGGCCGCGGCGCTGGTTGCGGCGCGGGCGCAGGTGGTTCCTTCGGCCACCGGTCCGGGCCACTCGCTCTGGGTGGGCGGAGCGTATTCCAATATCAATGCGAGTTTTCCCTACGCCGGCAATCAGCGCCTGTGGGGAATCACCGGCTTTGCCGATTACAACGTGAAGGGCCACATCGGCGTGGAGGCGGAGGCGAATTTCCTGCGCTTCAACAGCTTCTACGGCGAGACGGAAGACAA
>PLSH01000172.1:1627-7377 GCA_003165095.1 Acidobacteriaceae bacterium
TGTTCGCCGCGCTCAACTCGCGGCTTGCCCTTCAAAGTGAGCCTCGATCTCCTCCAGCGTCTTCCCCTTTGTCTCCGGCAGGAAAAGCGCCGCCACCAGAAAGTAGACCAACGTGAAACTGGCGAACAGGAAGAACATCGACGAGTATCCGTGTTTGCTGACGAAGGGCAGAAAAATTCCTGCCAGCGTGGTTGAAACAAGCTGATTGATGACCAGCGCAAAGCTCATTCCGTTGGAACGGATGCGCGTCGGCATCAGTTCTGACAGGGCCAGCCACACGCATACCCCAGGTCCCACCGCATAAAACGCGATGAACAGGTAGAGACCCAGCGCCACCAACCATCCGTGGCCGGCATCCGGAACCCGCCCCACGAGCGCCTTCTCAATCTTCAGCGGCGCGGTTTGCGCAGAATTCAAATCAGCAAACGGATTTTTGAACAGCGCCTCGATTCTGTTGGCCGGCACGGCGCTTGCGCGGGTAATTTCAATCGGAGCGGCCGCCGTATTGTCCGATCGCACAAACGTGGTTGCCGCAGTGAAATCGCCATAGGAATAAATGATCGCCAGGGACGCGCGATTGCTATCGATATCGCTACCCGTGTAGCCCTCGGTTGCGAGCAGTTTCTGCGCCTCGGCCTGATCGAAGTGCAGGGTGAGTTGCTGTTCGGGCGCCACCAGCGCCTGCAGCGCATCGCGGCAATCCACGCCCAGTTTCTCCGTGGTCTTGAAAAGAACTCCAACGCCGATCATCGCGATAATGATGCCGCTTGTTCCCAGGACCAGCAGGAATCTGCGTCCCTTCCGGTCCACCAGCGTCATGCCGACGGCAGTCATCAGAAAATTGACGATCGTAAAGAGCACGTAGCCCCAGTGCGCATACAAATCGCTGAGTCCGCTCTGCAACAGGATTCCGGTGTTATATCCAATGATGGAGTTCACGCCGGTGGCCGTATTGCAGGAAAGGATGATGCACGCTAGCAGAAAGGGGATTACATACTTGCGCCGCAGCAGCGAATCTTTCACCAGCCGGCCCGCTGCCGGTCTGGCGCGATGCGCCGTGGCCTCCATCTCATCAAGTTCCAGAGCCGCCTGCTCCGGGCTGCGCGACCTGAGCAATGCCGCGTAGGCCCGCTCTTTTTCACCGCGACGGAAGAGCCATCGCGGCGACTCGGTGACCAGCAGACTTCCCAACACAAACAGTACGCCCGGCGGAAGCGAAACCCAGAAGATTCTCCGCCACGCCTGGTCCTTGAAGTGGAGCAGCGCTTCCGCGCCGGCCAATTTGGCAACCGCTTCCACACGGTAGCTGTAATAGATGCCCACCAGCGCCGCTACCACAATCCCCAGCGTCAGCAACCACTGAAAGATCCCCGTGCCCTTGCCGCGGCTTGACGCCGACAGACATTCAGCCAGATAAAGCGGCACCACCACGCCAATCAGCCCTGCGCTCACGCCCTGCAACAACCGTCCGGAGAGCAGCGGCCCGAAACCGTGCGAGAGCGCAATCACCGGGATGCTTAGCACAAACGTCAACCCGCTTAGGATCATGAGCGGCTTGCGCCCCATCCAGTCGGCCAGAATTCCCGCAAAAAGCGTAGAAAAGACGCTGCCCAGCAGCACTGCCGCAACAATGTCGGACAACTGCTGTGCCGTTAGTCCTGAGGTTGCCTCGAGGTAAGGATAGGCGCCTCCGATAATTCCAACGTCGATTCCATACAGCAGACCGCCCAGACCAGCAACGAGCAAAAGAAAAGCACTGTAGCGGCGCGCTGCGTTGGATGCAGCCGTTTGTGCGGCAGTATTTGGGGTCATCGACGCAATTTCCTCCACGAATGCGGATCGGTCTGGAACCGGTGGAGGGCCCAGGCGGATAGCTATGGACAAGCAAGAACTATGAATACCTAGTCTACAATGATCGTATCGATTTCAAGCGCTCATCTTTATGAGCCAAAGGCCTCCAGGATGTCTCTTTTCAATCGTTCAGTTGGTTTCCCTCTCGCCTCACGCCCCGTCCTTCTTGTTCTTGCCACGGCCTTTCTGTTTTCCACTCTAGCCGCGGGCCAGGCTCAGGTTCGCCTGCTGCCCGCTCCGCGCGAGGCCCGCTTCAACGCACAAATCGACTTGCCCGCAAAAATAATCGTCTCCGTCCCCGGCCGCGACGAGCAAGACGAATTTGCCGCCCGTGACCTGGAAGAAGCCATCAAACAGGCAAAGCTGGCCGATGACCGTGAAGTGGCACATGAAGACGCTCCTGAAGTTGCCCGGGGCGACACGGGTAAACTGCCCTATCGCGTAATCTTGCTCAGAACCGATTCCACCGAAGGCAAAGCCCTGCTCGCACATCACAGCCTGGCGTTCGATCCCGTTATGGAATCGGAAGGCTACATTCTCGATATCGAGCCACATGAGGCCGATATCGTCGCCGCCTCAAGCTCCGGCATCTTCTACGGCGTGCAGTCCTTCAAACAGCTGCTGCCATTGCCGGGCGCGCCGCGCGTTCTGCCCACGGGAACTGTCCGCGATTGGCCCGCCATGCGCTATCGCGGCATCGACGACGATCTTTCCCGCGGTCCCTTTCCCACGCTCGAATTTCAGAAGCACCAGATTCGTGTCTTCGCCTCGTTCAAGATCAACATTTACTCGCCCTACTTTGAGCACACGCTCCTCTATCCCGACCATCCCCTCGCGGCTCCTCCAGGCAGCGCGCTCACCCCCGCTGAAGCCGCCGAACTGGTCGCGTACGCCCATCGGTATCACGTCACCATCATCCCCGAGCAGGAGGCTTTCGGGCATCTTCATCAGGTGCTCAAGTACGACCTCTACCAGGACGTCGCCGAAAGTCCGCACGGCCACGTGCTGGCGCCCGGCCAGCCCGGCACGCTGCCCCTCATCAATGACTGGTTCACGCAGATCGCCCGGGAATTTCCATCGCCATTCATCCATATCGGCGCGGACGAAACCTGGGAACTCGGCGCCGGCCGCACCCGCCAGCAAGTCATCGAGAAGGGCTACGGTCCCGTCTATGTCGCATTTCTCAAGCAGATTCACGATGAGCTTGCGCCTCTCAATCGCCGCCTGCTGTTCTGGGGCGACATCGGCGACGCCAACCCCGACGCTGTCTCCGGACTGCCCAAAGACATGATCGCCATTCCCTGGAATTACTGGGACTCCTCCGGCTTTGACAAGATGATCGCGCCCTTCGCCAAAGTCGGCATTGAAACCTGGGTCTCTCCCGGCGACGCCAACTGGAACGAGGTCTATCCCGCGGCCAAGACTGCCCTGTGGAATATTCAGGGCTTCATTCGCGATGGCCAGCGTCTCGGCTCCACTGGAGCGCTCACCACTGTCTGGAACGACGATGGCGAGGGGCTGTTCAACATGGACTGGTACGGTGTTCTCTTCGGCGCGGTCGCGGCCTGGCAACCGGGCGAGAGCTCGATCGCCGACTACCAGGATGCGTACGGCCAGGTGTTCCATCTCGATCCCACCGGCAAGATCAACGAAGCCGAAAAGGAACTGATGGCCGCCCAGGAAGCTCTCGCGGGCGCCAAGACCGGCTTGAACAGCGACAACGTTTTCTGGATCGATCCGTGGAGCGCCCAGGGCCAGGACGTATCGGCGAAAATTCAGCCGGTTGCCCAGGATCTCCGCATTCACGCTGAGCGGGCCATCGTTCTGCTCGCCCAGGTGCGCCAGTCGGACCCCGGACTTCGCGAAACCGATGCGCTCATCGCCATGGACCTGGGCGCCCGCCGCCTCGACCTCATTGGCCTCAAATTCGAGCTTGCGCAGGAGATTGCCTCGTCGTATGCGCAGGCTTTGGCCCAGCAGCACGACAAAACAAAAAATACCGTCACCGGCAACCTGCTCGAAGAAATCAGCAGCAACAACGGCCGCTGCCAGGATCTGCGCGACGCATTTTCTGCCATCAAAGGCGAGTATTCCCAGGTCTGGATGAGTGAAAATCGCCCCTACTGGCTCAACAATGTTACCGTCCGTTACGATCTCGAAATCGAAAAATGGGAGCGCCGCGGCAACCTCTTTCAGACGGGAATTCGCGACTGGCAGAACGGCAAAGACCTGCCGTCGCCCGCATCGCTCGGGCTGCCCGGCACAACCCAGCAGTGACCGCCCCCTGACCGCGCGAGCTCGGCGCATGAATCAAGTATGTTCATGTTCGTAACAAATTATCGGCCGCCCCATTCCTGCCGATGCACACTAGAACCATGCTCGATCCACGGGCCATGCAGGACCTGATCACCGTGCTGCTCATTGACGACGATCTCGTCAGCCGCGAGGTCACCGCCACAATGCTTACTTTGAGCGGTTACACCGTTCACACCGTTCAGAGCGGTGCGGCTGCCATCGAGTTCCTCGTTGCCGGCGAGGTTACGCCGGACTTGATCCTGATGGATGCGCAGATGCCTGGCATGAGCGGAACCGACCTTATTGCCGAACTTCGCGCCCGCAGCCACGCTCGTATCATTGCCATCAGCGGCAGCAATCCACCGGCCGAAGTGATCAACGCGGCGGACGCCTTCCTGCTCAAGCCTCTCGATGTCGGGGAACTGAACAAACATTTTGCCGGCCAGTTTACGCAGTCGGCGTTTCCTGCATCGGCCGCCATTGCATCCGATGAGCCGGTTGTCAGCCTGGAGATCCTGGCCCAACTCCGAAAACTCATGCCCGAACCCGCGGTGCGCGAGATCTTCCAGGCCATCGTTTTTGACCTGGACCGGCGTACGGAGGTGCTCGAAGTGGCCATCGCCAAGGGCGACGTCGTTGAAGTTCGCCGCATTGGCCACGCCATAAAGGGCGGCTGCGCTATGGCCGGCGCGCTTCAGGCCGCACGCCTCGGCGCGCTCATCGAAACCTTTCCGCTCGATTATGCGGGTAACCAATCGGATAACAGCTCCCGCTTGTTGAGCGATTTACGTGCCGCCGCTCGCGCCCTGGAGCGTATGCTGGAGCCACAACTGCCTGCCTGACCTATGGCATTCTGTGCTATGGACCGGGCCTTTGGAGGCAATCACGCAAATGGACCGGCCCATTCGAATTGTTCTTGCCGACGACCATCCCGTCGTCCGTATCGGTGTGCGCAACATGCTCACGGAACTGGAAGGCTTCGATGTTGTCGGGGACGCAGCCGATGGCGATGAGGCCATTACCCAGACCCTCGAATTGGCGCCCGACATCCTCCTTCTCGATGTGCAGATGCCGCGCCTTCCCGGCCTCGAGGCCATGCGCGCCATTATGAATGGCACTTCGAATGTCAAAATCCTCCTCCTGACTTCCACCATCACCACGCAGCAGATCATTGAGGCTTTGCACATCGGGGCACGCGGTATCGTGCTTAAAGACGCCCTCGCCAGCCATCTGCAAACTGCCATCCGCACCGTCTATGCCGGCGACTACTGGATTGGCGGCAAGCGCGTCGTCAATCTCGTCTCTGCCCTCCACGACCTCATGCAGCAGGCCGCCGTCCCCCTGCGCAAGACCTACGGTCTCACCCCGCGCGAGCTTGAAGTCGTGGGCTGCATCGTCGAGGGCTGCTCAAACCGCGACATCGCCAAACAGTTCTCGCTCAGTGAGGAAACCGTCAAGCGTCATCTCTCCAACATCTTCGACAAGACCGGAGTCTCGACGCGCCTCGAACTCGCCCTCTTTGCCATCGCGCACCATCTCGTCACGCCGCAATAACACATCGCGCTTTGTTTCACATGCACCGGTGAGGCCAGAAAGAACGGGCG
>PLSH01000109.1 GCA_003165095.1 Acidobacteriaceae bacterium
GTCCACCATGCACTGGGTCTCGGCCGCTCACGCCATCACCGCCGAAATCCGTCTCTACCACAAGCTCTTCCTCAAGCCCGATCCCAACGACTTCGCAGAAGGCCAGGACATCCTCGACAATCTCAACCCCAACTCGCTGGAGATTCTGAGCGGCGCCAGGCTGGAGCCTTCTCTCGCCAACGCCAAGTTAGAAGACCGCTACCAGTTCGAGCGTGTAGGCTACTTCTGCCTCGACCCAGATTCGACCTCCGACAGCACGCCGGGCCACCTGGTCTTCAACCGCACCCTCCCGCTAAGAGACTCCTGGGCCAAGATCGAAAAGAAGTCGGGAGTATAGAGAAATGTGCGTGAAGTTAGTCAATTGTTTACAATTACGATCCAAGTAACAAAAAAGGGAGAGAACAAGTGAATCATATTGTTCTTGTGTGGGATAAGCCTCAAGAAGTAAGTACCCATCAGAATTCCAAAACCGTCTGGATCGCCAGAGGAGAATATATGGGAGAGCAAATCGAGACAAAGGGCTCCAGCGAGGCTGCCGCAATTAAACAATGGAGAGAAGCAGCACGATACAAGGGAAACTGATAGCTCTATTCCATGTCATTGAAAGTAGGCAGAGCAAATGAAGGCAAAATCAACCACTAAGCTGGTGATCGGAGCGGTCGTAATTGTCGCTGTAATTGCATTCATCAATAGTGCAGATCGCAAGGCTGCGAAGGAAGCAGAGACAGAAAAGGCTGTACTGGCTGGGCACCCTCCCAACCCTACCGTTTTCTCAGACACCAGTTTAGTTCATTGGCAGCTAAATGCAGATGATGGCGAATATAGCGTGTATCTTTCTACCAATGAATACTGCGGTGGTGTTTCCTACCAAGTGGCAGATCCAGACAGTTATCGGGAGTCGGCTTACGTTGTGGAAGACCCCGTTGGCAAAGCATTGAAGCAAAGCGACCTTGAGCGATTTCATAACTTCAAGGACTTAGACAGTGCGCGAAACTATCTTTGGACACGCTGCGAAGCTGTGGCGTTGGCCGATAAGGCCAATCGTGAAAACTTAGCGCCCGGAGAAAAATACTGAATTCTGTGGCCAGATCATGTCGGAGTCATGAATTCAAATGCTGGTAGCCGCAGGTCTAGCTTCTGAGACCTGGGATTCATGTCACTCAGCAACCGGCCAGGCCTTCCCCGCTCGAAAGAACTTCCGGAGCTTCCCAGTCGAGTAAGGCGTCTCCCCCAGCGCTTCATCCATCCATGCCCGCTCCCCCACAACACTGTCATCCTGAGCGACCGAAGCGGAGCGTAGGGAGTCGAAGGACCTGCGGTTGCTTTTCATTCCTCAGCGCCAGCCATATACTTTCGCTCTAGCGACGGGTCCAGGTCATACCATCCCTCACTCAAATCCCGCCAGGTAGGGTTAGCCTTCTCAATCAGCGCGATCTTCTTCTCCCGCCGCCACCCTTTCAACTGCTTCTCCCGACCGATGGCGTTACGCGGGTCGTTAAAGATTTCAAACCAGACCAGACGGTTGCAGGCGTACCGTGACGAGAATCCTTCATAGGTTCCGTCCTTGTGCTCAAAGACGCGCTTATGCAGGTTGCCGGTCATGCCCACGTAGAGTGTGTGGCTGCGGCTGGCGACGATGTAGGTGAAGTAGCTGCCCTCGTGCATGGAGAGAGCATAACGCAACCGCAGGTCCAGACACTGGATGATTTGCCGAAGTGCAACCGCAGGTCCTTCGACTGCGCAGTTCACAAAAGACGTNNTGACTTCCGGGAAACGCAGTCGTCTTTCCACTGCCGGCGGGCCCGGCCGCCACGTACATGATCGGCATCCACTATCCCCCGAAATCCCGATCCGCACCGGGCAGCATGTCCGCGGGGAGTTCTTTCTTGAGGCGGTTGCCGTCTTTGTCGACGATGCCCAAAGCTATCAACCTCTCAACCGACTGGCGAATGCGCTTTGCACCTTCTTCGCGCACGCGCTTATCAATCGCCTCCTGCTCGGCCAGAAACTCAGGGGAGTACGTCTTCTTCACATAGGCCGCTTTGGGGGGAGCCGATTTGGGGACTTGCGCTTCGCTCCTCTGCGGCTTCCGAGCCACGGCTTCAGATGCCATCACGCCCTCCTGTTCCCTGTATTCTAGCCCTCATCCGGTGCGAATGAAAGATCACCGCTGCCGGGCGCCGTGAGCTCCAGGTCCCAAAAGCGGGTCGATTCGTCATCGGGGTATATCGGAGGGGCAGCGGCATTCAGATGTCCTGAACCATGCTTGCAATCAGGGTAGCTTTAGCCACGGGCCCCAGAGAGCCAACGTCATTCACCCACACTCGCGGTTGCAGACTCTGCTGAGCGGCGGTCGCTGAGAAAGTCCGCCACAACCCACGCCGACGCGGCGATCGCGAGAGTCTCCGCACTTTCTGACCAGTTCGCAAAACTGTGGGGATTGGCAAAGAGCATCGGCAGCCACGTCAGCAACCCGAAGCCCACGATCATCGCCGTGATCAATCGAGACGCCGGCAGGGCCATGAACCCCGTGAGTAAAGCGATCGCAGCAAGCGCAAACGCTGCGGTTGTTGCTATTGCCCAGAACATCTGTCCAGGCGGAATCCATTTCGGAACCAGACTTGCTGTCGCAGAGAGATAAAAAAGCTGTTCGAGTGCGAACGAGACAACGCAAATCCCGAACGAGTAGTACCCGGCCAGCGCCAATCTTGCCGTTCGAGCCGGGGCGGTTGCACAGGAACACGCATACAGGATCACGGCTCCCGAGGCTAATGAAAATTGTTCGAAAAAGTTGCCAAAGTTATTGTAGATAAGCGGGTGCTCAAAGATGAGCGGTACGCCAATCAAGGCGAAGGCCAGGTAGATTGCACCCAATGCGGCAGCGCCCGCCCGCGCCGTTCTGGGCCCCCGAGCCGTTCTGGACCATAGTACGGCTACGCCTCCAAGAATTTCGATGGTGGCCGCGATGTAGGTGAGAATCTCGTGGTGAGGAACGCTCCCAAGCGCGTCGAAGTCATGCCACACCAGGGCGCAGATGCCGGAACCAATCGCCGCCAGGCCATAGACGTAACGCCCCAGAGAATATTTCATTTGAGCGCCTCAGCCGGAAATCGTGCACATACCCTATGTTAAATGCCCTGCCGCTACCCCGACGCTGTCATGAGCGAAGCATAGCGAAGTCGAAGGATCTGCGGTTGCCTTCCGGAGTTTTGCAAGGTCACGGCCAGCAGGTCAGGACCTCAGCCCTGACTGCCGCAAATGCGGCAATTCCAACGCGGGCCTCAGCCCCAAAAGAGATGTTCCTCAGCTGAACAGTGCCGCGTGACGAATGATATAGTTCATTCGCTATGCCAGGTACATTTTGGGGGGTTGGCTACCAATCCGGAGGCGGTCCTTTGCGGTTGTTGACAAGAGTATTATTCTGCTCCTTTTGCCTATGTTTCTGCCCGCTGCTGCCCTCTGCTCAGCAGCGCCTTCGGTATCACCGGCACCACAGCCGCAAACAGTTCCAACCCCAGCCGCCGCCTTTTCATCTCCCGAGATGTTCAGGGACGCGATCCAAACAGCGCAGTCCATCTACATCCAGGAGATTTCAGACAGCAGAAAACCCTCCGAAGATTTTCTTGCCTTTTATGACGGTATGCAGTCTTTGGGACGCTATCAGCTTGTACCCACCACGGTGGGAGCGGATTTGATTCTCCGCTACGGCCTGGATCGTCAGGGCGCTCATGTTTCGGTTGTGGATTTGAAATCGGGCAAGTTGCTGGGGACAGAGTATTACAACTCAAACAGTATATTGTTGGATATCCCCGTACCCATCCTCGACAACGTTATTGCGCATAAGAATAAGAAGGATGAAGCCGAGTGGCTTGTCGGTTTTTTCAAACAGCAGGCTGGTTACTCGAAGTCCGCAGGTATAACGGCGACCTTGCCCGCACAGAAAACCTTGCCCAAGTCACTGACATCCAAGCAAGCCAAGGTGCGTCTGCAGGCCGCAAACAAGGTATTCATGATCACGGATGGTGTTCCGAACGGCTTCTTTGTCGGGCCAATGATCCCGTTCAACCTGCTCCAGTCTGACTTACAGAGCTGGGGCCGCTACAAGCTCGTCTCCAGCATCGCTGAAGCCGACCTGGTCGTCGAGATTTCCGGCCTCAGGTATGTATACACCGCTGATTTTTCTCGTGAGAATACAATTCAAATCGAACTTCTGGATGCCATGACTTTGGAAAACATCTGGTCCACATGGGATGCGCCACCCGTCAGGAAACGCAGCTACGCGAAATTGCTTTACCCCGTGCCGCTCTACGCAGATCCGGAGCACGATGCGTCGGTGAGTGTCCAGAATCTTATCAATGATTGGAAAAAGGAAGTGGGTGCTCCCGTTACGAAATAGCCTCTGCTGGGTGGCAACATCTACCGTGGATGCCCCGAATCGCCGGGCACCCCAGGTTCCGACTTTGGGAACTGGGATAGAGGCCTTGTTTTCCAATCACGTCAACGGTGGCAGGCATCGTCTTGGGCGGCATGAAGACGCATTTATCGCGAGCCCGCTGGATTAGTTCGCCCTCGGCCAGGCAGTAGCCGGCCGGGCTGGCAATGATCTTGATTGGTCGCTCCATCCCGCTCGAAAATGCAGTCTCCAACCCGCAGCTATCTCAAGAAATCAAACCAGTGACTTATAGTCTGGCCAGTCTTAAATAAGAACTCGGGATCCAGCCAATAAAGGACTCCGAAGGCGCCGACCACTACCATAAAAAATATCGTCAGACCCTTCCCGCGGGTATGGGTACGATTCATTGATTCACCTCCAGAGAGTTGGGTCAAAGTTTAACATGATTCCTGCTTGCTTTGAAGATCATTTCCCGATCACGTCGATCGGCACAGTAATCGTCTTCGGCGGCATGCATTCGTTGCGGTCGCAGGCCTGGTAACGCAGCTTGCCCTCCACCAGGTGGTCGCCTCCCATGGCCACAATGCGCGCCTGGATAATGAACTCGCCCGTATAGACGCTGAGCTTCGTCTTTGGGTCCATCGGGAAACTCATCTCCGTGCCCGCCGGATAGGTGGCCCCGTCCAGCTTCACTCCCGCGCCCGCCGGAATCGTGAGAGACGTCGCAATCAGGTAGTCCTGGCTGGGTGCATGAGAGTTGATGTGCAGACCCTGCGCGATGCGGAAATGCAGCGCCACCGGGCTCGCCTTGCCCGCCGCCACCGTCACCTGCTCCGGAAAAAGATACTGCACCGCATCCGCCTTGCCGCTGGACCGGCTCTGCCCGCCCGAAGCAACGAACTGCCCGTGCGCCGCAAAACCAGCCAGCCCCACAGCCACCACCGCACAAACCAGCCTGAAATCTCCAACCATCAATCCCAACACCTGCCCATCCGTTCCTATTCCCCGTTCACTTTTTCACTTCTTCACTTTTTCACTTCTTCACTTCTTCACTCGTTCCTATTCCCTATTCCCTGTTCCCTATTCCCTAGTCCCTGCTCCCAGCAAGCGCCAGCCTCCCCTCACTCCCCCAGCGCCTTGCGAATATTCGCTTCAATCTCGTTCTCTGAACTCAATCCCATCTGCGTCGCCACTACCGTTCCTTTGCGGTCCACAAAGAACGATGTGGGCAGTTCATCCAGCCCTCCATAAGGAGTGCTGATGCTGTCTCCATCCACCAGCACCGGATAAGGCACCTTCTCCTGCTGCACAAACTTGCCGATCGCAGCTTTGTCCTTCTCCCAGCCAACCTTGTCGTCCGGCTTCAGGTCATCGCCCTCCGTCGAGATCCCGAGAATTTCGAATCCCTGCGAGCCGTACCTGTTGCGCAATTCGATCAGCCACGGGGTCTCGATCTTGCACGGCGCGCACCATGTGGCCCAGAAGTTGATCAACACCGCCTTGCCCCGATAGCTGGCCAGCGAAACCTTGCGGCCGCTTAAATCCTCCAGCGCAAATGCCGGCGCCGGTTTTCCGTTGAGAGGAGAAACATATACGGCCGCGCCGCCCGCGGGATTGGGCACCAGCTCGCCTCTCGCCGCCGAAGCCAGCAACCGCGCGGCAGCCTGCTGGCGATACTCCCAGTTTGCCCACCCTGCCCAGCCAAAGGCAGCCAGAATAAATAGAACTGCGAAAAGAACCAGCCTGTTGCGCCTCACGGGGAAATACCTCTCAACCCCATTGTACGAGCAGGAATGTCACCGTGGAAACCGGCCTCGGCGCACCAACCTGTCGCCGGCACTTTGGCGAAAGCGCGGGAGAGCACGACGCCCGATATGTCCTCACTTGGTCTCGCCAAAACTGTTACCATCAAAAGCCGATGAGCCTATCCAATCCCAAAGATCGTGAAGCGGGCCCGCTCCAGCCTTCGGC
>PLSH01000434.1:0-6262 GCA_003165095.1 Acidobacteriaceae bacterium
GCGATTTGACCGCTCCATCGAGCGGCGCGGCTACACCAACCGCTCTGAAGCCTTTCGCGATCTGATTCGCGATCGGCTGGTCGCCGAGCAGACCGCCGCGACCGACGCGACCGTGGTGGGCACGATCACACTCATCTACGACCACCACTCCCACGGCGTCAGCGAGAAGCTCACTGAGTTGCAACACGGCGACCACGATCTCGTGGTTTCCACCAGCCATGCCCATCTGGATCACGACTCCTGCCTTGAAGTGCTCATCGTTCACGGCAAATCGGCCCGCATTGAAAATTTCGCCGACCGCCTCATCGGCCTCAAGGGCGTGCAGCACGGCCGCCTGGTAATGACTGTCCCCGCGCACGCGATCGAAAACGGCCGCAAGCACAGCCATAAACACAATCACAAGCACTGACCGGAAGGCTGATTGCAGGGATGGGGAGAACTGTTGAGAAGCAGTAGCACGAAAATAAAGATCGTAATACTGATATTCACGGCCCTTACCTGGGCCGCCGCCGCGCAAACTCTCGCGCGCCGCATTACAGGCGCGGTGCTCGATCCTGTCGGGAGGCCGGTGGCTGGAGCGCGCATCGAGTTCGATTCCGCTGCGGTGGCGCGGCTGACCGTTGCAACCGGAGACGACGGCGGATTCACAGTCGCGCTGCCCGAATGGGGCGCCTACACGGTTCGCGTTGAGGCCACGGGCTTCGCTCCAATAACGCGGAAAGCCGAGCTGAATTCGGCAACTGCCAGCCTGACGTTGCGCCTGGAGCAGGTCACCGCGGTTGCCGAAGAGGTGGTCGTCAACGGCGACGTCAGCGAGATTGACCTCGACGCTCCCGATCCATCGCAGAAAATTCTGGTGCGCGAGCAGTTGCTGGACGGCAACCCCGGACGCCCCGGCGCGCCCATCTCGATTCCCGGCCTGCCCATCGAGACCGCATCCGGCGGCATCAAGGCGCCGCAGTATTTTGCGCCCGGCGTGATGGCCGACCACGGCGAGCCGATCGCGCAGTACATCGCGGTGGGCGGCTACCTGGTGACCAACAATCTCTCCGCCAACGCGCACGGCAACGGCTACTCCGACCCCAACATCTACGTCTCCGGCGCGCTCGCTGGCGTGACCACCGACGGCGGCGCTTTCAATGTGCTCGAAGGCAATCACGCCCTCAACCTGGCGGCGACCTACATGCCGCGGCAGCAGATGACGAACTTTGTCACCCTCACCGGCGACTACCGCGACATCGATATGACAGCCGGCTTTGCGCCTGTGAATCCGGCCACGCAGGAGTGGGTAGCTCTGGAGGCCAACAACGGCAACGGCCTGCTGAAGCGTTTAGAGCACCGCCAGATGTACAAACTGAACGCGCAGCGCGTCTTTGATGTTGGCCGGCATGAGATTTCCCTCTTCGGCATCGCATATTATGGCGTCTCGCACGAGGGAAACCTGGTTCCAATCCGATATGGCCAGGATTTGGACGACACGCTCGACCCGCGGCAGAAGGACCAGACGCACAGCGCGCTCGTGGCCGTCGACGACCATTGGAAGCTCGGAAGCAGAGACGATGTGGCCTTTTCGGGATTCGCCCGCACCTACAACCTGGCCCTGTTTTCCAACTTCGGCGAGGGCCTGATCCGGCAGAGCGAATTCCGCACCGTGGAAGGAGTGCAGGCGCGCGAAACCCACGCGTTTGCGCCTTGGCTGCAAGGCATGACCGGCCTCGACTACCACGAGGACGACATTCACAACGACGACCTGGACCACTATCCGCTGGTCGACCCGAAGATCTATGGCTCCTTCGCTAAAGTATTGTCCAGTAACGTCACCATCCGCGATCTGACCCCTTACGCGGCGCTGCACGGCGACCTCGGCAAGCACGTGCGCTTCTACGCCGGCGTGCGGCCCGACACCATCGAGTTGAAAAACGACAACAAGATGGTTTCCGCCGATTCGTTTGATATTTGGAGTACGTTTCTGGCCCCCAAGGCCACCTTGGCCTGGACACCGGGAACCGGCTCTGCCCACTGGCTGCCCTCGGCTTCGTTCAGCTTGGGGCAGGCGTTTTTTACCCAGGATCCGCGCATCTCCGTGCAAGGCGCGCTCACAGGCCCCACCGGAACGGCAGCTTTGCCTTCGCCCTTCGAGCGCTCCCATTCCTTGCAGTTGGTGCTTGAAAAAGAGTTCTCGGCCACCGACGTGCGCGTGACGGTTGCGCGGACGACGACCACAGAGACCCTGGGCAAGATCGACCCCGACAACGGCGCGCCCTTCGATCTGGGGCCGGGCAACCTCAAGTTCCTGACCGCCAACGTACGCCATCAATTTAGAGGCTACGGAAGTGTGCAAGCGGTCTTCTCCAAAGCCGATGCGCGGGTGTTGAACGAGTTTTCGTCCGATCCAGGATGGACTGGCAACTCAGGATGGAACCCCACGGTGGAGTGTCCGCGCACCATCTTCGACGGCCTGGTCACGCTGGACAAGCTGCCTCTCGGGTTACACGGACGTGGGGAATACGAATACGTGGGCCACAAAATACTCGACGCAGACAACAGTCAGAACGGTGAAAAACAACTAGAGGCCATTCCCGTGGGGGAAACCCGGTTGGCGTTGGTGCGCACGTTCCTGAACGGCCGTCTGGAAGTGGGCGCGAACGGAATGCTGGCCCGCGGCTATACCGGCCAGACCACCGAGACCATTGCACCTCTGGCTACAGGCGCGCCGTGGCAGGTGGGAGATGGGATTCCATACTGCCCGGCGGGGTCGGGGCCGAGCGGCGCCCAGAATGACTTTGACTGCGGATCAGTCGTAGGTACAGAGTGGCCCGTCGGCATCCGCATGGTCTCGTTCGTGGGCGGCTCCATCTCCTGGAGGTTCAATGGGGAGAGATGATGCCGGCGAGGCTCGCATTGTTTCTGTCGCTTCAGGCTTCTGTCGATATAAAGGCAGAAATCAAACTCCTAATCTGCCCTTGTGGCGCCCCGTCTGCTGCCAGCCAGTTTTCCCAGCGCCGGCAGAGTACCGCGTGGAAAGGCAGTCGATTTGCGCACCACCAGCCGCGTCGAAATCGGCCACTCCTTTTGCGTGGCTTTGGGATGGTCTGGCTCGATGCCCGCGCGCAGCGCCTGAACCGCTGCCGTCGCCAGGTCTTTGCACGACATCTGCACCGTGGTCAGCGGCGGAAGCATGAACTGCGCCAGATGAATGTCGTCGAATCCCACCACCGAGATGTCTTTGGGAACCTTGTGGGTGGTCTTGTAAAGCCCATGCAGGACGCCGATCGCGGTCATGTCGTTTGAACAAAGCACCGCGGTGGGCAACTCCGCAAGCGCGGCCACGCGCTCCATCGCAGCCATTCCGCCCTCCATCGTGTGGTTGCCCTCGAGGATGTGTTTAGCCGGCGTGGCCAATCCCACTTCGCCCATCGATTTGCGGAATGCGTCACGTCGCGCCACCGCCGACCGCATGCGCAGCGGCCCGGTGATAAACGCGATCTGCCGATGACCAAGCGCCGCCAAATGCTGCACCGCTTCCCGAATCCCCTCGCCGTAGTTCACTTTCAGCACGCGGATATTCGGCAGATCCGGTCCCGCATCCACAAACACCAGTGGAAACTCGCGCTCCACGAGCTTCATAACCAGTTGCTCTTCGATGCCGAAGGTCATCACCGCTACGCCATCCACGCCCCGCTGCAGCATCCGCCGGATCAGCGACTCGGTGCGCACCGGATCGTAGTTCGTCGATCCGATCATCACTTCATAACCCTGCGCCACGGCCAGATTCTCAAATTCCTGCACCAGCTCGGGGAAAAATGGATTCGTGATCTCCGAAACAATCAGTCCCAGAATCCGGCTGCGTCCTGAAACCAGTGCCCGCGCCTGGGTGTTGGGCACATAACCCACCTCGTCCACGGCCTTCCATACGCGCCTGGCTAATTCCGGGTCGACGGTCGAGATGCGGTTCACCGCGCGCGACACAGTGGCAATTGAAACCCGCGCGCGCTTGGCCACGTCGCGAATGCTCGCCGCGGCGCGCCGCCTGTTTGAAGAACTCTTCCTGGGCCGGCTCATAAGCAAGATGATTGTACGCTTTACCCGCTGTTTCTCAACCGAAGCGGCGCAAGAATCAGGGCGCAAAGGCCCTCAATCAGTGGGTTTCCGCGAAGTCCCCAGGAATTCTCATTCGCTCCGGGCAGCGGGAGTTCCGCATTTCAGAAAGCGTTTCCCTGACCGCCGCAGGCAACATTCAGCTGGCCCATCCGGGTTTCCGATTCAGGGGTGCGTCTGTCCACCGGCCGCAACGTCCAGCCCGTGCCGCACCAGTGTCAGGATCGACTCAAGGCTCTCCTCGGCGCCGCGCCTGCTGCCAGGCAGGTTCACGATCAGCGTGCTGCCCTTCAGGCCGGCAATGGCACGCGAGAGCCACGCATACTCGTTTTGCTCCGCGCCCCTGGCCCGCATGGCCTCCGCAAGCCCCGGCGCTTCACGTTCGATCACCCTCCGCGTGGCTTCCGGCGTCCGGTCGCGCGGTCCCAGTCCCGAACCGCCCACGGTGAGCACCAGCGCCGCGCCCTGCGCGCTCAACTGTTCGAGAGCTGCCACAATCGCGTCTTCGTCGTCGCTGAGCAGGCCGGTGCGAATCTCCGCCTCCGGCCACTGCACTTTAAGTTGCGTCGCCACGGCTGGACCCGCGGTGTCGGCCAGCAGGCCCTGCGAGCAACGGTCCGAAATTGTTAACACAGCAAGCAGCATGATTTAATTTTATTCGCTCATTGCGCGGGCAGAATCTTGATTGTCTGCAGCCACGTCTCAACCAGCCTGGGCCAACCCGTCACCGGCAGTTCCGTCGGCCGCAGTCCATACCCGTGGCCGCCTTGCGCATACACGTGCAACTCGGCCGGCGCCTTGGCGTTCTTGAGTTGCAGGAAGTAAACCACCGCATTCTCCACGTGCACGGGGTCGTCCTCAGCCTGCACAATGAACGTAGGCGGCGTGTTCGCAGTTGGCTGAATGTCGGGATTGGCCGCATAATCCTGCTCTGACAGCGCCAGGTATCCCGGATACACGACCACTGAAAAATCGGGTCTGCAACTCAGATTGTCTGCCGCATCGATGGGCGCATACAGCCGGCGCTCATAGTGGTTGCTGATGGCCGCGGACAAGTGGCCGCCGGCAGAAAATCCCAGCACTCCCACGCGGTTGGGATCGATGCCCCACTCCGCCGCATGCAGCCGCACCAGTCCCATCGCGCGCTGCGCATCTTCGAGCGCCGCCGCGCTCTTCGGATACCAACCTGTCCCGGGCACGCGATACTTCAGCAGCACGCAGTTCACGCCAATCGTGTTCAGCCAGTCGCAAACCTCAGTGCCTTCCAGGTCGATGGCCAGGATGTTGTACCCTCCTCCCGGAAATACCACCACGGCCGCGCCGGTATTCTTGCCCTTCGGCGTATACACGGTGATGGTCGGAGTTGAAACATTGCCCAGCCGGACCACCGGCCGTCCCGCAATCAGATTGTCCTTCGCTGTCGTCATGTCCGCTTCCGGCGGCATGTTCGCCGACTCGCCCGGAGCCACGCCCGGCCACACCGGCAATGTCACATGATCTGCCGGCGGCGGCCATCCCGATCCCTGAGCCATGAGATTTGTCGCCAATGCCGCAACCGCGGCCATCGCTAGAAACGCAGCCCTCTTCATCCTGCAATCCCCCTTGAATGAGCAATCGCAGCGATGATCGCAGCCGCGGGCTTGATCGTGCAAATCAGGGCGCTGCGCCCAGCGCAAGCGTCCCCGCAAAACTCGGGCGATCTCAACCAACCGCCTCCGTGATTCAAATCACTTTCACGGGTGAGTTCCGGCACATCTTCGCCCTCTCATCGGTGCAACGCTTGGCTCTCAAAGGTTTATGCCATGCCGGACTCGGGCAACCGCTGGACGCATCCCGGAGTGATCCTCGTCGCCACCGATCTGAGCGATCTTGACCGGCTCATGCCATTCGCCATCGAGCAGGCCGGCGAATCGGGAGCCCGTCTCATCCTCCTGCACGTGTTGTCCTCCCGGACCGCCATATCTGTCGATGCTGCCGGAATGCCCTATTACGACACCGTCAGCGTCGTCGAATTCGTTGAGAAGGAACTCCTGCACTGGTGCCAGCAGGCCCAAATCCTGAACATTCCCTGCGATGCTCTGGTGCGCGAGGGCAATCCCACCCAGGAGATTGCTGCTGCCGTTCGCCAGTTCCAGGTCGATCGGATTCTTCTCGGTACCCGGAG
>PLSH01000434.1:6327-8016 GCA_003165095.1 Acidobacteriaceae bacterium
CATGTCCTGCCGCCGGCCGATGAGATGATGCGCGAGGGCCTGCCCACCGGCCTCGACTCACTGGCCATGCGCGAGCTTCGCCAACTCGCCGCAGAAACCGGAGCCGGGTGCTGCCTCGAGGTCGAGCCGCTGGTCATTCACGGCAATCCCACCATCGAGATTCTCGCCGAAGCCGCAGCCCGCAACGCCAGTCTCATCGTTCTCGGCGCCACCAAACGCTCCGCCTTTGAATACCTCACCCGCGACCGCACCATCTACCGCGTGCTGGCCCACGCACGCTGCCCGGTGCTCACTCTCCGCGAGCCCATCGACCATTCCGCCGAAGCTGTTTCCGAACATAATTCCGCGATGCAGCCGTGAGGCGTGCTGCCGGGGCGAGCAAGTTTTCCAAGTTAGAATTGTTCGCAATGAATTTCGGCCTGAGAGTGCTGCCATGAAGGCACATTGGAAGATCGCGGTATCAATTGTGTGTGCGGCCCTCATTTGTGGGGCGGCAACCGCCTGGCATTTGTCAAAGACGCGAGCCCATGAGCGCAAGCTGGCAGGGGACGCAAAAGCATGCGCAATACGCGCCGGCCAGGGAGACGCGAAATCGGAATACGAGCTTGGCTCGAGGTATTACTACGGTCGCGGTGTGCCGCAGAGCTATGAGGAAGCGCTCGAATGGTACGGCAAGGCTGCCGATCAGGGCTACACGAAGGCTGAACGCGGCCTCGGATATATGTACTACTACGGCAAGGGTGTTGATCGGGACTTTGCCGCGGCACTTGGCTGGTACCGCAAAGCTGCTGATCAGGGCGACGCAGCGGCCGAAGCTGACGTCGGCGATACGTATTATCACGGAAATGGCGTGACGCTGGACTATGCAGAGGCCGTTCGCTGGTATCGCCTTGCGGCAAACCAAAATCTCGCTCGTGCAGAAGACGACCTTGGGGATATGTATTTTTATGGACTCGGCGTCACGCAAGATCGCGCCGAAGCCAAACGGTGGTTTCACAAGGCGGCAGAACAAGGGGACGTATATGCCCAGCACAGGCTGGGCCTGCGGACTGGGCAAGAAGGCAGCTTCCTCAGAACCTGCGATTTAGTAATCGCGTTGTGGAGCTTAGTGCTGCTTGTGAGCGGATTACCACGTGGGGGGCGAGTTCGCGTCCAGCGAGCGCCGGTCATAACGGGGCTGCTCGGCTTGGCCTGTGTGGTTTTGTATGTATATGCGCATTCGAGCTTCGGCGTTTTCCGATACCCAATTGAGTACGACGCCTACCTCTGTTTCAAGGACTTCTTGGTGGGAACTTTCGTGGTCATGGCGGTCTCGATTGTCACCCCAAGGTACTCATGGCCGAAGATTGCAAAGGTGGGGCTGGGAATCATAGGCGTGGTTTTTGTTGCTTTTAATGTTTTCGCGGTCGTGCATGCGAGCTGGAGACAGCTCGTGCCAGCCATTCAGTTGTTTTGTATGGCAAATGCGATGCTGGTTGGGATGTCTGTACCCACAGCGGTCTTCCTTTGGCGTGAACGTCAGAATCCCGAGGCCGAATCGAACTCCGAGCACGGCAGCGCAGCGCATCCGTGAGGCGCGTTCCTTGCACCAGCGTGAGAAATTCCTTGGAAGAGGGAGCAGGCGTTGGGGAAGAAAGAGCTAAGAGCTCTTAACGAGTAGTTAGTTACGCGGTGAGCTTTTCCAACTGG
>PLSH01000325.1 GCA_003165095.1 Acidobacteriaceae bacterium
CTGTAACGCAAGTGCTGGCGGAACTGGATCAATTGCGCGCGGCCGGCTGGCGCGAGACCGTGTTCATCGTCGACGACAACTTCATCGGTAACAAGGCTCGCGCCAAGGGATTGTGCGAGGCGCTGGCGCAATGGCGCAGCCAATACAAAATCAGTTTCGACTTCAACACCGAGGCTTCACTCAACCTTGCCGACGACCCTGAGTTGATGCAGTTGATGAGAGACGCCGGCTTTGTCTCGGTCTTTCTGGGCATTGAGACTCCCGACGAATCCGGTTTGATCGCGGCAAACAAGTTGCAGAACACCCGGCGCAGCCTGCTTGACAGCGTGGCCACGATCCAGAGCTATGGCATGCAGGTGATGGGAGGATTCATCCTGGGATTCGACACCGATCGCGAGGACATCTTCGACCGCATGGTAGAGTTTATTCAAAAAAGCGGCATTCCGGTCGCCATGGTGGGGCTTTTGCAAGCCATGCCAGGAACTCAACTCTTCCGACGCCTGCACAAAGAGGGCAGGATTCTGGATGTGGGACACGGAGACAACACGGATGACAAACTCAACTTTCTTCCCGCGATGGACGCGGCGCAACTGGTGGATGGATACCGCTCAGTGCTGAAGAGGATCTACTCTTGCGAGGCCTACTATGAGCGCGTCAAGCTTTACCTTAGCCGCACCCAGCCGCGGCCCGGTAAAGCAAGCCAGAGGGCGCAAAGAACCAAGCAGAAGTGGCTGACCAAGGGCAACGCCCGCGCCTTCGTCACGTCAATTATCAGGCAGGGAGTTTTTGGCAAGCAACGCTGGAGCTATTGGAAGTTCCTGTTGACTGTAGCGACACGTTATCGCCATTGCGTCGGGGCGGCGATGACGCTGGCTGTGATGGGTTATCACTTTCAGGTGATGATCAGCAGATTGTCAGAAGCCGGGGATGGCACACTCTAAGGAAAAGTATCTACTCCTGATATGCGTGCACGACAAACCTATGCGGAGCTGCACCGATGAAGTAAAACGGGTAGCAGGTGACAAGCGTGATGGCCGATGCGGGCGAGGGGGTGAGCACACTCATGTCATCCGGCGCAACGATCCGCACCCTGTCGACCTTATAGCGTGACAAACCAATTGCGGTTTGAATCCGAATCTCATCTCCCATATGAATGTCCTTCAAGGCGCGGAAGTATGTATCCCGGTGCCCGGCAATTCCAATGTTTCCCGGCTCTCCTGGAAGAGCAGTACCTTCGATGTGTCCAACCCCGACTTCCAGTGTTCGCGATGTGGTTCCTTCAACAATCGCCACCATCAATCCGAGGCGTGGGATCTCAATGCGGCCTAGAACATCGCCTTTCTTTGCGGCAGACGCAGACGGGCTCACCCTGCTCTGTTGCTCCGCATGCATTTGCTTTTCCAGGATATTATTTGCGATTTCCTGATAGTGTCTTGCGTGGAGCAACACAAGACCGACATAAGAGACCGCCAGTGCGCCCAGCAAAAACAGGAAACTCCGCGTCCAACGAAGGAACAGATGACTTCGCGCTCCAAAACGTCGTTGATCAGTTCTGGAAATCATGGGGGATCGCCCTTGTCGCGCCTGCCGGCATGGTTAGGGGCACCGAGAATCCGGCCCGAGTACGAACTGAAAGGTGTCCGCGGCCATGTGCGCTTGCCTGTACCTTGACGGTCCGGTAAGTCCCATCTTCGGTCGCAATCGCAGGGACATAGGCCAGGGCGTACTGGCTTCGAATATCGCGAGCGATCGCTTCACAGATGGAGACGACTTCTTTTGATGAATCGGGAAAAAAGGCTTCGCCGCCTGTCTCTTTGGCCAGCCGCTTGAGTACGCCTGGGTTTTGATCGCCGTCCTGCTCATCGAAAATGCCGATCGCGTAGATGGTGGCCGTACTTTGCTTGGCTTTGCCAAGCACCTGAGACAGGGTATGCTTGCTGACGTTGTCGCCGCCGTCACTGATGAGGATGAGGACCTTCTTATCGCTGGTCCCCTGGTTGAGATGGTCCAAGGCGGCAAGTAGCCCATCATAGAGTGAGGTCTGGCCGATCGCCCTGATTTTTGAGAGCGCCAGTTGAAGTTCCTGCTGCCGACCTGTGAACGGGATGCCCGGAGGAAGGCCGAAAGAAACGCGGTCGTTGAAGTTAACCACAAACATCTGGTCCTGGGGATTGCTGGAGCGCGCAAAGGCGAGTGCGGCCGCAATGACATCGTCTCGCTTTGCGCCCATGCTCCCGCTGTTATCGACGACGATACCGGCTGTCACCGGAATATCTTCGCGGCTGAATTGCTTGATCTGTTGAAGTTTTCCATCCTCATAAATCTGGAAATCGTCTTTGCTGAGGCCGGAAACAGGTGCATTGTAGCGGTCCAGGACCGTTGCGCTGAGGACAACCATGTTGGCGTTCAGCCTAAGGGTATACTCGCCGCTGGAGCCAATCTGCGATGGCTGGGAATCCTGTGCTCCAGAGACAAATGGCGCGATAAGAAGACCGATTAGAGCAATCAGGCAGCGATACGCCAGGATCCTGTATCGGGTTTGGTGCATCGAAGTGCCGAGGAGTTGCGAGTGGCTCCGGCCTGTTTCTTTATCGAGTCTTATCGGGAATCCGCTCATCTCAGCCATCTGCTCGAGCCCTCGATGTCCTGGGATACTGAATTTGCGTATGCAGAGATTCGAGCTAACGGGCAATGGATGCGATACGCGTATCGCATCCATTGCCCGTTAGCTTCGATAAAACATGAGAGGAGTATCGTCTACGCATCCGGAAGGCAGTGTATTTTGGAGGCGCATGGTGCAGCTTCCCTTCTTCGAGACCGTAGCCGCGGCCAAGTGATCCTTGTTGTTTCAGGGCGAACAAAGACCGTGCTCGCCTGCACAGTTCCGGTACAAAGCCCTGGGATGCTTCTCTCTAGACTGCATTTTGAATTTCCACGCTGAGATTATGGGCCTCTCTTGTAAGCAATTGTGATCTGCATTCCTGAGCCGGCCTGTTCAATACTTGCCACGCAATGCGAGAGCATTTGCCCTGGCCTGAGCAGTCGTCGCGTCGACGGTCAATCCCGCATGTGGCGCTGCAAGTGCCGTTAGCCAGCGCATGGCCGGCAGCCCATTGCAGGTGAAGGAAGAGGAGTCATAAGAGTCCTAATGGCAGTTGACGATTCGGGGTTTGCTGAATGTGTGCTTCGCGCTGTGGTGGCCGGGATCCGGCATGAGAATACTGACGTCTTTGTTCTAAACGTGCTGCAACCGGTTGACACTTTGCCTCCGCCTGAGATGGCCCAGGGCTACGCTCCTGAGTTGGAAGAGGAGATGCAACCTGCTCGTGCATTCGTGGAACGGATTGCGGCGGAACTGAGAAGAGCTGGATTCGCGGCACTAACCGGCGTACGGATTGGAGACGCAGCAAACACAATTGTCGACATAGCAGCCGAATGGCGTGCCGATCTGATAGCGGTCGGTTCGCATGGACCAAGGAGCATTCATGACTTCTTACTGGGCAGCGTTGCGGAGTCGGTCGCTCGTCGAGCCGGATGCTCCGTGACTATCGTTCGCGCACCGGCCGGCAATTAAGGAACGATTTAACGCCGGCACGCAAGATGCATGAGCAATTCGGGGCAGATATGGATGTGTGCAGATGAAATGCTGGTCTCGCACATGACTTGAAGTTTCAAAAGACCGCGTGAGTATTGCGAGCGAATGGCGGCGAGGAATGCAATCCTCCATTCCATGCATGTCGATGCGCGTAGGTTCAACATTTCATTCAGTCACTCTGAGCCGAGTATCGGCGCCAAACATCAAGAGAGCGTCATGGAGACGTTTTACCGGTTTCGATTGACGAAGAGTGTTGTCTTTGGTCCGGACCTGGGAGTTTCAAACCACCCTAAGTATGCAAGCAGAGCCTATACGGCCGCGCTGCTCGGGATGAGAATGCGGAGCATGTTTTAAACAACAGAGCCCTCAAAAGGCCGAGGGCATGTTTGGGCAAGAGGAGCGTTTATGACGACGACGAAAAAGTGCGAACGACCTGGCTGTAATTGTCAATCCGCGAGCGGCAAGAAGCATTGCAGTCCGACATGTGCAGACAAGAAAAAGAGTCCGGAGACACGCTGCGAATGCAAGCACCCGGAGTGCAGCGACACAGGCCTCAAGATGTAGCGGGCGCAACTCCTGACGCGACTTTGAGCCCCGAAATCCTGCGCCAAGTTCAGCCCAATTCAAAAGTGAAAGGCAAATCGCGTTATGGCACCTTCTGCAAGATTCGCAGCAATAGCTGCTCCACCTGCATTGGATGAATTGTGCATCAACACGCTCCGCTTTCTGGCGGTGGACATGGTGCAGAAGGCCAACTCGGGCCATCCTGGGCTGCCGATGGGGTCGGCGGCCATGGCGTATGCGCTCTGGGACAGATCGCTCAGGTACAACCCGCGTGATCCACACTGGCCAGACCGCGACCGTTTCATCTTGTCGGCCGGCCACGGGTGTGCTTTGCTCTATGCTCTTCTCCACGTAACCGGGTTCGAGCTGTCTCTTGAAGAGCTGAAGAGGTTTCGCCAGTGGGGCAGTCGCACGCCGGGTCATCCGGAGTATGGCAAGACCCCGGGCGTCGAGGCTACCACGGGGCCTTTGGGCCAGGGCCTCGCGAACGGCGTGGGCATGGCCATTGCCGAAGCAACGCTGGCGGCGCGTTTCAATCGACCCGGCCACGCAATCGTGGACCACTCCACCTACGTCCTTGTCAGCGATGGCGATCTTGAGGAAGGAATCTCATCGGAGTCGGGATCGATCGCAGGCCACCAGCATCTTGGAAAACTCATCGTTCTTTACGCGGACAACCACATCACGATCGAGGGAAGCACGGAGCTGACATTCACCGAGGATCGCATGGCTCG
>PLSH01000261.1:0-1887 GCA_003165095.1 Acidobacteriaceae bacterium
CTTTCGACTCACCACAAAAGCCAGGGTGCCCCATCCTTCGCGCTTCTTGCGAAGGGTGGGAACCCGAGGCCGCCAAGGACGCTTTCCGGGAAATCATCAGCATCCTCAAGGATCTCTCAAATCGTCACCCAGACCGATACTCCGCCGCCTTGACGAATGCCGAGTCGACGCTAGCTCAAATCGAAAAGGAAACAGAAAAAAGATAGCGCAGAGTCGGCAGGCAGCCCTGGTCCCCAAGGCAAAGGATGAGCAAAAAAGCTGGGTGCCCCGGGTCCGGGGACCCCATGGACAGATCTTCGTCCATGGGGTGGGGGTCCGGATTCTCGGACCAGGGAAACCTCGAACCCCAACCGTCCGCACCACCCTCCCTCGAATTACCCCAAAATAGTTTGCAGATTAATTCCCTGCTTTGGCGCACAATCATAAATAGAGTTGCAAAGAAAGAGGCTTTCTACCCCCGGTGCCTTCATTCCCGTCCCGAAAAACCCGTAACTCCTTGGTGCAGAGGTATCTGCAAGTCAACTCCCGCAGAATCAGGTAGCTACGGCGAAGCAAATCGCTTATGTCGCTGAAACAAAACGGCTTCTTTGCAGAGATGGGGGGCGCACCCCAGAGAACCAGCCCCGCAGAACCAACCACGAACAACCAACATGTACATCGAGTCCCGTCAAACAAGCCCAGCCGCGCCAGGTGTCAAACGCCGCTCCGCACNNTTCACTACTTCACTACTTCACTGTTTTTCTGACCACTGACCACTGACCACTGGCCTACTGTCTCCCCGTCTCCGCCGGCTGCGCAACCGCCCCAGGGAAAATCCCCTCGATCGGCGCGCGTCTCTTCTCTTCCGCATCGGGCTGCGGCAGCGGCTTGCGCGGCAGCATCTGGTCCCGCTGCGCCGCGTCGTAAACAAAAATCGCCTCCACCGTCGCAATCTGCTTCAGGTCGGCCACCTGCAGCCGCTCATATACGTCCTCGTTCGAGTGGTGCGTCCGCGACTCGTAGTCCAGATTGTCCTGTATGAACTGAAATCCGGGAACACCCACCGCGTCGAAGCTCAGATGGTCGGTGCCTCCCGTGTTGCGCAGCGTCACGGTCGTTACACCCAGGTCCTTCAGCGGCGCTATCCATTGCGCGAANNAGCGGCCCTGAGGCCCGCCGCATGTACTCCGGCAACGCCGCCTGGTCCGGCGCGGTCGAAAGTTTTGCCGACCCGAAGTGCTGCGAAACATATCCTCGCGAGCCGAAGATTCCCTCCTCTTCGCCCGTCCACAACGCAATCCGAATCGTCCGCCGCGGCTTCACGTCCAGCGCCTTCAGAATCCGCACCGCCTCCATCGCCACAATCGTTCCCGCGCCGTTGTCCGTAGCGCCCGTCCCGGCAATCCAGCTGTCCAAGTGTCCGCCCAGCATCACCACCTGGTCTTTCAGGGTAGGATCGGTGCCCGGAATCTCGGCAATCGTGTCGTACCCGTGCTCGTGCTCTCCCGTAACTTTGGTCTCAATATCGATCTGCACGCTCACCGGCGCATGATCCTGCGTCAGCCGGTAAAGCCGCCCGTAACTCTCAATCGCCGCCACCGCAACCGGAACCTTCACTGCCTTGTCCGCAATGTAAGGTGTCCGACCCAGCGTCGCGCCGTTGTCGTCGAAGATCGTCCCCCCTGATCCTCCGCCGTTTTCCCCGTCCCGGCTCGGCTCGATCACCGCGGCCACCTTCTCGTCTGCGAAAAACTGCGCAATCGAGTCGATCAGCCTCCGCCGCTCCAGCCGCGCCCGCATCTGCGCCTGCATCTCCGGCGATTGCCCGCCCGCATTCCCGTTCACCGGGAACTCCTCCACGTCCTCGAGATCCTTGTCTGTGTTGCGCTCGAAAAGCGGCTTGTCCAC
>PLSH01000261.1:1940-3606 GCA_003165095.1 Acidobacteriaceae bacterium
GTCAGCGTGTCCCGCGTCCACGCATTGGCCTTCGCCAGGTTTGGCGACCCGGTCAGCCGCGGACCGATTCCGTCCATCAGCGCCCCGGCAAACTCCATCACATGCGAGTGGTTCAACCCCTCGTCCCGAATCCTCTGGTACATGTTCAGGTCCAGAGTTTCGGTTGCGGGCTGCACCTCGGTATAGGGATCAGCAGCCGGCGGCGGAGGCGCTGGCGTTGGCTTCTTGGCTGCGTAAAGGCAAAGCGCCGCTGAGGCCAGCATAGCCGCGGCAAGGAATCTAAAGCTCTTGATGAACATAGGTTGGGAATCCGGTCAGAGGAAGTGGAATGCCGATTCGAGCATTGTAGGCCATCCATCCATCAGCCCGTCCACAACCAATCCGCGCGCCCCGCGAGAAAACTGCCCACCACCACTGAATGCAGGTGCCCCATGTCCCGCTCTTGAAACACGGGAATTCACAACCACATTAATCGCTCTTCCCGGAACTGCCATCCAGCCCCGCCGGCAAATCGATCGCCACCAGCGCGAAACGCGTCTCTCCGCCCACCGGCTCCTCAAATCCCACAATATGCTGATGCTTCTTCGATCCTGCCTTCAGCTCCAGGCTGTCCCCGGTGGCGCCGTAATCCTTGTTATCCACCTGCACCTTCGCGCCCTTGTCGTCGCACGTCAGCCCTTCTGAGGTCGTCGTCGGAGTTCCCACCGGCGCTTTGTCCTTGCAGGTAATCACGTCCCCGTAACGCCCCAAAGCCTTCTTGTAAAACGCGACGACCTGGTCCTGCTTGTCCGGCGTGCCATAAGAAACAGCCCGCACCCGCAGTTCCCACTCCCCAAACCCCATGTGAACATCCGCTGACTTGTGCTGGTCGTTGTCCTTCACCGCCTGTGCGCCGGGGTAAACCGGCAGGCCCAGGTCCGCGGCCGTGGTCTGGTCCGTGTTCACGTGAATTCCCCCAAACGGAGTATCCACCTGCACATTCTTGTCCTCGCCATTGGAGCCCTTGTCCACATGCACTCTGCACCCGGTCATCCAGGCAACCAATGCCACGCCCGCCACCAAAACGGCCGCGGCACGCATGCTCTTCCAATTGGGGTTATGTGTCGAGATCAACATCATGGCATTCGCCCTCTGGTCGTGTTATACGCCAATGGGCCCGGAATGGTTCCCGGAATCCGCCCCACGTCAGCGGCTCGAATCAGTAGCCCGAGTCAGTAGCCCGGATCAGTGGCTCGAGTTCCCGTCTTCCTTGCTGCTGGTTGCAAACAGGATCGACGCCACAAACACCGCAATAATGACCGGAACGACCAGGAAAGGGGAAGTAATGCTCATCAGGCAAGCTCCTTACTGATTCCAGACTAACAAAACAGTGATCAGTGGACAGAAAAACAGTGAAACAGTGAAGGAGTGAAAAAGTGAAGGGTGAACGTCGACCAGCCGGCAGTGGGTTGCTTTTCGTGTTGGAGCGAACCATTTAGGCATTTTTCGCCTTTGTTCACGATTTCACTTTTTCACTCTTTCACTTCTTCACTCTTTCACTGTTTCACTTCTTCACTGCCTTTCTGACCACTGACCACTGATCACAGACCACTGTTCCTCCCGTACTCCACCCGAACAGTCAAAATCTCATACGGATGGATCGGCACGCTCACCACATCGCCCGCAA
>PLSH01000406.1 GCA_003165095.1 Acidobacteriaceae bacterium
ATGCGGGCGCAACTCGGTTCCGCCCTATGCTCTTGACCGCAGCCGCTGTCGTAGTTGGCGCAAGCGTGATTCTAACCGATCCCATTTTTCAGGGGTTGGCATTATCGCTGATTGCGGGAGCAGTGGCATCGACTTTCCTTTCATGGCCCACCATTCCGGTTCTCTATTACATGGTTCACTCCGGACGTCAATCGAGGTCCAAACTTCATCCCGAAACCGATCAAGGAGAATCCCTATGACAGTCGAACGCGGTGTGCGCCTGATGGCAGGCGTCATGGCGCTGTTGTCGCTTGCTCTTGCTCATTTCTTTTCCCTCTACTGGCTCTGGCTGACGGTTTTCGTCGGAGTTAACCTTTTGCAGTCGGCATTCACAAACTGGTGTCCGGCCATGAGCATCCTGCGTGCCGTGGGCCTGAAGGATGCCAGATACAGAATTGCCAAGTGAGAAGGAGTCATTCAGCCACGACGTCGCGGAAAGCAGCAGTCAGGCCGAACAAGCCGTGTCGAAATCAAGGCGAGCAGCTTAAAAATGAAGTTTACCGTCAGATGTTTCGGTTGGATGGAAGCCATCCTGGCGCCGAGATGGGCCTCGCACCTGCCTTGGTGCGCGCATGGCTGGCCGCTGACTTCAAACCAAAAAGCGGCGAAGAGCGAGATTGGCTAAGGAAGGTATCTCCAATCTGCCTTCAGATGATCGAGAAATCATTGAAAGCGGGTGTTGCAACGATCTCCTATGCGAAGAGCCATTCTTGCTGAATGCTTTCCCCGGTGGATCGTTGAGTCCCCGGGGAGAACCGGGCTCTTTTCATGGGCGCAGGAGAATATACTGGTCTTGCAGACGACGCCATGCAATGCGACCTGAACTGATCCGAGCCACCGACCTCTTGCGCCGCAACACTCCGGAAGCTGTCGAAGAGGCGATCGGTTTGCTGCAGAATACGGTCTATTCCTTCAGCATGAAGGTCTGCGGGCATCCGGAAGATGCNNTGCAGGAGGTGCTCTCCCGCTCCGTTGCGCACCTTGCCAAAATCCAGACTCCGCAGCAGATGGCCGTCTGGCTTTACACCGTCACCAGAAACCGCTGCTGGCGCATGCGCCGCAAGGCCGCCCACGCCCGAGCAAACGTCCTCTCGCTCGACGAGTTGATGCCGGACGATGAAGAATTGGGAAGATTACTGCAGGACGCGGGGACGGGACCGGAAGGCAACCTTCTCGCCGCCGAGCAGCACCATCTGCTGCATCAGGCGATCCTTCGCGTCTCGGCGCCCTTGCGCATCGTTCTCGTACTCCACGATATGGAGGAGTTGACCACCGAGCAGGTTGCGCAGGTTCTCTCGCTTAAGCAGGGAACGGTTCGGATTCGGCTTCATCGGGCACGTCTAAGCGTGCGCAAAGAGATGAGCCAGCTACTCGAGGCCATTCCCGCGCTACCCAAACAGGCCAGACCCTCCGCAAGCAAGCCCAAACGCGCCCGAGCCAACGGTGCGCAACGCCCGGCAGAATGCCGCGACCTTTTTGCCAATCTCTCCGAGTATCTCGACGGTCGCATAGAACCGCTTACCTGCGAACAGATGCGCGAACATATCGAGGCTTGCCCGTCTTGCGTGGCTTTTCTACGTGACCTGCGCGCCGCCATCGACCGCTGCCGCTCCCTGGAGATTCCCTGTGACCCGGCTGTCGCGCCTCGATTGCGCGCCATCCTTACACGCGAGTATCTGCGTATGTTGGTAATGTCTGTCGAAGAAGAAATATCCGGGATTCTGTAACGAATCGCTGCCCTCGTGTCTTTCTTCTAATGGAAGAGGAAAACCATGATGGAAGTGAAGATTACTCATCTCGACAAGGTTAAATTTGCGATTCATTCGCGATCACACTCCATTATTTGCGACCAGCCGGCAGAGAATGGTGGGGAAGACTCCGGCATGACGCCACCGGAGTTGCTGCTGGCGTCGTTGGGGTCTTGCGCGGCTTTCTATGCGGTGCAGTATCTGAATACCCGCAATCTCGCCGAGACCGGCGTTGAGGTCACAGTTACCGCCGAAAAGCTGAAACAGCCTGCCCGCGTTGGCAACTTTCGCGTGCATGTTGTGTGTCCCGTCTCTCTCACGGAAGAACAGACGGAGGGCCTGATGCGCTCAGTGCATCACTGCCTGGTTCACAATACGCTCTTGACGCCGCCGGAGATTGCGATTGAGCTGACCACGAAGGAGATAACCGCCCTCCACGCATGACAGCATCGATGGATCGGGCGCGCCAGTGGGTGGGCGCCATCGATTCCATCGAACTCAAAAACGGACGGAGCCACTCAACCACGTGTCCAAGAATGTATTCTTCATCGGTTTGATCCTTGCTGCCAGCGGTCTCGTGTCGCCACCAATTGCATTGGCCGGCGGCCTCATATACGGGTTCTCTTTCGTTCATCCCTTTCATCTTGAAGCGAAGCAGCTGTCCAGGCTTCTCCTGCAGGCGTCTGTAGTCGGCCTCGGATTTGGCATGGATCTGCAACAGGTTCTCCGAGCGGGCCGCTCCGGATTCATCTATACCGCGGGAAGCATCTGCTTAGCCCTGCTCCTGGGTTGGGGACTGGGAAGGCTGTTGGTGGTAAAGCAGAGAATCTCGTATCTCATCTCGGCCGGAACCGCTATTTGTGGCGGAAGCGCCATTGCCGCGGTCGCCCCAATCACCAATGCGACCCAGGAAGAGATTGGCGTCTCGCTCGGAACTGTTTTTGTGCTCAACTCGGTTGCCTTGCTTACGTTTCCGGTAATCGGAACATTGCTGCACATGACGCAGACGCAGTTTGGCCTGTGGTCGGCGCTGGCGATTCATGACATAAGTTCCGTCGTCGGCGCGACGGCAAAGTACGGGGCGGTGGCTCTTGTTGTTGGAACAACTGTCAAGTTGGCCCGCGCACTATGGATCGTGCCGCTTTCGATCGGAACCGCAATGGCAAACAAGAGCAAGGCGCGTATCCAGTGGCCCTGGTTCATTCTCTTCTTCTGCCTGGCGGCGGTCGCCAACACCTACGTTCACATCTTCCAGCCCGCGTATCCGGTGCTGAAGCATCTTGGCGTTATCGGCCTGACTGTCACGCTCTACCTGATTGGCACAGGGCTCTCCATGAAGACTCTCCGCGAAGTTGGCGTTCGACCGTTCCTTCAGGGGGTTCTTCTCTGGCTCTTCGTTGCGCTGGGATCGCTTTCACTCATTCTTGGCGGCTGGATTCACCTTTAGGGGCTGCCGCAGGACAAGCAGCGTGCGTCGGTTCGTCATGTGATGTGATGCGAAGGCCGCAGGACGACGATATCACATTGTTGATAATTGATACTTAGGCTCAACCTGATCCGATGGCCGCAACTAAGACACTTTTGAGTGGCGCTACCGACTGATGTGACCGTGCCGATCCAGGTGGCCGCCTTGATGGAAGCGGCTATGTACCATGCTCAGTCCAAGGAAATAAACGGCCACCGCCAAGGCAACTAGAAACAGGAACTGCGCAATTTGGAACCATCTCGACTTTTCCCTTGCAGGGGGCGCCGTATTCGAATTGGCTGTCATCTGAGCTACTCTCCGTTGGGCCATGCGGCGGTCATGGCGCCGCCATTCATGCTTTAAGCTTCTTTCTCGAAATGCATTCAATCATGGCAGCAAGATGGACGCCATGCAGTACCCTTTTGCACAATCGCGATTAACGCGGCTGACTCCAAAGATGTGGAAACGGATGCCGCGGACACCCGTTAGGGCTCACATGCACAGTCTCCTGGGCCAGAAGAACATGAACCTTTGGTCCTGGACGGCTCGCAGTCCGGCCACTCAGTGGACACAGATACCTTGTTGACGACAGATTTGCGAAGTACTATTTCATCATTGTTCATGGATTTATTTCCTTTTGTATTTACGGAACACACGTCGATTGCGTAGTTGGGCTACGCAAGGTCGTCATCCTCATCCTCATCCTCAATGTTGAAGGTGGTCGTCGCCGTGGTGTCGCCAAGAAATTCGATTTCTTCCTCGGAGATCTTGCTTCCTTCCATCGGTTTGCGGCTATAAGTTTTATCTTCCATCCGAATAGTCTCGTCCCGTTGCTTTCCGCATAGCGCCTTGCGGCAGTTCAGAACTTCCCAGCGATAGCCGTCCGTCATGCTGACCCATTGGCGGCGGATTAGACCCACCCTGACAAGATGGGCTGTCGCTCTCTGGGCTGTGCTGTAACAACAGCCAAGAGCAGTAGCAATATCCTTGAACGAAACAGGCGTACCGCCGAGCACGACTCCTGTCTTGGTGCCGTCATCGTCGTCGTACGCCTCCGTGACCTTATCAATGAGCAGCAGATAGATGAGGACGTAGTGAGCGGCGATGCCCTTGCGCCCTTCGTGCCGCTCTGAACAGCTTCGGGTCTGGCGGATGGGATGATCGAGAGCTGGTCGGGAATCCAACTACTTGACCGCGCTGAGCTCACCCTCGGCGTACTCGTTGATGTCGAGCACAGGCACATCGACGCCGCTGGGGAACGCTTCTGCCTGTTCTACGATCTTGATGGCGCTCGCCATTCCGATACCGAACCGCTCCACGCCGAGCGCGTACATCTTGACGAGCGTGTCTAAATCGCGAACACCGCCGGCTGCCTTCACCTTGCAGCGGTCGCCGACGGTCTTCTTCATGAGTGCGACATGGTGCAACGTTGTCGGAGCGACCTGGAAACCCGTACCGCTCTTGACATAGTCGCATCCGCAGTCCCTGACAATCTCGCTCGCTTTGACGATCTGTTCGTCGGTGAGCAGCATCGCTTCGATGATTACCTTCAGCGAGAAGCCTCGGGTGGCTTTGCGCACGGCCATGATGTCATCATGGACCCGTTCAAGAAAACCACTTTTCAGATATCCCACGTTCATGACCATATCGATCTGGTCCGCGCCGAGACTCATGAAGTAAATGGCCTGCTGCACTTTGTTTTCGGTGGTCTCCTGGCCGGAAGGAAAGGCTAGCGATGTGCCCAACTGAGTATTCGTACCCTTTAACATCCGAGCCAGGTCCGCGGAGAAGCCTTGCCAGATGAAAGCGCAGCCGATATCGTACTTCTTGCAGGCGGCCACCATCGCCTCCAGGTCTTGGTAGCATGTGTCGATCTTCAGCGCGCTGATATCGATCGTACGCACAATGTCGTGTGCTGTCAGTTTCATAAAATCCTTTCCTCAGGGTTGAGCTCAGGTGTGCATCGCTCCCACTTTGCCAAGACGCTTGCGCATTGTCACGAAGGTTTCCGTGTAGCGCTTGTTGAACGTGGCGCACCCGATGTGCTCCTGCCGGATCATCAGCTCCAGGCAATTCAGGCAGGACGAGCAATAATTGATCTCGTTCTCTTTCCCGTCAATGAGCTTCTGCGGGGTTAATGGATCAGCCAGGGACTGCCGGCCGAGGCCCACCATGTCCATCACACCGTCATGAATGCATTTGGCCGCGTACGCGAATAGCGCCGTGTCGCGAGGATTCATCGCGCCCAGTCTCGTGCTTTTGCCATCCCGGAACGGAGCGAAGTGAGAGCCGATAATGACCGTTTCCGGCTTGCAGGTCTTCTTCAGGAGATTCGCAAAGTAGGCGTGCATAAACGTCATGTACTCGTGATTGCGGTCCGCCTCGACGTAAGAGATCGTGATCGTCGGGTTCCCGATCGTTTCCACGAAGTAGGCGGCGCCGCGGGCTTCGAGGTTCTTGATGAAGTCGATCGGCTCGGTCATATCCATCACCGGAGAGTCCGGCGAGGCAGAGCCGAAGCCGCCCGGGAAGCCCTCCCACAGCGACACCTTGGATCCGATGATGAAGTTCGGATCGTTGACTGCCTTCTGAATGCGCTCGTAAAGGTCGTAGGCGAACCGGGAGCGGTTGCCCCAACTCCCGCCGTACTTCCACTTGCGGTCGTTGTAAGGACGCAGAATCTGATTGCCGAGATAGCCGTGGCAGAACTTCATGTCAATACCATCGGCGCCGGCGTCGTGCGCGATCTGCGAAGCCAGCACAAACTCATCCATGATCCTGTCCACTTCTTCGTCGGAGAGTAACTCTCCTTCGTAGCCCGGCAGATTTTTTGCCGTCACCCGGCGGGAAAACGCGGGATTGGAAAGTTCGCCGGCGTGAGTCAATTGGAAGACGAAGAGGGCCTGTGGATTGATTGCCTTCAGAGTGCGGACGAACTTGGCGATCGCCGTGGCATTTTTCGGCATGATCTCGAGCTGGTTCATCCGCCCGCGGCTTTCGCCGGTGATTGTGATGGCTTCGAGGTCGACCAGGGCAAACCCGCCCTTGAAGAGGTTTTCATACCGGGCGTACGTCAGATCCGAGGGATTGCCAGCGGCGTCGGCGTCGGCACATTCCATGGGCTGCGCAAAGAAACGATTCACGGCCGTAAAATTGCNNCTCATGCAGCGCCTTTTCCAATTCGCAAAGCGGCACAATCATAGAAATCAATGGCCGAGGGTCGATGCGGCCATACTGCAACAATCCGATTGCCACTTCCCAATCATGGCCGATGCCTGCACAGGAGCCGCCGACCTTCTTCTCGTGGATCACGAATTGCACCGGCGGTACACGCATCAGGTCGTCGTCGGAGCAAATGCCAAAGGCTTCGAGCTTTCCGCCCCGGCGCAGCATCCGGAAGGCTTGCTCATACGTCGAGCTTCTGCCCACGGCTTCCAGAACATAGTCGGCTCCCACACCGTTGGTTAGCCGCATCACTTCCGCCACCGGATCCGGAGTTTTGGTGATGTCGATGACATAATCCGCGCACATCTTCTTGGCCATTGCGAGCCTTGCCGGCTGCGAGTCGATGACGATGACAGGGAAAGCGCCGCGGAGCTTCGCCAGCGAACCGTGGATAATGCCGAGGCCCGCGCCGATGATAACTACCGAGGAGCCGAGCTCGCAGTTCATTTTTCGGGACGCATTGATACAGGCTGTCAGGGGTTCGATGAACGCCGCGGCATAGTCGTCCACTCCGTCAGGTACGATATAACAGTTCTTCCACGGAACCTTTACGTACTCGGCAAAGGCGTTGTTGGTGTGGATGCCGATTTGTTTGAAGGCAGAGCACAGCAGCGGCTCGCCGCGCTGGCAGTGATAGCAGGTGCCGCAGGTCAAGCAAATATCGCATGCCACACGGTCGCCCGCTTGAATGCCTTGGGCGTTATTACCTGCCCGTTCCACGATGCCCCAGAACTCGTGGCCGGTCGCGATCGGCAGGCAGGCTACCTCGTCGGCATACTTGCCATTGTAAGAGCCCCAGTCCGATCCACAGATGCCGCAGTATTTGACCCGGATGAGCACCTCATCATCGTTGATTTCGGGGATCGGCACATCCTTGTATACAAATTTCTTTGGTTCTTCGAGAACCATCGCTTTCATTGTGTCCATGGGGCCTCCTTACCGTTGAAATAGCTTGTCGTTTCGGCCCTCGTAGGGAGCCTGGATCATCAGGGGCTTCAGGAAATCGATTGTTTTATCTACGCCATCCGCCCGAGACATGGTGACGTCCTCGTGTTCGTAAGAGAGCACGCCGTCATAGCCGACCATGAAGAGCTCCGTAATCACGCTCTTCCAGTTGATGGAGCCCCATCCCGGAACGCGGAAGCGGAACGAGCGGTCGAGTGTGCTCCAGTCGCGTTGCAGCATCCAGTAGCCGCCCTTCGCCAGGTTGTGCTCCACGATCTCGCAGTCTTTTGCGTGCACCAGCACGATGCGGCTGCCAATCTCGTCGATGTACTTGCAAACGTTGATGCCGGTGAAGAACAAGTTGGCCGGGTCGAAGTTGATGGCGAAACTGGGGTGATTGTCGCAGAGCGCCAGGCACCGCTGTGTTGTGTGAATGTCGTAAATGATATTGTTCGGGTGCGGTTCGAAGGCCACTTTCACGCCGTACTTCCTGTACACGTCGAAGATCGGGATCCAGTTCTCGACAAAGGCCGCCTCTTCCTCGGCCCATCCGCCTGGATACGGCCAGTCATTGATGCGGCCGAAATTGCCGATGCCGGAGAAGGCGATGACCGCCGGGACTTCTAGCGCGCTTGCCAGTTGCGCCGATCGGATCATGCTTTTGGTCCCGAAGACAATCTGTTCGGCTGGCGTGCCCTCGCAGACGCTAGCCAGGTCCCGTCCGTGCGGACCTAGGCCGTATCGACATATAGTTGCAGG
>PLSH01000273.1:0-256 GCA_003165095.1 Acidobacteriaceae bacterium
TACGGCAAGCTGAGCAAGAAGGACCTGAGCGGCATGGAAGACGGCGCGCGCGTGGACGTGGACGAGTACGAGAAGGACTCGGCGCGCGACTTTGCGCTGTGGAAGGCGGCCAAGCCGGGTGAGACTTCCTGGGACACGGCGATCGGCCGCGGCCGTCCAGGGTGGCACATCGAGTGTTCGGCGATGTCGATGGAATACCTGGGCGAGAGCTTCGACCTGCACGCGGGGGGGGAGGACCTGATGTTCCCGCACCACG
>PLSH01000273.1:297-505 GCA_003165095.1 Acidobacteriaceae bacterium
CGGTTCCCTACCGGCACCAGCTGAACTTCACGATTGAGGGGTTGACTGAAGCGACCAACGCGATCGACCGGCTGCGGACGTTTTACGAGCGGCTTAGGGCGGGGACCTTCCCAGCCGGGTCAAGCCCTGCGCTGCAGGGGGCGGCGGAGAAGGCCCAGGCAGATTACCGTGACGCTCTCTCGAATGATCTGAACACCGCCGAGGCGCG
>PLSH01000273.1:532-11103 GCA_003165095.1 Acidobacteriaceae bacterium
CGCTGGCGTGGGCCGAGCAGGCGGGGCGGATGGCTGACGTGGCGCCGGAGCTGCTGGCGCGGCAGGAGCTGAGTGACGGGGCGATCGAGACGCTGGTGGCCGAGCGCACGCTGGCCAAGAAGCAGCGCAACTNNGATTCGCAACGAGCTGGCGGAAAAAGGGATTTTGGTTGAAGATGCAAAGGAAGGCGTGCGCTGGAAGCGAAAGTGAACCCAGCTACTAGCTACTAGCTGGAAAGACCACGAACCCGCTTACGGATTCACCTCTCTCATGGCGTTATGAATTCAAATCGAGGCACTGCTCATGGAAGCCAACGAAGCGCAGGAACTTGAAGAACACGCAGAGGCCGGATCACGCGAGTCGGCAATGCGGCCGGTGGCGTTTACCATGGCCGTGCTGGCCGTACTGATAGCCCTGGCCACCGTGTTGGACCATCGCACGCACACCGAGGCCATCCTCTACCAGGACCAGGCGACCGACCAGTGGAATTTCTACCAGGCGCACAAGATCCGCGCCAATGATACTGAGCTGATTGCGGACCTGCTCGGCGTGGTGACCGTCTCCAACCCGAGTGAGGCCGTCAAAATCGAGAAGTCGTATGCCGATCACCAGACCAAGTGGGCCGGGGAGCTGAAGGACGCGCAGGACAAGGCCGAGGCGCTGGAAGCGGGGGTGGAGAAAGCCGAGGCGCGCGCCGACCGCTTCGATCTGGCCGAGGCGCTGCTGGAGATTGGCCTGGTGATCACCTCGGTGACCCTTCTGACGCACAGCCGTGTCTATTGGTACCTGGGCATCGTGTTTTCGGCAGCCGGCGTCGTATCGGCGGTTTCGGCGTATTTCCTCCACTAGATTCAGGGATTGGACTGGTTTTGGAACGCCTTCTCGAGCGGGGCTGGACGGGTTGTCCAAAGGAGAAGCGGTAGTCATGCTCAGATATTCGATCTTCGCGGTTCTGGGCGTGACTTGCGCGATCCTGTCGGCGCAGGCGCCGACGCCCAGGGACCCGATGGGGGATCTGGGATTCACCTACAACGTGCCCCAGGACTGGACGGTAGTGGAAACCGCGCCGTCGCCCGAGGCGGTAAAGACCCAGCCCACGCAGGCGCCGGCTGCCCTGGAACAGAAGCGGGGCTCGGCCTGCATCCAGGTAGCGGAGACCGCGCGGCATGGCGATCCGTCTTCGGTGATCGTGGTTGTTACGCTGCCCTTCGACTGTTTTGGGCAGACAATGACCGCGCAGGATTTGCCGGGGTTCGGCTCCAGCGCCGCGGAGGGCCTGAAGCAGGTCTTCGACATCTCCGATCCGGTTTACGGCGCGTATTCTTTGGGCAGCCACAGCCTTTGGATCGAGCGCGCCAAGGGCAACCCGAAGGGGAAGACCGAGAAACAATACACGATGGAGATTGCCTGCAGCCTGTTGCAGAAGGGCGCGGTGTGCTGGATGACGATGGCCGCGGATGAAGCCAGTTTGCGGGCCTTCGAGCAGGGTACGGTGACGCTGGACGGTGAAGCAGCCGCGCCGCTGATCCCGGCCACGGCATTCGACAAGGCGCCGTCCTGAGCCCTGCCAGGAACGGGCGCACCGGTCTATTTCTGAGGTATTTGCCGCCCGCCTTCGACCGGCTGCGGCTCGGGTCCGGTTTGCATTTGCGCGGTGGTGAGCAGGAAGACGGCCAGCACGATGGCAGCCATGCCGGCGAACTCCGCAGCCACTGGCCGCTCGTGGAGCAGGAAGATTCCGAGCAGCACGGCTACCACCGGGTTCACGTAGGTATAGGACATAACCTTGGCAACCGGCACGTGTTCGAGCAGGTAGATGAAGCCGGTATAACCGAGCAGGGAGCCTCCGGTGACCAGGTAGACAAGCGCGCCGACGGCCGCGGCGTTGAGATGGACCTGCGGCCATTGTCCGGCGGCGGTGCCGAGGGCGGTGCAGCAGATGCCGGCCGCCAGCATCTGCCAGGAAGCGGCGACGAAGCTGTTTGCCTTGAGCCTGGCGTGGCGGGAGACGATGCTCCCAACGGTCCAGGAGAGCGCCCCGGCGAGCAAGGCGGCGAGAGCCCAGAGGAGGGCGCGATTGCCGGCCAGCCCAATGCTCAGCGATGGCCAGACCAGGGCCGCCAGGCCGGCAAAGCCGAGCAGCAGGCCCAGCCAGCCGCGCCGGGGCAGGGGTTCTCCGCCGGGCAGCGCCATTTCAATCAGCGCCACATAGAGCGGGGAGACCGCGAAGACCAGGGATGCCAGCCCGCTGGACACGGTTTCCTCGGCGTAAACGAGGCCCACATTGCCGCCCCCGAGCAGCAGCAATCCCACCAGGCAGAAGAGGGCCATGTCGCGCGGCGGCCACGCGAGACGCAAGCCACGCCAGCGGCACCAGGCCAGAAGGATGGCTCCGGCGATGGTGAATCGCACTCCTGAGAGTAGCAGCGCGGGCATTGCCGCTGCCAAAACGCGAATGGCGGTGTAGGTTGAACCCCAGAAGAAATAGACGCTTGCAAAGGCCAGCACGATGGTGGCCGAGGTGGCGGCTTTTTGTTGCGGATTGGCCGTGGAGAGGTTTTCGATCGCCATGAAGATGATTCCATCCTAGCCGGTTCGATCTTCAATTGCTTCCCGCATCTTGCGGCGAATTCGTGGCGGACCGGCGGCCGCGGCGCGGTTTCACTGTACAGGGGAATTGAAAATGGGCTATTCTCAGGCAGGCGGAGACCCATGCACATGCGCGCCATTCACGGATCGAGTTGCGCACCGGCCATCAAGCGCTGGTCGCGGTCGCGCGCGCGCTGCATCTGCCCGCGCAAGCACCTGCGCGTGCTGCCCACCCGCACCCGACCTAGCCTCTTCGCCAGCGACTAGCAGTCTGGCGAAGATTCTCGCCCATCTATTTCGGCCCTTCGTGGCTCCTTCTCAAGTGCAGGCGGAACGGGGCGATCCCTCAAAAAGGGGTCCAAGGCTCGTTTCCCATCCTTCGTAAGAAGCGCGAAAGATGGGGCGCACGCAGTGGACCGGATCGACGAACGAAGCGCAGGCCGGATTCAACAGGCTCGAGAGCAACCGCAGGTTCTTCGACTGCGCCGCGCTCCGCTCAGGACGACAGCCCTATCGACAGGAGATAAGAAGATGACCAAGCAAGAGCTGCACACACAATACGGACCCAAACTCGTCTGTTCCCTGCCCGGACCCAAGGCCAAGGCTGCAGTCGCGGCGGACAAACGGCTGATCTCGCCGAGTTACACGCGCTCCTATCCGCTGGTGGCCAAGCGCGGCCGCGGGGCTCGCGTGGAGGACGTGGACGGCAACGAGTTTCTTGACTTTGCGGCGGGGATTGCCGTGGTTTCCACCGGTCATTGCCACCCGGAGGTCGTAGCGGCCATCCAGAAGCAGGCGGCGGAGCTGATTCACATCTCCGGAACCGACTTTTACAACGAGCTGCTGACCGACCTTGCCGACCGTCTTTCGGCGGTGGCGCCCATGCCGGGCCCGCACAAGTTCTTCTATGGGAACTCGGGCGCCGAGGCGGTCGAGTGCGCGCTCAAGCTGGCCCGTTATCACACCGGACGCCAGCAGGTGATCTCCTTTTTTGGCGCATTTCACGGGCGCACCATGGGCGCGCTCTCGCTGACGGGATCGAAACCGCAGCAGAAACGCCGCTTTTCGCCGCTGGTGCCGGGCGTAACGCACGTCCGCTATCCCTATACCTACCGGGGCTGCACGGGCGGAGCGCAGGAGGAAGAAGCATTCAGCCTGGGTTGCGCACGCTACATCGAGGAGAAGCTGTTCAAGACCATTCTGCCGCCGGAAGAGGTCGCGGCTATCTTTGTCGAGCCGATCCAGGGCGAGGGCGGCTACGTGGTGGCGCCGGATAATTTCCTGCGCGAGCTGCGGGCCATCTGCACCCGGCACGGGATTCTGCTGGTAGTGGACGAGGTGCAGTGCGGGGCCGGGCGCACCGGCAAGTGGTGGGCGATCGAGCACTCCGGCGTGGAGCCCGATATGGTGTGCATGGCCAAGGGGATTGCCAGCGGGATGCCGCTGGGTATCTGCATGACGCGCGCGGAGGTGATGGACTGGGTACCCGGATCGCACGCGTCGACCTTTGGCGGCAACCCGGTTTCGATTGCCGCGGCCCTGGCGACCATGGACATCCTGGAGCGCGAGGGGATCGAAAATGCCGGACGCGTCGGCGAGTTCATGCTGGAGCGGTTGCGCGGATGGACGAAGACGCATCCGCTGGTGGGCGAGGTGCGCGGGCGCGGGCTGATGATCGGCATCGAGCTGGTAAAGGACAAGGCGACGCGGGAGCCGGCCGTGGAAGCACGCAACCGGGTGGAGACGCTGGCTTTTGAACGCGGGCTGATGCTGCTGGGCTGCGGAGAAACCTCGCTGCGGCTCGCGCCTCCGCTGATTATCAGCAAGGAGGAAGCGACCGTGGCGCTCGACATTCTCGAAGATGCGCTGACGGTGGTGGAAAAGGAACACGAGCAGGCAGCGATCGAGGTGGCGACGGCCTGACACACGGATTTGTGGTTTCCCGGGTCTCAAAATCAAGACCTCCGCCCCACGGACCAAGACCTGTCCGTGGGGGCCCGGACCTCCACCCCACGGACCAAGACCTGTCCGTGGGGGCCCCGGACCTGGGCCACCCCAGGCGTTCTGCCGGTTTCCGGTTATACGATCTTGTCTGCCATGCGCATGTTCGCAATCTCCGAGGTGCGGTGCGCGGCGCGTTCCAGGTTATGCGCCATCTCCTGCGTGGCCAGGTGCTGCTCCTCTGCCGCCGCGGCCATCTGGTTTGACAGTCCCGACAGGTCTTCGGTCTGGCTCGATATGCGATCGATAGCCGCAACGGCGGTGTTGATGTCGGAGCCGATGGCGGACACCTTGGCCTGAATCTCGGCGGTGGCCGCGGCCGTCTGCTCGGCCAGTTTTCTCACTTCGCCGGCCACCACGCTGAAACCCTTGCCATGCGCGCCGGCCCTGGCGGCCTCGATATTCGCATTCAGCGCCAGCACGCTGGTCTGGGTGGCAATGGAGGCGATCAACTCCGCCACCTTGGCCACGCCGCTGCTCGAGTCCTTGAGGCTGAGAATGGAAGCCTTGCTCTCCATGGTCGCGGCGCGCGACTTTTCGGCTGCCTGAGCCACGTTGAAGGCGTTTTTGGCAATCTCCGCAATGCTGGATTCGATCTGGTGCGTGGCCGTGGCCACCATCTGCAGGTTGCCGTTGAGGTGCTCGATGTCGCTGCGCTGCGACTCCTGCGCGTGGCGGAGCGCGTCAATCGTCTGCTGCGTACTGACGCCCCAGACTACCACCGCGCCGAGGTACTCGCCGCTCTCGCCAATCATCGGCTCAATCTCCAGGTCGAGCTTGACGGGGCCAAGCGCGATGGTAGCCCGGTGCGGAAGCCTGTGCCTGCCCTGATGCTGTTTGGCGCCCAGAATCCTGTCGATGTTTTCAGTTGACTTGTGAAGAATATGGATGGACTGGCCGACCAACTGGTCGACAGGCAGAGGCAGATACTGCTGCAAGGTGAGCAGGGTTTTGCGCGAGGAGCGGTTGAGGTAGCGCAGAACCAGATCGCGATCGCAGAACATGGCATTGCAGGGCAGAGCGTCCAGCGCGTATTCAAAGCTGCGGTCCACTTCTGCTTCCGCTGCGGCCTCAGCGGGGGCTTCGAAATCCGCCAAAAGAGCATGCGCCTGCTGGTTTCCATGTGAAAACAGGCCTCCGAACAAACCATGCGACATGGCTGGGCCCTCCCTTACCTATGAATCCAGTTTCGTGCAATGCGGGAGCGAGAAGCACGTAATGGGTGCTGTCGGCGTTGCGGCATTCCCGGAATTGCACGCGCCTGTTCCATTTTGGAAGCGTAGTTTTGTGCGGTTGAAAGCGAATCTCGGCGGCAGCCGAATCCGCGTAGCTCACGCCTGGCGGACGGGACGGGATTTGCGCCTTTGGCCGGCGAGGGAGAGAATGGTGTGCCATGCAATGGCTGACCGAGTTGCGGATCAACGGGCTGGAGCGAGCGCTGGGCGGACTGGACTGGCTGGCGCGGAAGCGCGGCCGGGAGCAATCGCTGCCCGCTCATCTGCTGACGGGGATCGAGGGTGAGGAAGCGGCTTATTTCCATCTGCGCCGCAAAAATTATGTCGTGGTGGCGCGGCGCTGGTCGGGGGGCAATCTACCCGGCGACATCGACCTGATCGCCTGGCAAGGGCAACTGCTTTGTTTTATCGAAGTGAAGACCCGCACGGCTCGGGATAGAAGTCCGGCAGAGATCGCCGTGGACTCCCACAAGCGCCACGTTCTGCGCCGGCTGGCGCGCCAGTATGTGCGCCAACTGCCGCAGCCAACCGCGCCCGAGATCCGGTTCGACGTTCTGAGCGTTTATCTTGTGCCAGGAGAGGCGAAGGAGTTCCTGCACTTTGAGAACGCATTCGGATGGAACGAACGGCGGCAAGACCGGGAGTGAGTCAGGTGGGGCAAGACTGGGCCATGGGACGCCGAATTCACTCCTCGACTATTGTCCACTTCGTGATCAGTCTGAGAGCTTAACGATCATCTTTCCAATGTTCGCGGCGCCTGAGCGCAGAAGATCAAGCAATGCCGCGGGCGCGGCATTCAGTCCTTCAACGGAGGTTTCGCGGTGAATGAGCTTTCCTGATTGGAGAGCAGGTACCGCCTCGGCCAGAAATGCGGGCAGTTCCTTGAAGTGATCCGAAACGATGAACCCTTCGAGCCGCAGGCGCTTCCCAATCGCCAGCATCAGGTTTCGCGGGCCGGGCACGCGCGTGTTGTAGCCGGCGATTCCGCCGCACAACGCGACCCGGCCATAGTTGCGGAGAAGATACAGCGCGGCTTCGAGCTGAGGACCACCCGTGTTGTCGAAATAGACGTGGATGCCTTCCGGAGCACCCTTCTTCAAGTGGTCAAACGGCTCGCCGTCACGGTAATTGAAGGCATAATCGACCTTGAGCTCGTCACGCAGGAAGGCCACTTTGTTTTCTGCGCCGGCGCTGGCGAGCACCCGGCAACCGTGCAACTTGGCGAATTGGCAAGCAGCGCTTCCGACTGCGCCGGCGCCGGCGGAGATAAAAATGGTTTCGCCCTTATTCAAGCCGGCGACGCGGAACAGGCCGATCCATGCGGTGAAGCCGGTGACACCCAATATGCCGAGGAAAGCTGAGGGTGGCGCCAGGCTGGTGTCAACGATTTGCAGTTTCGAGGCTGGAGCGACATAGGCTTCGCGCCATCCATAGATGCTTTGGACAAATGTCCCGACGGGCAACTTCTCATCCTGCGACGCGACCACTCTTCCCACGGCTCCGCCTTCCAGCGGCTGACCGATTTGAAAGGGCGGCACATAGGACTTGCCTTCATTCATGCGTCCGCGCATATACGGATCAACGGACATGCAGACGTTGCGGACCAGGACTTCGCCGGGTTGAGGGTCAGAGACATCGACGGTGGCAAAGGAAAAATTGTCGAGGGTGGGAACTCCCTGGGGTCGGCTGGCGAGACGAACTTCACGGCTCTGCGTTGGCATAACGATTCGTCTCAAGCATAGCGCGTCCTGATCTGAGAGCGTTTGGCGGGGTCTGTAAAAGCAAAAAAAGCCGGTTCAAGCCGACTCCTTCAGCGCTGCCGCGCGATTCCGAGTCTGGCTCGTGAAGGCCTGGTCTTGCGGCGAATTCTGGCCGGCGAGTTCCTGCTCGATCGATTCAAGATTGACATCAACGTTAGCTAGCGCACCGGCGAGGGCGGCATGGGCGAGAGCGGCCGCGGTGATCAGATCGGAGCTCATTCTCGGGTTGGTGATGGGCTTCAGGAGGGTCGCGATCTGCTCCACTTCGACGGCTTTTTCAGCTACGCCGAGGGGCACGCTGGCGGCCTGCCGGAGCGCGGCGACGATCACCCGGCCGCCATCAGAGGATTCTTTCGCCGACCGGTAAGCCTTCATGACTACGTTGTAGGACTCGGCGTCGGCGTCGATGGCGGACTTGAGTTCCTCGCGAAGCTGGGCCAGGCGGGCGATGGCTTCGCTGAGCTGGCCTTCGAACTGCACATAGGCTTTTTTGCCGCGGGACATGGATGCAACCATGCCGGCCAGGCCTGCGGCCATGGAGCCGGCAGCCGCGGCGGCGCTGCCTCCGCCAGGGGTTGCAGTGGGAGCAGCCAGTTGTTCGACAAATGGCTCGATGCCCGCGCGTAGGCCGCCTACGGCGGTTTTGCCGCCCATGATGGCGGCGAGACGGTTTTCGAGGATTAGCGAGGAATCGAAGTTTTCCACCTGCAGGAACCACTCCGAGGCCTGTTCCAAAGCCAGCTTGGGAATGAGCCCTACGATCTCGCTGGAGATGGGGAGGACGCCGTAACGCGCCGCTTCCCTTTTCACGAATTCGAAGACGCGGTGGATGGGAGTCTGCTCGAAATCGGTCAGATTCATTGAAACCTGGGCCATGCCGCGGACCAGAAATCCCGCTGCCTTTACATAGCGGAGGCCGCCCGAGGAAAAGCGCACTGCTTTGGCGATCTTCTTCGCGATATCGACATCGGGCGTGTTCAGAAAGACGTTGTAGGCGATGAGAGACTTGCGCGCGCCGACGACCGTGGCTCCAGCGGTGGGATGCACGCGCGGCTCACCGAAGTCGGGTTTGCGGGCCGGGTTGGTGGCGATTTCGTCGCGAATTCCCTCGAACTGGCCGCGGCGAATATTTTCGAGATTCTGGCGTTCGGGCGTGGCCGCGGCGGCCTCGTAGAGATAGACCGGGATTGCAAAACGCTTCCAGATTTCAGCTCCGACGTGGCGCGCCATGGCTACGCAATCTTCGAGGGTGACGCCGTCAATGGGAATGAAGGGAATAACGTCGGCCGCGCCCATGCGCGGGTGCGCGCCCTGGTGGCGGGTGAGGTCGATCAGCTCGGCAGCCTTGCCTGCGCCGCGGATGGCGGCTTCCTGAATGGCTTCGCGCTCGCCGACGAGGGTGATTACCGAACGGTTGTGGTCGGCATCCATCTCTCGGTCAAGCAGATAGACGCCGGGGATCCGCATGGATTCGACGATGGCATCGACCGTTGACGGGTCGCGGCCTTCAGAGAAATTGGGAACGCATTCAACCAGAGTGTTGGCCACGGCAAGAAGGATAATGAGTGGCGGGACGAAAGGGCAAACCGGAGGGCGGGTCAGCGGGTCGGTTCGTGGTGTCCCAGGTCCCAAAAGCGGGTGTCGAGACCGGAGAGAGCGCGTCTTTTGCCCTTGCAGCGCTCAGTCCTGTTCGGCGCGTAGCCAGCGAAGCATGTGCGGGTAGGGAGGAAGGGATGCCGCGGCGGCGCGTTTGGGGTCCAGCGTGAGGCCCATCCATTGCAGCAAGGGAACGCCGGCATTGCCGTCGCGGTAGACCTGAATAAGGTTCTTCGCAGCGCCCTTGTAGCCGGTGGCGTGGAAGACGATCTCGGGAGCGAGTCCCAGGTGGACGGCGGCGGCATAAGACCAGGTCTGGGCGGCGATCTCGTCACCCATGTCCGAGCCTGCGTTCGATCCGGTGGAGGCGCGCTGCGCGGGGAGCATGGTGGCAAGGTGGCCGGCCTCGTGAAGCAGGTCGCCGGGATACAGCAACCGCTCGGGATCGACGATCAGGCCGCCCGGTTCCAGCGTAACGCCGGGCAGGAACGTATCCGTGCCCAACGGCGCCAGGCGAACGGTAAGGCCAATCTGCCGGAGCCAGTCGACGATGAGGTTTGCGGTGGCGTCGAGCATCGTCCTTGAGTTTAGCGGCTGACCCCGGTCCATGCGGGTAGTATCCTGTGTAGCAGTTTTTGAGGACTGCTTGCAGGTGCAGTTCTTCAGGGAGAGACCGTATGACGACGACCATCGCTCCGGTCATTCGCGCGCCGCGCGGGAATCAACTGCGGTGCAAGGGATGGCAGCAGGAGGCGGCGCTTCGCTGCCTGATGAACAACCTCGATCCGGAGGTGGCGGAGCGGCCGGCGGACCTGGTGGTGTACGGCGGCATCGGCAAGGCGGCGCGGAACTGGGAGTGTTTCCACGCCATCGTGCGCGAGCTGGAACACCTGGGGCATGAGGAGACGCTGCTGGTGCAGAGCGGCAAGCCGGTGGCCGTGTTTCCCACGCACGAGCTGGCGCCGCGAGTGATCATCGCCAACTCCAACCTGGTGGGCAAGTGGGCCACATGGGAGCACTTCAACGAACTGGACCGCAAGGGCCTGATGATGTATGGCCAGATGACGGCCGGGAGCTGGATTTACATTGGTACGCAGGGGATCTTGCAGGGTACATTCCAGACCTTTGCCGCGCTGGCCGAGCGGCACTATGGCGGGGCAAATGGGGCAAATGGGGCAAATGGATCACTGAAAGGCAAACTGGTGGTGACCGGCGGGGTGGGCGGCATGGGCGGAGCGCAGCCGCTTTCCGTCACGCTGAACGATGGCGTGGTGCTGGCCATCGACGTGGACCGGAGCCGCATTCAACGGCGTGTTGACACGCGCTATTGCGACATGGTGACCGAAGACCTGGACGAGGCGCTGCGGCTGTGCGAGGCGGCGCGCAGCGA
>PLSH01000273.1:11244-12729 GCA_003165095.1 Acidobacteriaceae bacterium
TTTCTGATTCCGGGGTTTGTGCCGGAGTACATTCGCCCGCTCTTTTGCACCGGCACGGGACCGTTCCGCTGGGTGGCGCTGTCGGGCGATCCCAAAGACATTGACCGGACCGATGAATTGGCGCTGGAGCTGTTTCCTGACAACGAAATTCTCAATCGCTGGCTGCGGCTGGCGCGAGGCCGGTTCGCTTTTCAAGGCCTGCCCGCGCGCATCTGCTGGCTCAACTTTGGCGAGCGCGCGCGGATGGGCGAGGCGATGAACGAACTGGTGCGCAAGGGCGAGATTTCCGCGCCGATTGCGATTGNNCACCTGGACACGGGCTCGGTGGCCAGTCCTTATCGCGAGACGGAGAAGATGCTCGACGGCTCGGATGCCGTTGCCGACTGGCCGATTCTGAATGCGCTGCTGAATACCGCGTCGGGCGCAACATGGGTGAGCTTCCATCATGGCGGCGGCGTGGGNNTTGCCCGCGTGCTGAACAACGATCCGGGGCTTGGGGTGGTTCGCCACGCCGACGCGGGCTATGAGTTGGCGCAGCGAACCGCGCGGGAGAAGGGCATCAAGATGCCGATGGCGGGGAAGTAGCCGTGGCCGACGTTCTTGCCATCGTCAACATTGGGCAGCTTGTGACGCTGGCTGGTCCGGCGCGTCCGCGTGTGGGCTCGGAACTGCGCGAACTGGGCATTATCGAAGATGCCGCGCTGCTTGTGGAAGACGGTCGCATTGCGGCGGCTGGCGCGTACGTGGAGCTTCGTTCGCGCATTCCGGGTGAAGCCAACGTAATCGATGCGGAGGGGCGGTGCGTGACGCCGGGTTTTGTGGATGCGCACACGCACCTGGTGTTTGCGGGCAATCGCGCGGCGGAGTTTGAGCAGCGCATCGACGGAGCCACCTATCAGCAGATTGCCGCGAATGGCGGGGGGATTCTGAGCACCGTGCGGCAGACGCGCGCGGCCAGCGAGGAGGAGTTGCTGGCCACGGCGCGGCGGCATCGCGACTGGATGCTGCGCTGCGGCACGACGACGATCGAAGCCAAATCGGGTTATGGGCTGGAGCGCGCGACGGAACTGCGGATGCTGCGCGTGTTGGCGCGGCTCAATGCGGAGGGACCGGCGCGCATCGTCCCTACGCTGCTGGCCGCGCACACTGTTCCGCCGGAATTTGCCGGGCGGCGCGAGGAGTATGTGCGCTGGATTGCCGAGGAGCTGATTCCCGAGGTTGCCGCCGCAAAGCTGGCCGCCTATTGCGATGTCTTCTGCGACGATAACGCCTTCACGGTGGAAGAGACGCGCACGGTGCTGACCGCGGCCCGTCGCCACGGAATGCGATTGCGCGTTCATGCAGAGCAGTTCAGGCCGGGCACAGGAGCCGCGCTGGCAGCGGAGTTGGGCGCGGCGACGGCCGATCATCTGGAGGCTGCGAAGGATGCAGTTCTGCAAGAATTAAGAGGCGCGTGCGTACAGCCGGTGCTGCTGCCGGGCTCGG
>PLSH01000301.1 GCA_003165095.1 Acidobacteriaceae bacterium
AGCACCACCAGGGAGGCCCACAGGGCATCTGCGCCGAGCAGGTGAGCCAACTGCAGCCACAACGGTCCGAGCAGCAAAACGTCCAGGACGCCGAGCACATATTGCGCGGCCAGCAGGATCAGCACCAAAGCGGAGAGCGCGCGGTTATCCCAGTGTCCGGCTCCTCGCGTGGAACGTTGAGCGGAGCGCACCAGCAGCCAGATGAGGAAGATGCTGGCCAGGAACGCGAGGGTGGGGTGCGTCCATCGCCAGCGCACCAGCCATCCGCTGCCTGAAGAGAAATCCTGCGCGAAAGCCGCCCCCAGCGAAGTAGCGGGGAAGAGCGTGTCGCCGAGCGCGGCAAGAGATCCGGTGACGCCGACGAAGAGGACCACAAGCAAGCCTGCGATGGCGGTAACGGGCGAAACCAGGCGAATGTGGCCACGCAGAAAGCCCTTGTTGCGGCTCAACATATGGGCAGTGAGGGTAATCGCGGCGAGCAACAGCAGGGTGTTGGCCAAGTGGAGCGCGAGGTAAGCGGGGCGTAACGGGGATTGGCTATGCGCGGTGAGGCCGAGCTTGACGAGAAACGCGCCGAGCATGGCTTCGATCAGGGTGAAGGCGACGGATGCGACTGCGAAAGCGCGCGCCAGATGCCTGCGGACGGTGCCGGCGAAGGTCCACGCCAGAAGGGCAACGACGGCGAAGAACGAGATTGCGCTGGTGATGCGATGCGTGAATTCAATCATCGTATCGACGCGCGGCGAGTGCTGGAGCACGGTGCCGTTGCAGAGCGGCCAGTGATTGCCGCAGCCGGCTCCGGAGCCGGTGGCACGAACCAGCGTACCCCACAGGATGACGGCAATAAAGTAAACCAGCACGCCCCAGGAAAAGCGGCGCAAGGCGATCGAAGGGCGAGGTTGGGTATTTACAGAAGCAGCGGCAGCAGGCATGAAAGAAGACTCCGTATGGAACACAACAGTGTAGAACAAGTCGCCGTATCATGTGATTTGAGGGTGTCGCTTGGTAAGCGTTCCGGACGGGTGCGGGCGTGGACGCCCTCACGACAGCCGGCCTGGAGGCCGGCGCTACATTCGCATGGCCGCAGAATTGCCTTGCTACAGTATCAAGTCAAGACCGCTGCACTGCGGGTTCAATTTCCCAGCAGCCGCACTACGTGGTTCACGATGATGAGGTCTTCGAGCGGCGGAATCACGCGTACCGTGACCGGCGATTTTTCAGCGGAGATCAGTGCCGCCTGGCCGCGGACGTTGTTGCGTTTCTCGTCGAGCACGATGCCGAGCGCGCCCAGGCCGGCGCAGATTTCGGCGCGCGAGGCAATGTCGTTTTCGCCGATGCCGCCGGTGAAGACCAGCATGTCGAGGCCGCCCAGTTCGGCCACGTAGCCGCCAATCCATTTGGCGATGGTCCAGGTGAACTTGTCCACGGCCAGCCGCGCCTTGGCGTCGCCGGTTTTGATGGCGTCGCGCAGGTCGCGCATGTCGTTTGAAGAGCCGCTCACGCCCAGCAAGCCCGATTTCTTGCTGACCACAGTTTCCAGCTTGTCGGCGGCTTCGGTTGCGTTGGTTGTGGTCTCGGCAATCTTGTGCAGGATGAACAGCAGCACGCCGGGATCGATGTCGCCGGTGCGGGTGCCGCTGATGATGCCGCCGCTGGGCGTGAGGCCCATCGAGGTGTCAAGGGATTTGCCGTTGCGGATGGCGGTGATTGAAGCGCCGTTGCCGAGGTGAGCGACGATGAGCTTCTCCGGCACATCGGACTGCAACTGGTAGATGATGGACTCGTACGAGATGCCGTGATAGCCATAGCGGCGCACGCCCATGGCGGCGTATTCGGCGGGAATGGGCATGACCTTGACGACTTCCGGCATGGTGCGATGAAAGTAAGTATCGAGGATGGCGAAGTTGGGAATGCCGGGAAAAAGCTTGAGCGCCTCGCGCATGATGTAAACGGCAATGGGAGTGTGGAGCGGCGCCAGAGCGCTGTAGCTCTCGATCTCATCCACGAGTTGGGGCGTGATGCGCTGATTTTCAGTGATGGTTGGGCCGCCGCAGACGGTGCGATGGCCGATGGCCGCGGGGGCAGGGAATTCACCTGAGTTCAGCGCGTCAGCCACCAGCTTGAATGCTACGGAGCGGCTGGGCAAAGCCGGCGTTTGATCGACCAGCTTTTTGCCATTGGCGTCTTTGATCCAGAATTTGCCCAGATCGGTGCCGATGCCGTCGACCGCGCCGTCGAGGAGTCTTGTGCGTTCATCGTTGCCGGCTTCATAGATTGAAAACTTGATGGAAGAAGATCCGCTATTCAAAACCAGTATGGGCAAAGAAGACATGAATGAATGGCCTTTCAAATTTGGGCTGAATCAAGCAGCGAGTCAGCGAGTCAGCAAGTCAGCGAGTTAGCAAGTCAGCGAGTTGGCAAGTTAGCGGAGTTGGGTTTATTCCCTGTGCCAGCGCCAGTCCTTTATTTCGGGCAGGTCGTCGCCGTTTTCTGAGACATAGAGGCGATGGCGCTGAATCTGCTCGGAGNNTGTTGTTGAGTACGCACATGTCGAAAGGCGTAGTGGTGGTGCCTTCCTCCTTGTAGCCGCGCACGTGCAGCCTGTCATGGTTGTGACGCCGGTAAGTGAGCCGGTGAATGAGCCACGGATAGCCGTGGAAGGCGAAGATGGTTGGCGTATTGGGCGGAAATAGCAGGTCGTAGTCTTCGTCGGCCAAACCGTGCGGATGCTCGGACTGGGGCTGAAGCGCCATCAGGTCGACGATGTTGACCACGCGGATGCGCAGATCGGGGGCCTGTTCGCGGAGCAGGCAGACTGCGGCCAGCGTTTCCATGGTGGGCACATCGCCGCAGCAGGCCATGACTACATCGGGGTTGCCTTCATCATTCGATGCCCACGGCCATGCACCAAGTCCTATCGTGCAGTGGGCAACGGCCTCGTCCATGGTGAGCCATTGCGGCGCGGGCTGTTTGCCGGCCACAATCAGGTTGATGTAATTCCTGCTGCGCAGGCAGTGATCGGCCACCGAGAGCAGGGTGTTGGCGTCGGGTGGCAGATAGATGCGCACCACGTCGGCCTTTTTGTTGAGCAGATGGTCGATGAAGCCCGGATCCTGGTGGGAGAAGCCGTTGTGATCCTGGCGCCACACCAGCGAGCTGAGCAGGTAATTGAGGCTGGCGATGGGTTTGCGCCAGGGAATTTCGCGCGTGGTCTTCAGCCATTTGGCGTGCTGGTTGGCCATTGAATCGATGATGTGAATGAAGGCTTCATAGCAGGAGAAGAAGCCGTGGCGGCCGGTGAGCAGGTAGCCCTCAAGCCAACCCTGACACATGTGCTCGCTCAGCACTTCCATGACGCGGCCGGACTCGGAGAGGTCGACGTCGACGGGCAGCGTCTCGGCCATCCACTCCTTGCCGGTTCCGGTAATCACGTCCTGAAGGCGATTGGAAGCGGTCTCATCGGGGCCGAAGACGCGGAAGTTTTTCTGGCTTAGATTGGCCTGCATCACCGCGTGAAGCAGGTGGCCGAGGATGCGCGTCGATTCCACGTCGACGGCTCCGCGGGTCTCGATCTTGACTGCGAACTCGCGGAAGTTCGGCACCTTGAGCGGTTGCAGCAACAGGCCGCCGTTGGCGTGGGCATTCATTCCCATGCGCAGTCGGCCCTTGGGCGCAATCTCGGCCAGATCGGCGCGGAATGCGCCTTTTTTATCGAAGAGTTCCTCCGGCTTGTAGCTGTGCATCCACTCATCAAGCTGGCGCAGATGCTCGGGATTTTCGCGCAGCTTGTCGAGCGGCACCTGGTGGGCGCGCCAAGTGTTTTCGACCGGCAATCCGTCGACAAACTTTGGTCCGGTCCAGCCTTTGGGCGTGCGCATGACGAGCATGGGCCATGCGGGACGCTCGGTCGCCCCTTCTTCGCGAGCAGCCTTTTGGATTGCGGCGATGCGGTCGAGCATGCGATCGAAGACCGCCGCGGCCTGCTGGTGCATGGTGGCCGGGTCGTGGCCCTCGAGCGTGAAGGGCTCATAGCCGTAGCCGCGCATCAGGTCTTCCAACTCGGCGTGGGGAATGCGCGCCAGAATTGTGGGATTGGCGATCTTGTACCCGTTCAGATGGAGGATGGGCAGCACTGCGCCGTCGGTGGCGGGGTTGAGAAACTTGTTCGAGTGCCAACTAGTTGCAAGCGGCCCGGTTTCAGCTTCGCCGTCGCCCACCACGCAGGCCGCGATGAGGCCGGGATTGTCGAAGGCGGCGCCATAAGCGTGGACCAGCGAGTAGCCGAGTTCGCCGCCCTCGTGGATGGAGCCGGGCGTCTCGGGCGCAACGTGGCTGGGAATGCCGTATGGCCAACTGAACTGGCGGAAGAGGCGCTTGATGCCGTCGGTATTCTGCTCGATGTGCGGATAGATCTCGGAGTAGGAACCCTCGAGGTAGGTGTTGGCCACCAGTCCGGGTCCACCGTGGCCGGGGCCGATGACGTACATCATGTTGAGGCCGCGCTCGCGAATGAGGCGATTCCAGTGCACATAGAGGAAGTTGAGCCCCGGCGTGGTGCCCCAGTGGCCGAGCAGGCGCGGTTTTACGTCGTCGATGGTGAGCGGGCGCTCGAGCAGCGGATTGTCTTTGAGATAGATCTGGCCCACGGACAGATAATTCGCGGCCCGCCAATAGGCGTCCATTTTGGCCAGCAATTCCGGGCTCAAGGGGTTGAGCCTGGCTGTTTCGCTCGTCGCGGATTCGATCATGGAGCACCTCGCAAAGGGGAATCTGCGTGCTGCTTAAAAGCCTAGCAGCCGTTTGTTACAGGCGTAGTGATTGAAGTCACACGAAGAGCCAATCGTCTCAAATTACAACGATTTGCGACGTTCCAAAACGGATTTGACAATGACTTTGACCGGCGGTGAATCGGATGCTGCGCTGAGTGGTTCCGCTAGAGGCGCGGACTTGCGGGAAGCGAGTTGCGGCCGGCGGACTGGCGCTGGCAGTTCGTTTATTTGGCCGCGACAGTGACGGGAACTTCGAGTGAGCCGGTGCGGCCGGCGTTGAGATCGTTGACGGCGATGCGCAGGGAGTTGTCGCCGGCGGGCAGATCGATGGGGACCAGAACGGTGATTCCTTTGGCGGCGACGCGCTCGAATTGCTCGGGCTTGATGGCCAACTGGAACTGGTGGTCGACGTAATTGACGCGATCTCCACCGGCGTTATAGGCAATCAGCGCGAGTTCGATTTTGCCGGTGCGGGTTCCGTCGGGCTCCGTGCCGAGCGCAAGAGTAGCCGGGCTCAACGTGAAATTGACCACGTAGCGATCGACCGGTCCTTTCAATGTGGCCGACAGTTCTCCAGCCGGGCCGATGGGAACCTTCACGCCCTGGAGCAGCGGATCGTTTGCGTCCAGTACCTGCGCCTTGAAGATAATCTGCGTGGTCGGAGGCGCGCCATGCAGTGATCCGTCGACCGTCTGGTTCATGTGTTTGGGAGCGCCGGGAGCGCGTTTGCCCGGTCCGTCGGCGTAGTAGCCGTGACGAAAGGCAAGCTTCAGGTCGTGACCGTCCACGCGAACCTGAATCTTGCGGTATTCGCCATTCAGTTTCGCAGCCGACGGGACGTAGCTGATGGTGTAATAGCTGGCGCCGCTTTCCACCGCGTTTGCGACGGCCTCTTTGAGCTCGTTGGTCTCATAGTAAGCATGGCCGCCGGTCTGATCGGCGATCTGATCCATGGTTCCCTGTTCCTGGTACATCCCCTCTTTTTCCTGCATCATCGCGCCATTGCCGGGCGCGGTTCTGGTTGAGGCATTGAACATGGAGGGAAGCATCAACCCGCGCCCATCCACCGGATAGACGGCGACGCGCGACTGGGTGAGCATTTCGGTGGTTTTCTCGACCTGATCGCGGTAATCCGCGATGGCGCCGAAGGGGCTGAACTGGGATGAGTCCGGCAGGATGGAGAGAGGAAACGAACCGGAGACCCAGATAAGATTTTTGCGGCCGGGAATGCCGCTCAAATAGGCGGCCAACTGCTGCAAGGCCTGGAGCGTCATCCTGACTCGCAAATCGGTCTGGTATGTGGAAGTGTCAGCCTCGAACTGGCTCAAGGCGGCGGCAGCGTTCATGGGTCCGTTGGTTACTCCGCCGCTGCCGATGTTGGATGCGGAAACAGGCGTGGCCGGCTGAGCGGCCAGGGGGCTGGAGGTGCTGGTGAGGCCGCTGGTCATGGTCGGCGACTCCAGCAGCGCGGATGGCTGGCTCGCGGTCTTGGAACCGTTCATCAACTTGGCCAGGCTCGCCACATCGGTGGTGAATCCGGTGACCATCAAGAGCTTGGAAGAGAGCGTAAAGACGGCCAGCGTAGTTCCGGGATTGACCTGTGCCAGGTACTTGATCATCTCCTGACGCACCCTGAGCTGGTCGTTGGAGGGCGTGTTCAGGGCGTCGAGCAGGAGCACGTTGACCGCGCCCTGCTCGGGATAGACGGGAAGATTTGTATAGGTATGAAGCGGCAACTGCTGGAGCTCGGCCTCATTGGCGGAAATAGGCGCGCCGCCGGGCTGATGCTCGTCGAAGGAGAAGATTTTTTGGTCTTTGCCGTCTTCAAGGATTTCGAATTTGCTTTGATCGAGGCCATGAACGGCGTTGCCATGGTCGGTGACGACCACGTCGACAAGCACCAGGTTGGCGTTTGCCTGGAGCACGGTGACAGGCGGCGGAGGCGCGGATTGGGCCGTGAGCCCCTGGGCCTGCGCGCAGGTTACCGCCAAAACAGTCGTAAACAGGAAGGCAAAAAAGATGGTGAAACTAGAGAGGAAGGAACGCATTGGAAGAGTCCTTTATCGCAGGTGACAGGATTCTGCGCATTTCTTGTTCGCATCCATATTGCACCCTGACGGCTGTTCTGCTCAAAGAAGGTCGAATTCGATTGGGGATTTGGTGCTCGAATCCAGCGCCGGAGCGCGAAAACGGGATGAAAATGCGCCGAGAGTCGCCGATTTCGGACAAACCTTCGACCTTGTGGTCATCTTTATATTGACTTTACATAATCTTTATGGTCCGCTCATTTCAGGGGCATTTTCCTGTACCGCAGCCCACATTGACGCCTATTGCAGGGAAAAGCGCGGGCGAAGAAGGAAGGCGGGTGGAACGATGAACAGTCTGGATCGATTCATGGAGTATTTGGTGGCTGGCGTGTTCGTGTGCGTAGGGCTCAGAAGCATCTATAGCTATAAGCGCAGGCCGAGAGCACTCGGAGCCAGGGAAATGAGCCTCCCGTTTGGAGTACCGTACTGGTCTGTTATCGCGGTCGGACTGTTTGAGATTGCAGCAGCGCTGGCCCTGGTGATGCCGATCGGCGCGTGGCCGCAGACTACGCTGGTGCGGCTGGCGGCTTTGGCGCTTGCGCTTCTGATGGTGGCTGCCGGCTTCTATCACTTGCGCCGCCATGAATCAGCCGCGCCTACCGTGGCGCTGTTTCTACTGACGATGTTCGTGATTGTCGGGCGGTGGTAAGGGTTGAGGATCGTTTGGACTTGATTCCTGGGCTGACAGGCCTGGAGATGTCCGGAAGAAGCGCTTCAGCTTGAGGATTTGCGACTCGAAACCATACCAGAGGATTGTGGCCGCGGCGGTAGAGGCGGCCAGCCGGAAGGCTACGATGGCCAAGTTGCCGGCTATGCCGTAGCGATCCATCCGCAGATCGAACCATCCGAAGAAGATGAAAACAGCGATGTGAATCATGTAGAGGCCGTAGCTGATGCGGCCATAAAAGGCCAGCGGTCCGCGCCTTAGCGCCGCGTTGAGCGGATTGCGGGCGCCGGTGGAGGCGATCGAAGCCAGCACCGCGCCGCCGAATCCAACCGCCAGCGCACAATCGAGGAACTTTGTTCCACCGGCTATGGTGGCTGCGGCCGCAATGCCCAGCACAAATGCGCCCAGACCGATCCCGAGCCAGACGCGGCGGCTGAACGGGAGCGTGTAGATTCCCAGCGCGAGCAGGCTGCCCAGGGCGATCCCGTCCAGGTGAATGAAGGTGTGAGTGGGGGTGAGCCAGGGGTGGTGATCAAACAGGGGTGAACTGACAAATGCGGCAATCAGGATTGCGGCCAGCATCCAGGGCCTGCGCAGAAAGCGGACCAGCGGCGCCCACAGGAAGTAGTACTGTTCCTCGATGGCCAGGGACCAGGTCTGGCCGATTGCGGGGGGCAGCGTGAGGTGAAAAAGATTCTGCACGAAGAAGATGTAAGCCAGCCAGGGAGCGGTCTTGATTGCCATCGAAACAGGCTGGCCGATGAACCACGGGGCCTCAAGGTACACCACCACCAGCACCAGCACATAGACAGGCCAGATGCGCAGCGCGCGGCGGGCGTAGAAGTTGCGGAAGTATTTTTCCTTGTCCCTGGCTTCGAGAAGGATGGATGTAATGAGAAACCCGGAGAGGACGAAGAAGAGATTGACGCCGGCCCATCCCCACAGGGAGGCGTAGTAAATCCAGGTGCCCTCAAGGCGCGGATGACAGTGGTAGATCACCACCGCCAGAACCGCGAGGCCGCGCAGGCCCTGCAGCTCGGGGATGTAACAGGGCAGCCAGGCTGGGCGGGAGATTTGGCTTATGGGATATTGCAACGGCGACCTTGGCATAGGAGTGGCTAGGGGTCGAGCCATTCTCTGTCGGGCCGTGTTATCAATCTTGCGCTGAAGAATGCTTGGTCCATATCCAAGATCGTTTTAATCGCATAGCATTGATTTCCGTCGTCGCGCTCGACCAAGAAACAGGAAATATCAGTCCCGTTCGATGAGTGAAAAGGCAAGAGCAATTGCATGCGCCCCTCGGCGATATAGTAGACAGGAATTGCGGTCTTGTAATTCCTGCGAATCTTTGGGATCAAATTCTCTATAGCGCCACGAAGGTAATTCCTCACAGACTCATCCGTAGCGTCGGGAGGAAATCCAGAGCGCTCCTTAGCTCTATCGAACATGTGTTCAAAAATATCCGTATCGAGTGCGTATGCGGTGTTGAATACATAGTCCCGGCTATCATTTGAGTACCAAGCGAGTTTAGGGAGTTTGAGCCCAAAATGCAGACGAAAAACGGGGGACCTGGCTGTTTCTGTACCTTTATAGACCCAATCAGAGGAGGTGCCCTGACTTGCGCCACGATACCGTTCAAAGACACAGAAGAGATCTGCAGAATGCTTGTCCTGTAAGCCAGAGTTGAAGCATGCCCAGTTTTGGTCAGCGCTTTCGATTATGTAGCTTCCCGGCTCGCCTTGTTCCAGCTCCTTCAAGCGCGAGAATGTGTATTGGAGATAATTCCGGAGCTTAGTTGGCTTGTTTCGATACCTGTTCTCAAATCTTGGCTGGGTGAAGTACCGCGCGTCCTTGCCCTCGAACGTCTTCTCTGCAATAGCTAAAAAGGGTGCATCGAAGTCATATTCTTCGGTTAAGGGATCTTTTGAAGGGTGGAAATGACCGAAAGCCGTCTGGCGATCCTGGTCCTTGCTCTTCGTGAATAGCGACTCATAACGTAACGCGTCCATATAGTTTTGGCCCCCGTCATTAGCGGGGGCCCTCTGTGATCAAAGAAGATGTTTTGTAGGAAATCTCAAACGCAGTGTTTTGTAAGGAGCGCGCCCGAAGGCTTATCACGCACAATGTTGCTTCTATGAACCATAATATATCAAGGAACCAAGAAAATCCAGCACTACTAAATGTAGGAATTGTGCAACCAATTTAGCATCAATAGTATGGAGCAAATTTGTCCCGATTAGTCATCCATTTGCCAACTGTCTGGCGCGCTCCGTGGCGCGCATGACGGCTTTGATGAGGGTGACGCGCAGGCCGCCCTCTTCGAGTTCCAGGATTCCGTCGATGGTGCAGCCGGCGGGGGTGGTAACGGCGTCTTTGAGCAGCGCCGGGTGATAGCCGGTTTCAAGCACCATCTTGGCGGCGCCAAAGGTGGTTTGCGCGGCCAGTTGCGTGGCTATATCGCGAGCCAGGCCTACCTTGACGCCGGCTTCGGCGAGGGCCTCAATGATGATGTAGATGTATGCGGGGCCGGAGGCGGAGAGGCCGGTTACGGCGTCCATGTGTTTCTCGTCCACGATCACCGTGCGGCCCACGGTCTCAAAGATACGCTGGGCCAGTTCAATCTGTGCCTCGGAGACGAAGCGCCCGCGGCAGAGCGCCGCTATGCCCGCGCCCAGGGCCGAAGGCGTGTTCGGCATGGCGCGGATCACGCCGATATCCAACCCCGCTGCCTCCTCGATGGAGCGGGTCTTGACCGAGGCGGCGATGGAGACCAGGGTCTTTTCCGCGGTGAGGGCAGGCCGAATCTCGGCGATCAGATCCGGCACCTGAAGGGGCTTGACGCCAATCAGAATGAGATCCGCCTTGCTGGCCGCTTCAAGGTTGTTGGTGCCGACGTCCACGCCCCATTGGGTGCTCAGTGCCAGCGCCCGCTCGGCGTGGCCGACGGTCGAGTGAATCTGATCTGTGGCAAACAGATTTTCTTTCAGAAACGCCTGGAGCAGGATGCCGCCCATTTTTCCGGCACCCAGAACGGCCACGCGGACATGGGGCAATTGCGCAGGGATTTGAGTGGCCTCAACGGCTATTTCCGCCATTTTTCTCCTCGTTGTGGGTAAGAGTGCAGGTGCAAGCTTCAGGATACGCGCATCGCCCGTCGTCGCGCGGACCGGGCAGTAGCGCGCGGGCCAGGGCATCGATTGTGCAATGCCTGGAGGCGGCGGCAATTATGCGTTGCGCTATCTGCCGTAGGCCGCCTCTTTGGTCAGATAAGTCGAAAGCGCGTCGGACATCATGCTGCTGCGGTCCGCGGGCGCCCAGGTGGCGCTCAGGAACAGATACCCTCCGGAGAGGGTGAGAAACTGCTCTCCCATGCGCGCGGTGCTGGCCGCGGTGATGATCCATGCGTTGTTTTCGAGGTCGTAGATGGTGTAGTACTTATCTCCAGTCTCGGCGCGCAGGTCGATGATGTGCTGGCCGATATGGATCATGGCGGCGGCCTGCGCGGGCTTGAGCAACAGCCGGTCGATATTGCTGGTGAAGGTGCAAACGTAGAGCACGCCGTCGGGCGAGTCCCCGGTCTCGGCAGGCTGGTCGGCTTCGTTGATGGTTTGAACCGAGATGATGACGCCATCGACGTTGCCGGACTTGGAGTAGACTCCCGCATCCTTTTGGATCGCAACGGCAACTGCATCCGTTCCCATGACGCTGGCAAACTGCCGCGCAACGCCGCCCGGATCGTGGGCATCGAAGGTGTTCGAATAGGAAACCGGCTCGCCCTTGACGACCAGGTCGGATTTCGAAAAGTCGATTGGCTTGGATGAAACGCCGGTAACGGATTGAAGCACCAGCCGGGCCGGATAGGCATTCAGATTTCCAAAGCCGCCCAAAAACACGACCTTGCCGGAGGGATCACGCCTCAAGGTTGCATCGGCCACAGCATCCAGGCGGCCAGTCAGCGTGGCAGTGACCTTGAACTTGCCGCATCCCAGGCAAACTCCAGGTTCCTTGACGTGCGTCTGCGACAGCAGAGAATCAAACTGTTTGAAGTCCTTGCCCCTGTCGAGAGTGACGGGCGTTCTGGTGGGCGCTGTGTAGGTTCCGGCGAAATTGTGCGCCGGCTGGAGTTCCAGCATGCCGAAGGGGCCGCCCTTTGCCTTGGTTCCCTGCGGATAGGAGATCCAGATTGCGTTGACGGGCAGGCCACAATCGCCATCCGCGATCGCAAACTCATCGAATCCGGCCACAATGGCGCCTTTGATAGTGACCATCTTTCCATCGAACAACGCGGGGTTCTTCAGAACGGCGCATACGGTGGTATCGCCGGCCTGTGCGTGGAGGCCGCAAATGCAGGCCGAAAGGAACAATGCGAGGACAAGAGCACGCTTCATGGATCTCTCCCGGGCCGCGCCGAATCGGCAACGGCAGTGAAAAATGAGGCGGAATAAAACCGCCGTCGATCAGGAACTGCCAAGAATATCACGCTGGACGCAGATTGTTCACGATATGCATTCAGCGGGTGGTGTCCTGATTCCGATCTCCAGTGCGATGAACGGCTTCTTGATTGGCAATAGACCGAAAGAGTACAATTCAGGTGATTTCAGTAGTTCGGTCTGATGATCACCAGCATCCACACCCTGATTTATTCCGACGATGCCCCCGCAACGCGCGCATTCCTTCGCGACGTCCTCGGCTGGCCCTACGTCGAGGATGCGGCGGGCGGAGGCGCGGGTTGGCTGATCTTCAAGACCGGGCGGAG
>PLSH01000011.1 GCA_003165095.1 Acidobacteriaceae bacterium
GGCTGACGGAATGGTATAGGACTGGGGCGAACGTGCAGGTCCTTCTGCCGGCTCTCTCCACCTATCTTGGCCATGTCGATCTGCACTCGACCCAGTGTTACCTGACCATGACACCGGAGTTGCTGGCAGAAGCCAACCGTCGTTTCCAGGACTACGTTTATGGAGGGTGCCATGAACAATAGAGAGGCCCTCGGTTCGTGGATTAGGCGTTTCCTGATGGAATACCTCGTCGGGGAGCGGAATCTGGCCCGTAATACTCAACAGAGCTATCGCGATGCGATCCGCTTACTGGTGGTGTTCACTGCCGCTAAGGCACATAAGAAAGTAGATGAGCTGCTCATCCCCGACATCGATGCGGACCTGCTGCGCGCCTTCCTGCGGCACATCGAAGAGAAGCGAAAATGCAGCGTCTCCAGCCGCAACCAGCGTCTGGCCGCCATCCATGCACTAGCCGGCTTCATCGCAGAACGCTGCCCTGAGTATCTGGACTGGTGCGCTCAACTGCGCGCAGTCAGGTCCAAGCGTTCAGCCCCCACACCAGTCTGCTATCTCGAGAAGCCGGAAATCGACGCTTTACTGGAGGCCCCCAGTGCAGTCACAAAACTCGGCTGTCGGGATCGAGCACTACTGCTTTTTCTGTACAACTCGGGAGCACGGGCAGAAGAAGCTGCAAAACTGTGCATCGAAGATCTCAGCTTGCACGGCGGCGCGGACGGTACGCTGTCTTCGGTGTGTCTTCACGGCAAAGGCGGCAAAGTTCGTATCTGTCCGCTCTGGGCATCCACAACCGTGACGCTGAAGAACCTCGTTGCCGGGCGGGATGGCAAGGAGCGCGTGTTCCTCAATCGTCGCTCGGAGCCGCTCACTCGCTTCGGCATCCATGAGATCGTGACGCGATATGCGCACGCCGCCATGAGCCGTGTGCCGGACATGCACAAGAAACGGATCGGCCCACACACCATCCGCCACACGACCGCGACGCATCTTCTTCGTGCAGGTGTCGACATCAATACCATCCGTGCTTGGCTCGGCCACGTCTCTATCAACACCACCAACATCTACGCTGAAACTGATCTTGAGATGAAAGCCAAAGCTCTTGGCTTGTGCGCAGTGAAGAGCAAACGATCGCTAAAACGCTGGGGCGAAGACCCCGATCTCATGTCCTTCCTCGCTCAAATCTAGCCCGCAGTTATGTGACGTTCGGCTCCGAAAAGCCCGCTGTTTACGCCCTTCCCAAGGCCGAGCGTCACATAATCGCGAAGCCAACATAATCGGCATATTTTGCAACGAGCACATGCGCCAATAATCCCGGTCCAGCAAGGCCGCGTTCAATCACACGGGATGGCGCTGGAGCTTCGACAACATGCTCACACTGGGTGCAGGCAAACTTCGGGCGCACATGACGAATGACCTTGAAGTTGGCCGGAATATACTCCAGAACTTCGGCCACGTCCTCGCCGAAGTTGCGCAACTGCCCGCCACAATCGGGGCAGCAGTCGTGCTCAGGATGATGAGTTATCACTTCGCGTGGAAGGTGCGCTGGCAGCGGCTTACGCGATGGCTTGAGCTTCGTCGCAACGGCCGCCCGCTCCGTGCTCACTTCATCGGCAGCCTGCGCGGACTCAGTCTCCTCCAACTGTAGTTCGAGTTGCTCAAGCTGGATGGAGATCTTCTCGCTCTTCGCGCCGAAGAGCATGCGACGCAGCTTTTCGATGACCAACTTCAGATGTTCGATCTGTTGAGTCTTCGAAGAGAGCGTCTCCAGGTGTTGCACTTGCTGCTCAACGATCAAGGCCTTCAAGGCTTCGATGTCCAGTTGATCGAGATCGGCGAGAGTGGTGGAAACCATGACCGCAGTATGCCATAAATACGGCAATAGAATATCCACAAAAGTCGCATGTTTACAGGAGAATCACATAGTTAACTCACACTGCCATCTGCGGCGTCCAGGTTCTCTCCGGCCTGCGCCAATCGATGCCTTCCATCAGCATCGACAGTTGCGCCCGCGTCAGAGAAACCGTTCCTTCTTTAGCTTGCGGCCAGATGAATCGCCCGCGCTCAAGCCGCTTCGCAAACAGACACAGACCGTCTTCATCGGCCCACAAAATCTTGATCGTGTCGCCTCTGCGCCCGCGAAAAACAAAGACGTGTCCAGAGAATGGCTGCTGCTTGAGGATCATCTGCACTTGCGCACTCAGCCCCGGAAAGCCGCGCCGCATATCGGTCACGCCCGCCGCGATCCATATGCGTGTTCCTGTACGCAGCTCGATCACCGGCGCAAACTCTCCAGAATCGCTTGCAGCGCCGCACGGTCCGCACCGTGCTCCACTGTGATCGTGGCTCGCCCCGGCAACTCGATGTGAATCGCCCCCGATGGCACATGCTCTTCAGTCGGCTTCTCAGATGATCCAATCGCTTCTTCAAAACCGGCCCTGGCCATCACAACCGGCAACAAGGCGGTCGCCGGTTCTCCCGCGTCAGAAAGCTCTCCGTTGCGATAGGCCCGCCGCCACTGAAAGACCTGATGCGAGTTCACGCCCTCGGCTTGTGCCACTCGCGCCACGCTCGTTCCTGGCTGCAACGTCAACTCAACAATCCGACGCTTCTCCGCCACAGATCGCCGAACCCGTACCACGCTTCCAACCTCGCCCAATCTCTCCATGCCAACATCTTCAAACAGCAAGCCCCTCCCACTCCAGATGGGAACACCAAACGCTTACAGAACACGTTGAGCTTGCTCATAATCTTGATCGGCTGCCTTGCGATACCAACGATCAGCCTCGGTGCGATCCTCTGGTACCCCTTGGCCGTAGTAATACATGTAGCCGAGTTCTTATTGGGCTTTCGCTAGACCCAGTTCAGCTGCCAAACGATACCAGCGAACCGCCTCGGCGCTGTCCTGCGGTACTCCTCTACCGTCGTAATACATTGAGCCCAAGCTGCATTGAGCCCTTGCTTCGCCCTGATCTGCTGCTTTGCGGTACCAACGGAGAGCCTCGGTGTAGTCCTGCGGTAGCCCTTGGCCC
>PLSH01000086.1 GCA_003165095.1 Acidobacteriaceae bacterium
CATGGTCTGCGTGGGGCCGCCGTAGGGGAAAAGCGGGGCAAGGTTGATTGCGCTTACGCTTAGGCCAATCTGATTGCCGCCGTTATCGTTCAGTGTTCCGCCGCCATTCACCAAATCGGGACTGGCTGTCGGCGTATTGCCCGACACAATCGTGTTGGCCAGGTTGACCGTCCCGCCGTTGATGTAGATGCCGCCCGCTGCGCCGTCCGCCGTGTTGGCGGAGACAGTGCTGTCGTTTACCGTAAGAACCCCGCTATTGTTGACGATTCCCGCGCCGCCGCCTGCGCCGCCGGCTGTGGCCAAATTGCCGGAGATGGTGCTGTCGCTCAACGTAAGTGTGCCGCCGTTGTAGATGCCGCCGCCGCCAGCCATGCCTCCGCCTATGGCGGTCGCCGTATTGCCGGAGACGGTGCTGCCGCTCAACGTAAGTGTGCCCTGGTTGAAGATGCCGCCGCCTTCGCCATTGCCGCCGATGCCGAGGGCAGTGGCCGTATTGCCGGAGATGGTGCTGCCGCTCACGGTCAGCGCGCCGCCGTTGGAGATGCCTCCGCCGGCGCTGCTGCTTCCGCCGGTAATCGTCAGCCCGCTCACGCCGGAGCCGGTCACCCCGACCGCAACGGTAAACACGCTAGACGCGCCTGCGCCGTTCACCGTCACCAGATTGGCCAGCGTTGCGCCGAGGCCCGTCGTCGGTCCGGTAATGCTGGTCTCCGAAGGAATGTTCAGCGTGCCGTAGGCCAGCGTGATGGTTTTCGCGGCCGCTGTGTTGGTGGAGCCAAACGCCGTCGAGTCGAAGCTGATACTCCCCGAGCCAGCAAACGCGGCATAGGTCAGCGCATCGCGCAGGCTGCACGCGGTGTCAACGGCATTCGTCCCAGCCGTTGCCTGAGGTGAGCAGTTCGCTTGATTGCCGGTATCGGGATCCTGGTTGGTGTTCACCACCAGTGTCGGCGTGAAGTTTGCCGTCACGGTTTCAGCCGAATTCATGGTGATGGTGGTGCTGGCTGAGGTCGAGCTTGCTACCGAGTCCGGACTCGACGCCCAGTTCAGGAAGGTGTAGCCCGTGGACGGGGTGGCCTGAAGCGGCACGCTCGTGCCCTGGCTGAAGATGCTGCCGGAGGCGGGCGTAATGGTGCCGCCGGCCGCAGGATTGGCGGTTGTGGTGAGCTGATACTGGGGCAGGTTGACGGTGAGCGCAAAGCTCTGGACAGCGCTCGGCGAGATGCCGTTATTTGCGGTGATGGTGATGGGGAAGGAGCCTGTAGAAGCCGTTGCTCCGGCCAGGGTTCCCGTGCCGTTGCCGTTATCAGTGAAGGTGAGACCGCTCGGCAGGGGGCCGGACTCACTGAGCGCCGAGGTGGGATAGCCGGTCGTGGTGACGCTGAATGTGCCGGCTGCTCCCGCCACGAAGGCGGTGCTGTTGACGCTGGTTATCGCCGGCGCCTGGCCGACCGTGAGCGTGAACGTCTGCGAAGGTGTACTGGAGCCGTTCGTCGCTTTGATGGTGATTGAGTAGCTGGCGCCTGTGCCCGCAGCCGGCGTGCCTGCCAGAGTGGCAGTTCCGTTGCCATTGTCGATAAACGTGACTCCGCCAGGCAGAGCGCCGGTCTCACTGAACGACGGCGCGGGATAACCGGTGGTTGTGACGCTGAACGATCCCGCGGTACCCGTGGTGAACGTAGTGCCGGCGGAACTGGTAAACGCAATCGGCTGCCTGATCGTCAGCGCGTAATTGAGCGTGGCATTGGGCGAGGTGCCGTTGCTTGCCGTGAACACAAGGTTATAGAGCCCCCCGGTGGCCGCCCCAGGCTCGCCCGAGAGCGTTCCATGGCCGGTGCCGCTATTCACGAAAGTGACGCCGCTGGGCAGCGCGCCCGACTCAACGATCGCCGGCGGCGGATTGCCCGTGGTAAAGATGAGAACTATATTTGGAGTGCCGACCGCCATCGTATCGCTGCCGGTGGCCCCGAGGTTGAAGGCTGGAGCCTGGTCTACCGTCAGGGTGAAGTTTTGTGTGGCGTTGGAGCCGACGCCGTTGGACGCAGTGATGGTGATAGGGTATGGCCCGCCCGTGCCTGCGGCCGGCGTGCCGGAGAGAGTTGCCGTGCCGTTGCCGTTGTCAATGAAACTCACTCCGCCGGGCAGCGTACCGGATTCGACAAGCGATGCTTTGGGACTTCCTGTGGAGATGACGGAGAACGAGCCTGTTGAGCCCACGGTGAAGGTGGTAGCGGCGGCGCTGGTGATGGCGGAAGCCTGGTTTACGGTCAGCGTGAAGTTTTGCGTAGCGTTGACGGTGCCGTTTGCGGCCGTGATGGTAATCGGGTAGGCGCCGCTGGTGCCGGCAGCAGGGGTTCCGGCGAGGGTTGCGGTGCCGTTGCCGTTATCAGTGAGCGTGACGCCGCTGGGCAGAACCCCGCTCTCGCTGAACGACGCGGTGGGGTAAGTGGCCGCCGCGGTGGTGACGCTAAACGTGTCCGGAGAACCGACGGTGAAGGTGGTGCTGGAGCCGCTGTTGATGGACGGAGCCACATAGATCTGCGCCGAGTCAGAGTTTGAAGTCTTGTTGGCGGTTCCAGCACCGCCGGCAATGATCTCGTTGCTCACACTTCCGGTGGCGCTCGCGGATACGTCAACATCGATGGTCAGCGCCGGGTAGCCGTCGCCGGAACCAATCGCGGAATCGTTGGTGCAGGTCACGGTCTGGCCCGACGCCGAGCAACCCCAGTTAGTGCCCGAGAAGAATGAATAAGTGAGGCCCGTGGGCAGCGTGTCGGTTACCACCATCGCATTTGCGGCTGTCTGGGTTGGGTCGCCGGTGGAACCAGGGCCATCGTTGGTAATGTTCACGGTGTATTGCGCGTTATTTTCACCCTGCGAGAAATTGCCGACGTGCGCCAGCGAGGGCTGCGCTAAAACGGGCGGAGTTTCAGTAAGGTCCACGCACCAGCCGTTGGCCGCGCCAATGGTGGATTGCGGACTGGACTGGCCCGTATTGAAGAACAAGGCCCATGTGCCGTTGGCGTTGCTGCCGCTGGTGAACACGTCGGCGAATGTTGAGTCGGAACCGAAGGATGTGGGCGCGGCATAACTGAATGCCGTGGGCGCCGGGTAGAAGCCGCTGGTGCTGGAGGTGAATCTGTCGGCGGCGTCGAGAAAGTACTCGTAAGCCGTCGGCTTGTAGCTGTTCGGACTGAGATTCACATTTCCGGACGACACCTGTGCGGTGGCGCTGTCCTCAAAGATATAGTTGCCCACCGAAGCTGTGCTGTTGCCGTTGGAGCCCTGCGTGGTATTGGAGAAGAAGTCCAGCGCTGCGCCCGATGGACCCTCCACCAGCGATTGGAGCTGCTCAAGGTTTTCCGCCCCCGGAACCGAGAAGTTGGTGAGTTGCACCGCAACTGTGTTGAAGGCGCCGGGCAGATTGGAGACCGTAATAACCGATGGATTTGGCGTCAATGGCCCAGCGGGGTTTGCAGAGATACCCTGGACCGCCCCTGGATCGCAGTACTGCCAGGTATTGCTGTTCACATTCGTGACCGTGGTAGCGGTGTTGATGCGCTGATTCAGCACTGCGGAGAAGCTTTCGTTGTCTTGGTTCGCCACGCCGCTGTAGTTTGCCGTGATCGTGTGGTCGCCCTCGGTCAGCTTGCTGGTGGTGAAGGTCGCCTGGCCGCTGCCGTTCAGCGTCTGCACGTTGTTGCCGCTCACCGTGCCGGCGGGAGCCGCGTTGTTGTCCAGGAACGTTACCGTGCCGCCGGCGGTCACCGGATTCCCGCCACTGGTCACGGTTGCGGTGAACGTGAGGGATTGCCCGGTGGTGGCGGGATTGCTGCCGGAAGTTAACGTGGTTGTGGTTGCATTGCCGGAGTTGAGCGTAAAGGTGATGCACCACCCGCTGTTGACATTGGCGCCTTCGCCGACAGTGGAGTACAACGCCCAGTCGCCATTCGCCGAGGCCCCATCGAAGGCCTCTCCGAAGGTGTATATGTTCGTATAGGGTTTGTAATCAGTGTTATCCTCCCCGTACGGCAGAGCGAAATTGACTTTCGACGGAACCTGGGGGATGTTCGAATCGGTCGACGGCGCTGTCGATGCCGGGAAATAATCCGGGTTAACGCCATTATTGTCGTCGGTTGCCAGGTAAGGGCCGCCGCCGGGCGTTCCGGTGCCGTAGGGCACGTACCCGCTGGCGGAATCTTCAAACGTCAGATTGGCCGGGCTGGTCGGCCCGTTTTGTGCAAACCCCGAGTCGAAGAAGTCCAGGTTTTGCGTTCCTCCGCCGGGCGCAACCAGCAGGAACTGGCCGGAAACTCCATTGACCGTCCCTTGAAGCCCCTCCAGCTCCACGCTGACATTGCCCACCGTGTGGCTGTACGTGTTGGCGGGGATCTTGATGACGGAGGGATAAGCCAGCCCAGGGTTGCCATTTTCCGGGTCCGCGATCAGGCTGCTATTGCACCATGTGTACCCGCTTGTGTTCGCCGCGGTCACTTCCATCAGTTGCGTCATGGAGGTGCTGCTCTGCCCGTAACTCCCGCTCGGCGTGTAGGACGTCGCGATGGAATTGGCGCCCTGGGCCAGCGAGACCGTGCAGTGCGCGACACCGCCGCTTAGAGCAATACCGTTGCAGGCGGGTATGGTTGAGCCGTTTGCCTGGAAGGTGACGGTGCCGGTCGGCGTCCCGGAACCTGATGTGACGGTCGCGGTGAACGTGACCGAACCGCTGGAGGCCGAATTGGCATAGGATGCCGGATTTGCCGAGCTGGAGAGCGTCGTCGTCGTAGGGATGGCCTCGGCAAACGTAAGGATCAGATTCCACCCGGTGATCGAGAACGGGTCGACACCAGGATAGGGATCGTTATCGATGAGATAGAGCGTCCAGGTTCCGTCTGCCGTTGTTCCGGCAAATCTCCCGTTCAGCATAGCGCTGCCATCGCCCTGCGGGTAGTCGGCCGTGTTTTCCGCCGTTGGGAGCGGAGGAGGGAAGTCGCCGTCGTAGTTGGAGTAGGAACTGGGCTCTACCGTATAAGGCATATCCAACGTCTGCCATCCCTCATACTGTTGGCCCAGGGATCCGGCGCCGTTCGGCGCCGAGTGCGCGCCGTCCTGGATGTTAATGGTGTCGGGGTTGCTGCCGGACGTGGAGCCCTGCAGTCCGTCACAGGCCGGTACCGGGTTGTCATTCTTGTCGCAGCCGTCGATGCCACTGCCCGTCTGGTAAAGCAGCACCAACTGCTCTCCGCCGGGCCCCACCAGCAGGAATTCCGCATATCCCAAGCTGTCATATGAGGCCTCATTCGCGTACGGGCCAGTCTCATACTCCGCAGAAGTCGATTTCACGCCCAGCAACTGCACTTCGACAGTCTTCACCGTGCCCGGTGCGCCGTTTACCGAGATGGTGGAGGTGACACCCGCGGCGGGACTGCTCGTCGTAAACGATGCGCCCCCGCCGCTATATGTCGTTTGCGCGCGCGCCGTTGCCGGCAACAGGGTGACCAGGGCAAGGGCGAAGAGGCTGAATTTCGGGCAGGAAAACCTTATAGGCAAGAGAGGGGCAGCGGCGGACGACATGGATGGAGACCTCGCGTTGTGGAACTGTGGGANNGTTTATCGCGCCGGTGCTCCCGGTGTCAATGATCTTTTTGATTCACGCTCCGCCTGGCGAAGACCAAGGTCCCCGCGGGGGCAGAAACCGGAGCGCGTGGATGGACGATCAAACGATCGGGACTTGCTCGCTTGTAACTTACATTATCCCGGGGATTTCCGGTGAGAAATCAGTATGAATATCCAAGTAACTCGACGTTAGCCTGGCTGCGTAAGGTTTTATTGACGCGTGGCTGACGAGGACGCCGCGCAGGCGAGTTATCCCTAATTCGAAATGACAATAATTTCGTCAAGCGCCCGGTGACAATGAATCATCACTTTCGGAGGTGTCTTGATTTCGAAAGGACTTCTATTTCCATTAGAATCAATAGCGCGGGCGGGCGCGGCGATGGACGGGCGGCCTGAAAGCGCCGGTTGCGCTATGATTGCGTCTATATAGGTGAGCAGCCTGCTTCCCCTGGAGGCTTGCCCCGGTGGTGTGTGTGTCGCGATTTTTCCAACGATTTGTGTTTGTGCTTTCCGTGGCGATTGCTGCCACTCTGTTCCTGGGATTTCTCCTAGGCGAGTTTCATGTGTTGGGGGTTCGCGCCGGCGACGAGCAGGATGGCGCCTATCAACAGATGGGCGTTTATGCCGACGTGCTCAGACACATCCAGAGCGACTACGTGACCGAGCCGAACATCGGGGACGTGACGACCGGGGCGCTGCACGGACTGCTGGAATCGCTGGACGCGGATTCAAGCTACCTGACTCCGGCGGAGTACAAGATCTACAAGGACCGTCCCACGGGCGGCAACGCGCAGGAGGGAATGACGGTTTCAAAGCGGTTTGGGTATGCCACGGTTGTAAACGTGGTGCCGGGATCGCCGGCCGAACATGATCACCTGGCTGACGGGGATGTGATTGAGTCAGTGGGCGGCAAGTCGACGCACGAACTGTCACTGGCGGTGATCCGGATGATGCTGGAAGGCAAGCCGGGGACAACGATCGACGTGACTGTGATCCGGCCGCTCAAGCCGGATCCGGAAAAGCTGACGCTGATGCGGGCGGTGGTTGCGGCGCCGGCCCTGAACGAGCAGCAATATGAGAATTCGACCATCCTGTATCTGAAGCCGGGAGCGCTGACGGCGGCGCGGGTTGACGAGATTGGGGCCAGGATCAAGAGCGCGGGCAAGGGCCACAAGATTTTGCTGGACTTGCGCGACAGCACGGGCGGCGACGCGCAGCAGGGGTTGCGGCTGGCGAACTTCTTCATCAAGCAGGGGACACTGGCGACGCTCGAGGGCCAGCAGTTTCCGATTCAGACATTCACGGCGGACCCCGGCAAGGTGTTGACCGATGCACCGGTTGCGGTGATCGTGAACCGCGGCACATATGGCGCGGCTGAGCTTGCCGCAGCGGCCATTGAGGACTTGAAACGCGGAGACGTGGTTGGCGAGCGCACCTTTGGCGAAGGCTCGGTGCAGAAGACCATCGACCTGCCCGACGGCGCCGCCCTGATGCTGACGGTAGCGAAATACGAGAGCCCGGACGGCAAGAAGATTCAAGACGTCGCGGTGACGCCGAATGTTGCGGTGACCTCGCCGCTCGAAGAAGAAGACGAAGGCGTGACCCCGCCCAACGGGGACGAGATGCTGAACAAGGCGCTCGATCTGCTGAAAGCAAAGGGGTAAGGGCAGTCGTCAGTGGCCAGTGATCGGTGATCAGGGGTTAGGGATCGGTCTTTGCTTGCTTGATTTTGGGGCGTGCGTTGGATGATCTCTGCCTTAGTCGTTGATTGCTGTTTTCGCCTCTCATTTCATGATTTTCTGGTCCCGTTCCTTATCTCTTGATTTCCTTTCCCTGCCCTGTTCCCTGTTCTCCGGTTCCTTGCTTTCTCCCGAGGCTGAGGGGTGGTTCCGCTCTTGCACTGCGTGGTACCGGTTTCACTTGAGGAGCGCGCTTTCGGAATGCGGAGATGCTAGCCTTTAGCTGAAGCATCTTCACCGCGAAAGCCTGAGAGGTGCCGGAAGAGGCGTACATCGCGTGGCTGCGACCCCCCATCGACCCGCGGCGACCCGCGGCCCGGTATTGCGCGGACCGAGTTCGTTCGATCCGGATCCTGTCCGGCGGCGAGCGCCCCTGCCGATTCCCGCGCATCGGCGGCGCAAGCTAGCCGGGCGGTCGGCGCTGGCGGTGCTGCTGGCACTGGCGGCGGTGACCGGTTCTCTGGCCGGACTGATGCTGGTCTACTCCGCGGATCTGCCGCAGATCAACGATCTGGAGAACTATCGCCCATCGACGACCACGGACTTATACGACCGCAAAGGTCGCATTATCGGCTCGTTTGCACTGGAGCGCCGCGAAGTGGTGGGCTACGACGGATTTGCGCCGGTATTGCGCGAGGCCGTGGTTTCGATTGAAGACAAGAACTTCGAGTCGCATTGGGGCATCAACGTTTTACGGGTGGCGGGCGCGGCATGGCACGATATCCGCAGCCACGGACGGGCGCAGGGCGCCTCGACGCTGACCATGCAACTGGCGCGCAACCTATTTCTTTCAGACGAGCGCACCGCCGGACGCAAGATTCAGGAGGCGTATCTCGCCATCCAGATCGAGCGCGCATTTACCAAGCAGCAGATTTTTACGCTGTACGGGAACCAGATTTACCTGGGCAGCGGGATGTATGGGTTTGAGGCGGCATCGGAGTTCTACTTTGCAAAGCACGCGAAAGACGTGAATCTGACGGAAGCGGCGCTGCTGGCGGGATTGCCGAAGGGGCCGGTGGCGTTTTCGCCGCTTTTGAATCCGGACCGGGCGATGCGGCGGCGCAACCTGGTGCTGAGCGAGATGGAATCAGACGGGGTGATTACGCATGTACAGGCCGAGGCGGCGCGCAGCGCGCCGCTGGGACTGCACCTCACGCAGCCGGCAGGCTCGGTGGCTCCGTGGTTTCAGGAAGAGGTGCGGCGCGAACTGGATAAGCGATTTGGGAGCGAAGAGGTGCACGAGGCAGGACTGCGCGTGGACACTACGCTGGACCTGGACCTGCAGGAGACGGCGAATCGCGCGGTAGCGGACGGAGTGGCGGTGTACGAGCGGCGGCACGGGTGGAAGGGACACGTGGAGAATGTGCTTACCGGCGGCGCCCCGCTGGAGGATTACCGGCATCCGGACTGGGCGGTGCAGTCGAACGCCGGGGATTACGTACACGCGCTGGTGACGCGGGCGCTGCCGCTGGAGATACGGGCGCGCATCGGTCCCGCAGGCAAGGAGGACGCAGAGGTTGTTCTCTTGCCGGCGGACTGGGAATGGACGGGCGAGCGCTACGGCGACGGGCTGGTGAAATCCGGCGACGTCATCTATGTACACCTGACGGGAGCGATGGAGGGGGGCGCGCGCAGGGCGACGCTGGAGCAGGACTCCGGGGCGCAGGGATCGCTGATGGCGATGGACAACACCAGCGGCGATGTACTGGCCATGGTAGGCGGGCGGGACTACGCGCTGTCAGTGTTCAACCGCGCCACGCAGTCTGAGCGGCAGGTGGGCTCAAGCTTCAAACCGTATGTGTACACGGCGGCGATCGAAGACGGGGTGAAGCCCACGGACATCATTGTGGATGGGCCGGTGAGCTTTGGGGGTTACACGCCGCACAACTACGAGAACGACTACAAGGGCGCGATGACGATTGCTAATGCGTTTGCGGAGTCGCGCAATATTCCGGCGCTGAAGCTGGCGGCGCGGGTGGGCATTCACAAGGTGATCGACGTAGCGCACCGGTTTGGGGTGACGTCGAACATTCCCGCGTATCTGCCGGTGGCGCTGGGCGCGGTGGAGATCACGCTTGAGGAGCAGGTGGCATCGTATTCGGTGTTTCCGAACGATGGGATACGCGTGTCGCCGCGGCTGATCCGCAAGGTGTCGAATGCGGACGGGATCACGCTGTGGGAGGACAAACCGACGGTGAACGAGGTAATCGACCAGCAGACGGCGCGAACGATGATGATCTTGCTGCGGGGCGTGACCGCGCACGGTACGGGGCAGGCGGCGGCGAAGCTGAATCATCCGCTGGGCGGGAAGACGGGCACGACGAGCGACTTTACCGACGCGTGGTTTCTGGGATTTTCACCATCGATCACCTGCGGCGTTTGGGTGGGCTACGACAGCCGTGAATCGCTGGGCGAAAAGGAGACTGGCGCGATGACCGCACTGCCGATCTGGATGAATTTCATGAAGGTGGCGATTGCGGGGAAGGACGACGAGCAGTTTCCGGGCGATGAAGAGGGTCCGCCGATGGATCGAGCGGGGTTGCAGCCGGCTGCAAAGCCGGGAACGACGCCGGTGCCGCGCATCAATCCGATGGGAACGAATACGGCGGCTAGGCCGGTTGCGCCGGTTCCGCGGGCGATTCCAGCGAACCAGGCTGGCGGCAGGTTGATTGCGAAACCAGGTACTGCGCCGCGAACGACGGGAGCACTGGTCAGGCCGGCGCTGCCTCAGGTTTCGACTCCGGTGAGGCCCGCTGCGATCATAAGGCGTGCGCTGGATACGAGCAGGGGAATTCCACAAACACAGTGATGGTCAGGCCCCTTCGTGAGGCGTATGGTCTCCCGCCAGCCGGAAGTACCGCTGCGCCCGCGCCACATCTTTGAAGATTTGCTCCTTCAGGGCTTCCGGGGAGGGCCACTGGATTTCGCCGCGGAGGCGGAGCAGGAATTCGAGTTCGAGCGGAGTTTGGTCGTCGAGCGCGATGGCTTCCGAATTCCCGAGGGGCTCGAAGTTGAGGATGTGGGACTCTACGGCGAAGGAGGGTTCGCCGAAGGTGGGGCGGTTGCCGAGGTTGGTGACAGCCTGAAATGCGCGCCCGTTTATGTTGAGCCGCGTGACGTAGACACCGAAGGCCGGGAGCAGGCCGCTGTAGGACGCGAGATTGACGGTGGGCAGCAGCAGGCGGGTACCGATGCCGCGGCCGCGGGCGGGCGTGGAGAGCACGGCGAAGGGACGGCCGAGCATCCAGCGTGCGCGGCGCATGTCGCCGGCGGCGATGAGCGCGCGAACGGCTGAGCTGGAGATTTCAAGGCCATGCACGCATACGGCTTCATGGACGCGCACCGTAAAACCAAGCTGGTTGCCGAAGGCGGCCAATTCCCGAACGCCGGCCACTGCGCCCGAGCCGAATCGGAAACTCCGGCCCTCGTGAATGCTGCGCACGCCGAGCGCGGCGACGAGAATGCCGCGCACAAACTGCTCGGCAGACAGACCGGCGAGCGCGGCGTCGAAGGGGAGCACGACGACGGCATCGATGCCGGTTCCAGCGAGGAAACGGAGGCGCTCGGCAAGCGGAGTGAGCAGGCCGGGCGCCTGGCCGGGACGGAGAAAATGTTCGGGGTGAGGATCGAAGGTGATGGCGATGGATTGCGCGTCGATCTGGCGCGCTTCAGCAGCCACGGCGGAGAGAATGTTGCGATGGCCGAGGTGGACGCCGTCGAAGTTGCCGATGGCGGCTACCGAGGGACCGAAGGCGGCGGGAATCTCCGCGAGCGAACGGAAGACGGGGACGAGCCCTGAATCCTGCGCCTGGCTGGAAGGGTTGTTCATAGGGTCACGGGCACACTCAAGCCGTCGTAAGCCAGCCTGACATTTTCAGGCAGGGTGCGGTTGGTTTGTTCGTGGCCCAGGTCGTGAGCGATGTGGGTGAGCCAGGTTTGGCGTGCGCCGATGCGGCGCGCCCAGTCGAGCGCCTGCTCAACGGTGGCGTGGCTGGGATGAGGCATGTGGCGCAGCGCGGAGAGGACCAGAACTTCTACGCCCTCGAGCAGGGCCACGCTGGAGTCGGGAATGGCGCTGACGTCGGTGAGGTAGGCGGCGCGGCCGAAGCGGAAGCCGCTGATTTCCATCTCGCCGTGCATGACGGGAATGCGTAGAACGTCAACGCCGCAGACGGGATTTTGCGCGGCCACGGGCACCAATTGCACGCGAGCGCGATTGATATAGGTAGCCTGGGGCGAGAAGGTGTATTCGAAGACTTTTTCGAGGGTGGCGATGGTGTCGGGTGCGGCGTAGAGCGGGATGGGGCCGGCGGCACGGAAGGCGGGGAAGCTGAGGGGGCGGAGATCGTCCATGCCGAGAATGTGGTCGGCGTGGCCGTGGGTGTAAAAGACGGCGTCGACGCGGGTGAGTCCAATGCGGAGGGCCTGTTCGCGAAAGTCGGGGCCGGTATCAAAGACGATGGCGCGCACGGCAGGGTCCGTGGAGGCGCTCCAGCGCAGCAGCACGGAGGGGCGCAGGCGGCGGTCGTGGGGGTCAGCCGAGGTGCAGACGGGGCAGGCGCAGCCCAGGGTGGGAACACCCATCGATGTTCCCGTACCCAAAAATGTGAGCGTACCTTCCATCAGAATCCAGTGTAGGCTCTAGTGCTTGCCTGGGGGCGGAGGGGGCGGAGGTTGAACGCTCTGCAGGCTGATCATGCTGGTGAGTTCGAGAAAGGCCATGCGCAGTTCAAAAAGGACCGATTGCAGGGTGCGATCCTCGACATCGTTAAGATTGCCGCGAGTTTTTTCCGCGAGAACGCCAAGCAGGTCAATGGTGGTGCGGGCACCCAGGATGTCGACGCGCGGACGCTGTCCATCCTGGGTTCCAGCTCCCATCTGGATCATGGCGGAGAGGTAAAACTGCTGCACCAGGTGGTCGAATCCGACGGCAGGCTGCTTGCCCATGCCGGGATTCTGGGCGCGGATGATTTCTTCGAGCCGCTGCGAAGACGCGTCGTAGGCGGCCTTCTGGTCGGAGCTTTCCTGGGCAGTAGGCGCGGGCGGCATTTCACCTTCGGGCTCCTGGCCCGATTGCTGTTCAGGGGCGTTGGGTTGAGTTGTTTCCGGGGCAGGCTCGCGGCGGCTTTCGTTGACGACCAGGCGGGGACCGGCGCCGGGTGCGGCGGGGGGGTCGGGCGGGGCCGGCTGGCGGGTTTCCTGCTCCTCTTCCGCCTTCAATTTGCGGCGGTCAATGACTTCGAACTTCGGGGTTTCACTCATAGGGTCTGGGTTCCGATTGGTTGCAGTTAAAGTATTGGCGGCGCGGCCAAAATGCGGGCGGTGCCAGAGGCCGATCCGGTTGCGTAGTTGAAGGGCTGCTCGCTCATTTCAGCTTCGGCGCGAAGCATGGCGAGGGCAAAGAGGCGGAGTCCGGAAGCGAGAGGCAACTCGGCGGCGCCGGTGATGTGGCCGGCAGGGGTTCCGTCCTGCAGGGTCAACTCAGTGCCGGGCTTGGGGAGGGGACCTTGAAGTTCCATCTGGCGCAGGTGGCGGCGCACGCTGCCGCGGGAGTGGATGCGCTCGACGATTTCCTGGCCGAGGTAGCAGCCTTTGTTGAAGTGGAGCGCCCGCAACTGCGAGGTTTCCTGGGGCAGGTCGCGCTCGTTGATGTCGATGCCATAGGCGGGAATCCCTTCGGCGATGCGGAAGGCTTCGAGGGAAGCGCAGCCGGTGGGAGTGGCGCCGGCGGTGCGCAGGCAGGACCACAGCTTTGTGAGGCCGGCAATGGGAGTCCAAAACTGATAGTGCGGCGCCAGCGCGCCGTAGCCGCGCATGATTTTCAGGTCGAGGCCATTCCACTCCACGCGCGCTCCGCTCATGGGGAGGGTAAGGGTGGGCAGACCGACGCGGCCCAGGACTGCGTCGGCCTGGGGACCGGTAAGGCCGATGGCGGTCTCAGAGCCGGCCTCGCCAACCTGCTCGACGCCAAGCGGGACGAGTTCGACGTCATCCATAATGATGAAGCGGTTGAGATGGGCCATGAGCTTGTCGAATTGATCGGCGGCAATCTCGAGATCGAGCCCGGACTCACCGGCAAAGGGCGTGCCGAGGAGGCGATCTCCGGACTTGGCGGCATCAGGGACGGGGTTGCGGCGCTGCGGCGACTTTTCCTCGGCCTCGCGCCAGACGGTCAAGTCGCCCTGGATGCGGCCCTGCGAGTTGAGCACCAGGTTCCAGGCACCGGTGTTCGGAAACAGGTCGTTGACGGTGTTGGTAACCATGCCGCTGAGCCAGCGGAAACGATCTTCGCCGCGGACGGCGACTCGGCGGAGCCAGCCCAGGTCGTGGACCGCGGCCCCGTGAGCCAGCGCCGCTATTTCTGTATCGGGTGCGTCCAACACCTGAGGGGTGAAGACGCCGCGATAGACGGCGAGCGGATGGGGTGTGCGCGCGGATTCGAGCATTGCGGCCAGCGCGGTGGCCTGGGTGTTCAAAGCAAGGTCGGTGTCGGTCATGGGGAAAGCTTTTCCGCGTCCCGGCGCAGTTTTTGGGTGGAACTTGGCGCGGGACCGCATCCTGATTATAGCCTTGGAAGCAGATACGGGAAGCGGAGCCGGGCACCGGCGGGAAGCTGAAGCTCTGGTACCATGAGCGAACCACAGGGAGAAGGAATGAGCGAGCACAGGGGAAGGACAGGATGGGCCAGACCCAGTGCCGGAGCGGGATGGATGGCTGCGGGCGTGATTTGCCTGTCTGCAGCGATGTCCGCCATGGCACAGCAGGCTGCGCCAGCCAGCCCGCCAGCGCCGTCCGCGACCGGCTCGCAGCAAAGCCCGGCAGGCAAAGACACGAGCGGCGGGACCCACATTACTCCCGAACAGGCCAAGCAACTGTTCGCGCTGGTGGACGATTTGATGAAGTTCTCTTCCGACGAGACCGGGCTGCCGATCAAGAGCGCGGTGAAGCGGCAACTAACGACCCGTGCGGCGGTGGAAAGCTACCTGGAAGATAAATTCAACGAGGATGAAAGCGCCAAGCGCCTGCAGCGGGACGAAATTGTGCTGAAAAAGTTCGGTCTTCTGGATCACGATTTTGAACTCAAGCCGTTTCTGCTGGCGCTTTTGAAGGAGCAGATCGAGGCCTACTACGACTCGAAGACCAAGACCGTGAATATGCTGGACTGGGTGGACGTGGACGAACAGAAGCCGGTGCTGGCGCACGAGTTGACGCACGCGTTGCAGGACCAGCACTCGGACCTGGAGAAATGGGACGACCAGACTCCCGACGACGTGTCAGTGGACGCGGCCGGGGACCAGGACCACCTGGCCAAAGACGAGATGGACACGGCGCGGGACGCGGTGGCCGAGGGACAGGCTACGGCGGTGATGATGGACTACATTCTGAAGCCGATGGGCAAGAGCCTGGTGAAGGACCCCGAGGTGCTGGACATTGTGAAGGATCAGATGACGGCGTCGGAGAATTCGCCGATTATGGCGCGCGCGCCACTGCTGCTGTCGGAGTCAATGTTGTTTCCGTATCGCGAGGGGTTGAGCTTCGAGCAGGACGTATGGATGGACCAGGGGCAGACGGCGGCATTTGCGGGGGCGCTCGACCGGCCGCCGACATCGAGCTGGGAGATCATCAATCCGCGGGAGTACGAGAAGAGGCACATTCCGGCGATCCCGCTGCTTCCGGACATTCATCCGCTGCTGGACAAGCTTTACCGGCCTTACGATATCGGCCAGGTGGGCCAGCTTGACCTGCACATATTGGCGGAGCTGTTTGGCGGGGATGGGGCGGCGAGCGACCTGACGCCGGCGTGGAACGGCGGCCTTTACTGGGCGGGACAGTTGCGCAGCGCAAAGACGCCGGCTGACCAGGGAAGCACCAAGTCACTGGCGCTGATGTATCTCTCGGTGTGGAGGAACGAGGCTTCGGCTCGCGCATTTGTGAAGCTTTACGGGGGCAACCTGGCACGGAAGTATTCGAGCGTTCACCGCATTACAGTTGCCGAGACTTCCGGCGCGGAGGGCGTGGAAGGCGAGGAACAGGTGTACTCGACCGACGAGGGGCCGGTGGTGATTACGCTGCGCGGCGACCTGGTGTTTGTGGCGGAGAGCTTTCCGCTGGATATGGCGCGGAAGCTGACCACGCTGATTCTCGACGCGCAGGGCACCGGGGCGATGCGCATGGCGGGAGCGGGACGGCCGAGCGGGTCTTCAGGCAAGATGGGCGGGGAGCCGCTTTCAGCGGACCTGGTTCAGTTCATGCAAAATTGCGGCGTGATGAAGGCGGCGGTGGACGCTTCGGTGCGGATGGGGCGATAGCGGCAGCATTCAGAAGGCACGCGACCCGATGGCGGGTGGCCCACCCTTTCAGTCCCCAGAACGCCGGGTGCCCCATCCATTCGCGCACT
>PLSH01000308.1:0-204 GCA_003165095.1 Acidobacteriaceae bacterium
ACCGGCTCCAAATCCATCCGCGACGTAATCCTCTTCCCGTTGATGAGAAACAGGGAGCAAGAATCGGAGATCAAAGATCAGCGAGCGGAAACCACCGAATAGTCGAACAAGCAATACACTGGATGAGGTAAGTTTTTCCTGATCTCTGATCCCTGACCCCTGGAGCACCTTTGAACATCCTCTTCATCGGCGACATCTTCGGCA
>PLSH01000308.1:266-2509 GCA_003165095.1 Acidobacteriaceae bacterium
ATTACATGAACTCTGCCGCGCCGAAAAGCCCCGCCGAGAGCGTGCGCCGCCCCCGCCGCGTCATTCGCCCCGCCAATTTTCCCCCAGGCTCCCCGGGCTACGGCATCTTCGAAGGAACCACCCAGGGCGGCGTGGACTACGCGGTGCTGCAACTGCAGGGGCGCGTCTTCATGACGCCGATTGACGATCCCTTTCGCACCGCCGACGCGCTACTCGCCGGCATCAAGGCCAAGGTGATCCTGGTGGATTTCCANNCAGACCGATGTGGGCATGAGCGGCCCTTACGACAGCATCATCGGCGTTGAAAAGGACCTGGTTCTGCACCGGTTTCTTACCGGAATGCCGGGAAAATTCGAGGCCGCCAAGGGAAATCCCAAAATGTGCGCCGTTCTCGTCGAGTGCGATCCGGCCACCGGCCGCGCAACCCGCATCCAGCGCATCATGCTTGGCGAGTAAAGCTCACGTCAAGCCGCATACGGCGCGCGGACAAACACCCTATCTTGACTGAGTTTCTCAGAATGCCGGTACAGGCGTGGCGTTCTTCTCCGCGGTACTTGCCGGAACCGCCTTTTCCGTGGACAGCCCCGCGGACACATGCGAAGCCTTCATCAGCTTTCCCTTGCGGTCAAAGGTCAGGCTCCACACCATGGGCCGCGGAACGGTCGACATGTCGGTAAAGTGAATCACTGCCCCTCCCCCGGACGAGATTTCCAGCTCCGGAGCCGACGCGGCGGGGAACTTCTCGGGGCCTAGCGTCTCGTCCTTCGGCGCCGCCATGGGATTGGCGCCCGCCAGCGCCGCATAGCAAAGCGCCGTCCCCAGCCAGCCGGGCGTTGTGTCAGCCTTGTCTTCCGCGCGAATGCGATTGAAGGCCTGGATGGTCAGGGCATTGATGGGCGCCGGCGAGAAAAGCGAATAGCTGCGGCGCATGATCGGAATCAGGCGCAACCGCCCCTCGCCGTTGCGCGGAACGGATACCGAAAAAACGCTAACGTCGCCGATCCCGCTGTTGCGCGTGAATCGCAAAAAAAGATGGTTTGGAAAGGCCGGGCAAACCGGTTGCCGGTAGCTCCACTTCCCCTCATTGAACGCAATATCGGCAAATCCCGCGCGCTCCGCAATTGAGGATTCGGCATCCGCCTCCGTCAGACGATCCTGCTCCGTCATCTCGTCAGGCGAACGGAGCTGGATGGAACGGGCGATCTCAAGCGGCCCGGAACCAGGCGGAAATGGCGTCGGAACAACCCGCTCAGGCACCGGCTTGGCGTTCTTCGGGACCGGCACAGAAGAATCCTCGGCACTCTGTGCCCCACACAGAACGCAGAAAGCGGCCATTGACGCCACAGCCAATACGGTAGGGATAATCTTGAATCGAACCATGCTCCCGTTAGACTATCACCACTGCGTGGGGCTCTCATTTTCAATCAAATCCCGGCAAAACAGAAAGGGCAGCCTGCCGAAGCAAGCTGCCCTCGTTGATCCCGAAAACGGGAGGTCGTTTACTGTGCAGCGTGGTGGGCGGCAGCCGGCTTGTGATGAACCACCGGGGCCGCTTTCTTCTCCGTCTGCAGGAAGCCCGCTCCCAGCTCAATCTGCGCGGTGGCCATCCGCGTAGGTGTGGCCGGTACGGGCGTGTACGTAGCGTAAGTGGCGTCGAGTTCCTCCGCCGGCTGCAGCTTGAGTTCGACGCCTGCTGCCGGAGCGTCTTTGCAGGACTCCGGTTCCTTCAGATTGACGATAAAATCGGCAGCCTTTGAGTCCTTGGCGTCCTGCGTCACTGCCACGTTGATGGTCGATACCGCCGCCTCGATCACAATCTTCTTGTAGTGCGCAGGCGGATCGGTCAGGATACCTCCCAGCAGATCGGTGTCGGCCTTGACGCCGTTCGCCAGAATGTACTCCTGGGCATCCTTGATTTTGAGCTCGCCAGGCGGCGCCGGAACCGTGCTGCAAGTCCCCGGAGTCGTCAGCTTGACCACGAAATCCTTCGCCTTGACCGCGGCCGCCGTGGTCACTGAGACCTTCAACACCGAAGCCGGATCGCTGATCACAATTCCCGGAACAGGACTGACCTGGCCCTTCAATACGGCCCACAGCTTTTCGGCATCGTCCTTGGTTCCGTTGGCCAAAATGAACTCCTTGTCTTCCAGGTTCAGCTTGGTCAGGTCCGGCGTCGTTGCCAGCACGTTGTGAACAATCTCCGGCGGCGTGGGAGCGGGCTTGATGGTAAAGTCCGCGGGCGG
>PLSH01000341.1:0-4515 GCA_003165095.1 Acidobacteriaceae bacterium
GGCCGGATGTATTCGTTCATTACTCAGCGATTCAGCTGGACGGATACAAAACGCTCAAAGAAGGCGACGAGGTCGAGTTCGATATCGTTGAGGGCCAGAAGGGTCCCCAGGCGGACGCAGTGATCCGCTTCAGGGACACGGCTCACAACGCGGCTTAGGCAGCGTAAGACCCGGGCGTACCCGCAAGACCGCCGCCCGGCGGTACGGGAAGGGTTGCGCCTGAAATCTCCCCAATTGTCACAATTTGTGTTCTGCGCATGCCGGAAAAGGGCCGTGCGGGTGGGGGTGCGCGGATTGAGGCGATCGAAGTGCAGAGGGGTTGGTTGGCTGGAAAGTAGCTGGCGGATTGGCGACGATACGACCCGAGCCTGGGGCTGACCTCTTCAGCTGATTTCAAAAGAGCACAGTGTCCGGTTGCGGGACTTCCGTATCATGCGCATCCCAAAGTCAGGGCTTTTCGCACGAGAAATTCGCGGCGTCGTTTGAATCGCCTGAGCCCTTGTACTTGGCCACGGCAGGATAGGCACAAAGCGGCCTGGTCATCACAGCCTTCATTGCGCCGTCCGCGCCGGGCGCATATTTTGTCGCGACCACGCCGTCGTCGGGCGAGCCTTTCTCGACCCAGTCCTCAAGTGAATCGAAGAGCCCATTTGACGGTCCTTTTGCGGCGCCCATGCCAAACTGTCCAAATGCGCTTGGCCCTGGCCCACCGGCGCAGTGCTCCATTCCGGGAATCATGTAGAGACGCGCGAACGAGTCTGCCTTTTCTTTGCCCATGGTCTGTTGCACGTCCTCGTAGTACGCGATCGTATTCCATGGCGAGATCGCCGGATCGTTCCACCCGTGATAGAGGATCAACTTCCCTCCTCTGCCGGCGAATGGGGTCAAATCAGGATTCGTCGCATCCAGATCGGCCGCAGTCCTGGCTCGTGACTGACGCACCGCATCGTCAATATCCGCGGTTAGAACATTCCACTTGGGATCGCCGGTCACGATGTACCGAAAGTCATTTTGCACATACTGCGAAAACGCTCCTCCGCCTGGACCCTCACCCACAATCCACGCCTTCCAGCCCGTCTCGTCGCCGGGCGTAAAACCGGGAAAGATGAGCTTGCCGTGGCTGTCGTTGGCTCCCTCGTAGAGCTTTTTCAAGGCATCGACCTGAGGGCGGGTAAGGCAATCCAGTTGATCTGCTGCCTTGCACAGCAGCACCGCGGGATCGAAGTGGCATTGCGCTGGATTGGCGATGATGCCGTCTTTCACTCCGTCGAGCGCATCGCACGCATCGAGCGCTGCCTTCTGAATAGCCGGCAGCTTCTTGTCGGAGATATAGCTGCGCGGATCGGCGATCAGACTTTGCGTTCCGGCGACCCCGGCGGCCACCATCGTCGACCACGCATTCGCCGGCGCGCCGGCAAGAATGCCGTCGTAATCCTCGGGAAAACGCTGTGCCTCCATCAGCGCCTCGCGGCCGCCGTCGGAGCAGGAATCGAAGTAAGCCTTCTGCACGGGCTTGCCGTAGTAAGCCAGCGCGATCTGGCGGGTACGCACCGCGGTCAGGTGCACAGCTCGCCAGCCAAAGTCCTTCACCTTTTCCGGGTGCTGGTATGCCCAACTGGCGTCGCTCGCGTCTGTCTCATGGCCGGCATCCGATCCGGACACCACAAATCCGTGCTTCAGAAATCCCGGAAATCCCGCGTAGCCGATGGCGCCCGCAAATCCTCCATTGCCGACGCCGAGATAGCGGCCGTTCCAACCCTGCTCCGGCATCCACACTTCGAATTGGATCTCAGAGTCGCTGGTAGGGCGCAGCACACCGGCTACGCGGCAGAACGCAGGCAAGTCATGCAGCGGGGCTTGAACGCCGGCAAGCGTCAACTCGCCTGTCACCGTTTCAGCCACGGTGATGGTCGTATCCGCGAGTCTCAGATCCTTCAGACCACTACAGTCCGCGGCCAGCAGGATGGACGAATGTACGACCAGCAAAGAAGCAAGCACCCGGAAGACTCTGACCATATCGACGGCCAACCTCTCTCGTTCTGCGCATTCACTCGTGAACGTTTATAACACAGCGATAGAGAGCCGTGAAGGCCTGGTTGGCTGATAAGAAACATGGTTCCAGTTGGGCAGTGCGTTGAACGATCCGAGTGGAGCGATTGAAACAAAGACAGCGAGTTGGCCCCCGCTCCGCGGGGTTCGCAAGTTGGCGAGTTAGCGGGAGAAATGCGGCGGCGCAGTTTCATCTCCTCGCGGGTCGGCAGCGCCGGTGGGAGACCCCAAAAAACAAGTTCGTAAGTTTTTGAGAAACGAGTATGGGCCCCCAGGTACATGCGGACCCACCCATCGGACAAAAACAGAGACGTCCGATGGATGGGGCACAGTTTCATTCCCCGTGGGTCGGCAACGCCGGTGGGAGACTAATAAGAAACATGGTTCCAGTTGGGAAGTGCGTTGAACAATCCGAGTGGAGCGATTGAAACAAAGACAGCGAGTTGGCCCCCGCTGCGCGGGATTCGCAAGTTGGCGAGTTAGCGGGAGAAATGCGGCGGCGCGGTTTCATCTCCTCGCGGGTTGGCAACGCCGGTTGGTTGGCTGGAAAGCAGCTGCGGATTGGCGACAACGCGCCCGGAACCTCATCGAACGCTTCGCAGAACCCCGTTTGCGCGGCGTCTCCGTTATACTGCTTCACAACCCCATCATGAAACGGCACGTCCTCATCTTCGGTCTGGTCGGCGGCCTCCTCATCGCCACCCTCCAATACACCGAATACCGCTTCGTCGTGATCGAGCACTCCGTCGAGCTCTACGGCGCGCTCGTCGCCATTCTCTTCGCGACGTTCGGGATCTGGCTGGGGCTGCGCATCACGCGCAGGCGCGAAACAATCCGGGAAACGGTGGTGGTGAGGGAAGCGCTTGTGCCCGCGGAAGCCCCGGCCCCGGAACCCTTCGCTTCCAATACGGCCCAGCAGCAGACGCTCGGCATCACGGCGCGCGAGCTCGAGATTCTCGCCCTGGTCGCCCGCGGCCTCAGCAATCGCGAGATCGCGACGCAGCTTTTCGTTTCAGAAAACACCGTCAAGACACACTGTGCCCGCGCCTTTGACAAGCTGGGCGCAAAACGCAGAACGCAGGCGGTGCAACTGGGCAAGGAATTTGGCCTTATTCCGTAGGAATAGTGGTTTTTCTGAGGGTCGGGAGACCCTCAGTACAGCCGGTCAGGAGACCGGCGCTACAGACGGGCTGGAGAGCGGCGGTACAAACGGTCTGGAGACCGGCGCTTCAGAGGGGCTGGAGGCCGCGCTACAACCAGGCTGGAGACGGCCGTAGCATTTGGTGTCGCGCAATAGAATGATTTTCGGCTCCGCGCCGCAAAATCATCCGAAAGGATGACGACATCCGGCCCCGTTACACTGCATCTTGACTCCATCGTCACTCGATCCTCACTCGCAACAGGAGCCTCGCATGAAGAAAACAGTCCTCACCTTCGGCCTCATCGCCGGCGTCATGATCTCCGTCCTTATGGACGGGTCGCTTCTGGTCGCCAACAAGATCGGCTCCGGGCACAGCATGGTTCTCGGCTACACCATGATGGTGGCGTCGTTCCTGCTGATCTACTTCGGCATCCGCAGTTACCGCGACAACACCCTGGGCGGGCAAATCTCGTTCGGCCGCGGGTTCACTTGCGGCATTCTGATCGCCCTTATCACCACCGTCTGCTACGTCGCCACGTGGGAGGTGCTCTACTTCAGATTCATGCCCCACTTCATGGACAGCTACTGGGCAGCGCAGATTCACAAGGTCCAGTCCCTGGGACTTGACCCCGCCACCACCGCCGCGCAGGTGGCTGTCATCGAGCGCTCTCAGCAGCTCTACCAGAACCCCCTGGTCAACATGGCCTACACCTTCATGGAGCCGCTGCCCGTGGGGCTTATCATTACTCTCATCTCCGCTGCCGTGCTGCGCCGCAAAGCCCCGGTCGTGCCCGCCGGCGCTGCCGCTATCATGAACCCATAAGTCAAAAAGGCCCGGGGCGCAGGCACCGGCATTCGGCATGCTGAACTTTCACACAGTTCTCATTCGCAAACGATTCTCATCAGGAGGTTACATGGCTTCAATCACTGGCTTTGGCGGTATATTTTTGCGAGCGAACGATCCAAAAGCTCTTTATCAATGGTACGAGCAGCATCTCGGCCTGGTGAAGGCCGAGGGGGCATACGCGTTTGCTCCCCCGACGCAACACCCCCAAATCGTCTTCGCCCTCTTCAAGCAGGACAATGACTACTTCCCTCCGGCGCAGAAAGCAATGATCAATCTCCAGGTGGACGACCTGGACGGCGTGCTGGACCGTTTGATAGACGAAGGTGTCACGGTCGACGAAAAACGCGAGAGCTATGACTTCGGAAAGTTTGGCTGGATCACCGATCTGGAAGGAAATCGCGTGGAGCTTTGGCAGCCTGCCGCGGCTGAGTGATTCCGGGTCACGCGGCCTGCCGACCTTGTCCCAAGACCCGCTCAT
>PLSH01000341.1:4561-14127 GCA_003165095.1 Acidobacteriaceae bacterium
CAAGACCCGCTCATCGCGGTAAAGCTGCGATGAACGGGGCACAGCTCCCAACGCTGTGATGAGTGGGGCACCTGCCTGGTGGCCATTTGAGCTGGGAATGTCGGATACTGCGGTTGGGGGTTCCCAGGGATGGACAACGCTAGGATGGCCCGGCTGCTGGAGGAGACCGCCGATCTGCTGGAGATCGACGGCGGAGACAGCTTTCGCATCCGCAGTTACCGGCGAGCGGCGGAGGCGGCGGAGCAAACCACCGTGGACCTGATGGCTGCGGCGGCGGATACGGCGCGGTTGCTGGAGATTCCCGGCATCGGGAAGGGGATGGCGGCCAACCTGCAGGCGATTGCCGAGACCGGGACGCTGCCGCTGCGCGAGGAGTTGCTGGCGCGATACGGGTCGAGCCTGCTGGAGTTGCTGAAGCTGCCGGGCATGGGTCCGAAGACGGTGGCGCTCTTATGGGATGCGGCCAAGATTGCGAGCGTGGATCAGCTTGCGGAGGCGATTGAAGCCGGGCGGCTGAGCGGGCTGCCGCGGATGGGCACAAAGCAGATTGAAAAGCTGCGCAAGGGGATAGAGGACTACCGGCGCTCGGTGGGACGGTTCCGGATCGATGTGGCGGAGGAAGAGGCGCAGCGGATTCAGAAGTACCTGCTCGAGTTTCCGGGAATTGAGCGGGTGACGCCGGCGGGGTCGTTACGGCGCGGGCGCGAGACGGTGGGCGACCTTGACCTGCTGGCCACTGGACCGGCATTCCACCCCAACAAGCCAAAAGCGGGCTTGCCGGGGGCCCCGGCGTGCGCGCCGGGGCAGACGACTGCGGCGGTCGAATATGTGGCTGCTTACGCCGGTATTCAGGACATGATCGCCAAGGGCGAGAACAAGGTGAGCTTTCACGTGCAGCAGGGATTGCAGGTGGACGTGCGATTGCTGCCCGCGACCAGCTACGGCGCGGCGCTGCAGTATTTCACCGGATCGAAGGCGCACAACGTTTCACTGCGGCAGCGGGCGCTGAAGATGGGCTACACGCTGAGCGAGTGGGCGCTGGCGAGGCTGGACGACGAATCGGTGGTTGCGGCGGCGACGGAGGAAGAGATTTACGCGGCGCTGGGGATGGATTGGATGGCGCCGGAGATGCGCGAGAACCTGGGCGAGATAGAGGCGGCGGCGCGCCACGAGCTGCCCCGGATTATTGAGAAGGGCGATCTGCGCGGCGATGCGCACATGCACACCACGGCGAGCGACGGGCGNNCGCGAGGTGGACCGGGCGATGGAGGGGCGGATTCGGGTGTTCGCCGGCATCGAGGTGGACATTCTGGCCGATGGCGCACTGGATCTGGACGACGAGGTGCTGGCGCAGATGGAAGTGGTGATCGCCAGCGTGCACACGCGATTTGAGCAGAGCCGCGAGGAGATGACGGCGCGGGTGCTGAGGGCGATCGAGAATCCGTATGTGCGAATCCTGGGCCATCCGACGGGACGGCTGCTGCTGCGCCGCGAGCCCTTCGCGCTGGACATGGGAGCGGTGCTGCGGCGGGGGGCGGAGCTGGGCGTGGCGATGGAGCACAATGCCGCGCCGGAACGGCTCGACTTGTGCGACCGCGACCTGCGGCTGGCCAAGGAACTGGGATGCAGGATCGTGATCAATTCGGACTCCCACGACTCGCGCAATTTGGGGAAGATGGGATACGGGGTGCGCCAGTTGAAGCGGGCGTGGTTGACGGCCGAGGATGTGCTGAACACGCGGGGGCCGGAGGAGTTTCTGGGTGGGCTGAGGGCGCGGCCGTAGCGCACAGACGTGTTGACATACAGTGCGACTGGACATACGGTTGGTTTAACTCACCTACGGCGTGCCGTAGGCCCAGAAGCCGTCGCATATAGGTGCGGCGGCTTTTTGCATGTAGAGCTCACGAAATGCGTAAAGGGGTTAAGAATTACCGGGCGCCAGGAGCGAAATTCATGGCTCATTCTTCTCATTCCGGGCTAGAATAAGGCGCTATGAGTCTTCTTCACCAGGGAACGACGGACGAGCTGGACGAAGCCGCGCGGGGCGAGGAGTTCACCAAGGGCACCAGCCATTTGATCATTACGTCGCTGATAGCGGGCGTAGCGGTCACCATCGCGATGGGGCTCTACGTGGGGTTGAATCAGACTCCGACGAAGTCGACGGGGGAGATTGTCGCGGTGTGGGCGCACCCGCTGCACGTGGAGACCTCGGGGCTGGATGCCAATGGCGCGCCGATGGCCAAGGAAGTGTTTGACCAGGTGCTGGTGTTTACCGAGGTGCGGCTGCACAACCAGAGCAAAGGGCCGCTGTTTTTGACCAACATGATGACCAACGCAACGCTGGCCGACGGGATTCACTCGAGCTACGCGGCCACGGCGACCGATTACGACCGGATGTTTCTGGCGTATCCGGGTCTGACGGTGCCGCACGGCAAGGCGCTGCAACTGCAGACGACCATCGAGGCCGGGCAGACAGTGGAAGGGACGGTGGTTTCAGCTTTCCGCCTGACGAAGCAGCAGTGGGACGCGCGCAAAGACCTGAATTACACTTTTTCGTTCCACTACCAGCCGAATCTTTCGATCGCGCCCCACATTCCGGTTATTGACCAGTAGGCGGAACGGGCGCGTTCTTGGGCGAGGAGAGGTAGCCGGTGATCTGGGTCTTCGAGCCGATGGTGTTCACCACAATCTCAAACAGAGCCGGATCCTTGCCGGCATAAAACTGCAAGGGCTCGTTGACGTTGCGGTCCTTCTTGTCATATTTTTTGTCGTCGGCGTAGATATCGAGAGTGAACTTGTTGTTCTTCGGGTCAACCTTTTTCAGCACGAGGCTGACGGTGCCGACGGGCTTCTTTTGGCCCTTGGTGAGAGTGAATTCATAGTAATTGCGGTCGCCCCTGTGCTTGAGGACTTCGAGCTCGTCGTGATTGCGGGCGATGAGGCTGCTGTGGTCGCTCAGGTCGCCTTTGATGGATTGCAACTGGGTGATGGCGCCGGCCAGATCGCTTTGGGTCTTGGCTACGTCGGTTTTGACGCCGCCCACGTCGGTCTTTACGTTTGAAACCTCGTTGGAGACGGCGCTTACCTGCTGGGCGGTCTGCTGCTGCGCGCTTTGCAGGCGCTGGTTGTCTTCCTGCTCGTGGCGGATGATCTCCTGGGCGCGGGCGTCGAGCTGTTTCTGGGTGAGGCCGAGCGACTTGCCGAGCTCGTCAGTGGCTACACGCAGGCGGGCGTCGGTCTCGCGCAGTTCCGCAGCCAGTTTCACGTTTTCCTGCTTGGCGTCGGCCAGTTCGGCCTGTTGCGCGGTGAGGCGGCTGCCCAGCGTGGAGCACCAGATGAGACCGCCGACGGCAGCTAAAAGGGCTACGGCCAAAACGGCCAGCAGCGCGCCGGAGTGTGATCTGGGAACGTCTTCAGTTGTTTTAGGATTTTCTTCGAATTCGCTCATTGCATGCCTTTCGTTCCATGGCGATCCACGGGGTGAATCGCGCTGGATTAACGGCGTACCCTGCCGGGTTAGACGCCAATCTGGGAGGAAATTCTATACATTTCAGGAACCTCCCATAATTTTTGCGAAGTGAGGGCTTCGCGCTTCAAACTCCGGAGAACCAGTGTCGAACGCCTCCGGGGAAACTACAGGATATAAGAGTGGGGCGGGGTTGTGCGGGGAAATTGGGTGGGGCGGGTGGGGCGGGGGTGTCCGAAATTGCGTTGAAGGTTCCCTCAGGGGCTAAAGCCCACGCACATTTTGCGGGCTATAGCGGCACGACTAAAGTCGTGCCCTGTTACAAGGCAAGTGCCCGGCTGGACGAAAGCAACGCCAAATTAGGACACTGCGGCGTACCGCTGACCGTGACAAGCGGTGAACGGCTCGTTTATAAACATCTTTACTGCATTTTTTTGCGCCGGGCGGGAGAATTCAGGCCTGGGCATCTTTGGGAACACAATAACCGTCTTCAATAAAGAGGGAGATTCGAAGGCTATGTCGACCGCTGTGGTTGGGAAGGGTCTGGAAGGAATTGTCGCCGCCAACTCCGGGATTTGCTGGATCGACGGGGATGCGGGCGTGCTGTCCTACCGGGGAATCGACATTCACGANNTTCGAGGAGACGACGTTTCTGCTGTGGAACGGATTTTTGCCCAACGAGCTGGCGCTGCGGGAGTTTACGGCGCAACTGACGCTGGCCAGGACGCTCGATCAGCGGGTGATCGACATGATGCGCGCGTTTCCGACGGCGGCGACGCCGATGGAGGTGCTGCGCACTACGGTGTCGGCGCTGAGCTTCTACGACGCGGACGAGCCAGACAATTCGCATGACGCGAACGTGCGCAAGGCTTACAACCTGACCGCGCAGATCGCCATGATCGTGGCCATTTACGACCGGCTGCGCAAGGGCAAGGAGATTGTTCCGCCGGACAGGTCGCTGTCTCATGCCGGGAATTTTTTATGGATGCTGAACGGCGAAAAGCCATCGGAGACGGCAACCAGGACTCTCGATCTCGCCCTTGTCCTTCATGCCGACCACGAGCTGAACGCTTCGACCTTTGCCGCGCGGGTGATTGCGGCGACGCTTTCCGACATTCACTCCGCCATAACCGGGGCGATCGGGGCGCTGAAGGGGCCGCTGCACGGGGGCGCGAATGAAGGGGTGATGCGGCTGCTGCTGAAGATCGACAAGGAAGGCGCCGATCCTGTGGAGTACGTGAGGAACATGCTGGCGGCCAAGCAGAAGATCTCCGGCTTCGGGCACCGGGTATACAAGACGGAGGATCCGAGGGCCACGCACCTGCGGCGGATGAGCGAGCAACTGGGCAAGGATTCGGGGCAGCCGAAATGGTTTGAGATGTCGCGGGCGATCGAGCTCTATATCAACGCGGACAAGAAGCTGAACGCCAACGTGGATTTTTATTCAGCTTCGACTTACGCCACGCTGGGCGTCGACATCGACCTCTACACGCCGATATTTGCGGTGAGCCGGATTGCCGGGTGGGCGGCGCACGTGATCGAGCAACTGGACGACAACCGGCTGATCAGGCCGAGGGCGGAGTACATTGGGCCGGCTTATCCTTCGCCGTATGTGCCGATGGAAGAGCGGGGATAGGACAAGAAAGCCTTCAACTCTCAAGAATTGGGGTAAAATGGGGAAAGCATGGCAAATTCAGTGAAAATCACGCCCCCTATTCCTTCTCTGGAAGAGTTCGGGAGAAGCGTGGGCCTGAGCAAGGCCAGGCAAAGGTCTCTCAATCCAGTTTTCGTAGAGCGGCGTCCTCAAGGGGACTATGCAGTCAGAAGGCTTGATTCTGAAAGAGCCAGCGATGTATTGCCTACGCAGAGAGAAGCTATCGAGAGAGCACGGGAGCTAAACCCGAACCGGACACCGCTCGTTGAACGCGTGCGCGATACGACTCGTGGTAGCCGGGACAAGTGGCGCAAGCCTTAGTTTTTGTCCACACAGGCCATATGGTCGGGTAGTACGGGGCTGTAACCGATCAACGGGCCATGAAATAGATCGCCGTCGGCATTTGAAGGAGCAGTGGTGCGGCCAAAGGCCGGTAGCTTCAACCCAAACGCCGTATTCCTGAATATTCCCTACGATCAAGGGTTCCGCTCTCTTTACCTCGCGTATATTGTAGGTCTCGTCCATCTTGGCTTGGAGCCGCGCGCGGCGTTGGGATTACCCGGCGGAGCAGGAAGACTGGGCAAAATTCTTTCGAAGATTCAGGGCTGTCGCTACTCGATTCATGACCTTTCCAGAGTTGGTCTTGATCGAACCCCGCCATTTGCTACTCCCCGATTCAATATGCCCTTTGAACTTGGCTAGGCTGTGGCATGGGAAGAGCTCAATCCGGCAAAGCACACTAAGTTCGTCTTTGAAGCGAAAGCCTACAGGGTGCAGAAGTCTCTGAGCGATCTGAACGAAATCGATCCCCTGATTCATGGTGGTTAGGTAGCCGGCGTCATGCGCGAGCTCTGCAACGCGTTTGTGCGCCAGCGGAATCAGCCTACTGTGCCTGAGATGACGGAAACCTACAAGAACGTCTCCCGCCGGTTGGCGAAAATCATGGCGGACGCCGGTGCGAAAAGCCTCTTTGAAGCAAGAGCCTTTCGGGATTTGTGCTACGAAGCTAAAGTTGAGGTAAAACTGCGGTCGTTGTCGTAACCTGCCAATGGAGGAACGGGTAACCGTTGCGCCTCACCCCTGGCGCGCTTTCCAGATGAGGTAGAGTCCCCAGGCTGAAAGGGTGCAGCCGTCGCGGATGGTGCCGTCGAGCATCATGCGCTCGAACTCCTCCACGGTTACCGAATGCAGGGTCAGGTCGTGCTCTTCGGCGTCGGGGTCTTTCTCAAGCTGGGTGAGGCCGGTGGCGAGAAAGACATACTGCTTTTGGCGCGTGAAGCCGTAGGCGATCCAGAGGGCGCCGAGGAGGGTCATCTGGGCGGCGTCGAGGCCGGTTTCTTCGCGAAGCTCGCCGCGGGCCAGCTCTTCGGGATGCTCGATCTCCATCTCCCAGCCGCCCTGGGGGAGCTCGAGGGCGCGCTGCTCGATGGTGTAGCGGAACTGCTCGACGAGCCAGACGCGGCCGTTGTCGAGGGGCAGGATAATGGCCGCGGGGTGTTTCTCGACTACGCCGTAGACGCCTTCAGTGCCGTTGGAGCGGAGAATGCGGTCTTCGCGGAGGCGCATCCAGTGGTTGCGGTAGACTTCGCGGCTGGAGAGCGTGGTGATGGTGCGGCCGGTGGGGGTCATGGAGCCTCCAGTGAAGGGTGGAACACTTCAGGATACGCGGGGGGTGACGGGTGCTTGATGAATGCGCAGTCATGGGTCTGGCTCCCGGAGGGCGGGCGGACGGCGGGGGCTTTANNGTTACAAAACTTCTAAATACCCCGCACCTATTGAGTTTTTCCGCAGGCTGTTTTGGGGAAACAAAGGGGACTCTCCCGGCGAGCGGTATGGGCTGTGGGCGGAAGGCAACGATTGGTTCCGGATTGGCGGTTATCCGCTCCAAACCTAATTCGGTGAGGGCTTGTGTTGGTCCGGCGGTTGGCTGGTTTTCGGCAGGTCGCAGATCGCCGGATCGACGGGCTTGTTCACCTCGACCTTGTTGACGGTGATGCTCAGCGAGAATTGGTCGCCAAAATCGATGCTGATGGCATAGGGAACCACAAGGCCTATATCCGTCTTCCGGTAGTCGGAGAGGCTCGTCGTTATGGTCACGTCCTGATCCTGGAACTTGCCCTTGCGGGAAGTGGATTTGACCAGGTACGTGGCGGCGTCGAATACATAGGTCGATTCTNNCGTAGTCGTGCAATCCGCCGCCCACGTAAATCGCGCTCTTGCCCGCCTGGAACTCATCGTCGGGCATGGGCGTGGGATCGGTAATGCCGGCCATGGGATTCACGATCCATCCGCCCTTGGCGGTGTAGCACTGCACCATCTTGGCGCCGTTGAAGTCCAATTCCGAGCGGTAGGCCACACCGTCAAGGGTCACCAGCGTGCCCGGCATGTCGCTGTCCGCTATGTGGGTTGTGGTGTCCATGGAGATCGACTTCACCTGGCTGATCACGTCCTTGCCGCCGACGGCGGCCACGTGCCTGGCCACAACGTCGTCGGCGGTTTGCGCGCTGAGGGAAACAGCGCCGACGAAAGCTGAAAACATAATGAAGTTACGGAGTGCTCTTTGCATGGTGCACATCGCCTTTCACGTGCTTTGCTGACGCAGGGTATCTGTGGCAACAGTGTAGCTCAGGGGCGCCGATTCATTGCGCCGGAATATTCTCCGGATAGCAGAAGGCACTGCCGCCCTTCGACGTTGCGGAAAAAGGCTCAACTTGGAGTGAAATGCCCGAGGAGCATTTAGCAGGGGCTAAAGCCCGTCCTTTATTTTGAGGCATTTGCGGCCCGACTGAAGTCGTGCCCTGTTACAAAACTTCTAAATACCCCGCCCATATTGGGTTTTTCCGCAGGCTGCCTAGACGTTCTCACGGTGCGGTATCGCCCAGCCCAATCGTAGACGTCCTGAAAGAGGTGGTGGTGCACGCTGCAATAGTGGGCCCAATCGAACTTGCCCTCTGGCAGGGACTCTTACGCGCGCAGCGTAGAGATTTCCACTTCAAAGGCTTCGAGCGTGTCCTGGTCTCGAATGTCCAGAATATTCTTGAGGATGGCCGTGCCGGGATAGGCGTACGGATCATCAAAGGCGTCGTTGCCCTCCAAGCTCATCCGCGCTTGGGCGAACCAGCGAACGCACGGATCGTTTCCGCGCGACGCTCAGTCTGCGAAAGACACACAGATTGCTCCAAGCGTTCCTCGCTCGCGGGCCGGAGCTTCAATCCCTCCACTGCCGAGATGGCGGCAAAGCTCTTGCCTCCCAATACAAACTTCCTTGAGGAAACCGTCTTGTTGCCGACAGGCGCGATCATATGTCTATTTTACCAGTAAGGCTCGAATGTATCCAGGGAGGAATGCGAGCGAAATCGCCCGGTTCCAGTGAATCACGAAGTTCCAGCTTGCTGTCGCCGCTGCATGGTTGATGGGCGTGAATACGGTTGGGCGATTTTTTTCTTTCTGGTCTACTATAGGCAAACGGCTACGCGCAGGGCAGGCGGCTGCGCGCGGGGTGTTCCCAAAACTGCATAAAATATGCGACTACTGGAGGGGCTGATGCGGAAGAACCATGTGAAGGTCATCGGTGTTGCAATTCTTGTTCTGGTTGGCCTGCAAGGCGCAACCTGGCAGGCACAAGCGCAGGCAGAGAAGGCTGCGTATCCGGCCATGGCTCCTGTGAATGAGTATTTGATGGCCGACGAGAATTCTGAAATCGCGCTGGCTCGCAGTGCCGCACCTGCATCGATTTCGGACGGAGCCGAGGTGATGGTGCTGGGACGGAACGGATACACGACCGCGGCGAAAGGCACGAATGGTTTTCTCTGCGTGGTGGAGCGATCATGGGGCTCCGGAACCGATGACGCGGGGTTCTGGAATCCCAAGATTCGCGGCCCCATTTGCTTTAATCCGGCAGCCGCGAGGACTTTTGTGCCCATCTACCTGATGAAGACCAAGCTGGTGCTCGAAGGAAAATCGAAGGCAGAGATCGTGGCGGCGACCGCATCGGCGCTGGGCAGGGCGGAATTGCCTGCGCTGGAGCCGGGAGCGATGTGCTACATGCTGTCGAAGCAGCAGTACCTGGGCGACGACGCCAAGAACTGGCATCCACACCTGATGTTTTTTGTTGCGGGCGACGCGGGGAAAAGCTGGGGAGCGGATCTGCCGGGCTCGCCGGTGATGGCGTCGAATGACCCGGAGGAGCGGGCGACAATTTTGATGGTCTGGGTTGGCAAATGGTCGGATGGGACGCCGGCTCCGGCGATGGCGCACTGAGCGCGAGAGGGATTGCGGCGATTCGGATCAGTTTGGCGATGGCTGCTCGGCGTGGTCGATCACGAGGGTATCTATCGGGCCTTTGGAGGGACTGAGTATCAGTCCGAACTCCGGGATGAGGCTCAGGAAGGAATCGTGAAAGTCGTCTTGCGACGCCTGGATGAGCGAGGTGTAATCGAACCATCC
>PLSH01000378.1 GCA_003165095.1 Acidobacteriaceae bacterium
ATGCGCGTTCCATGAGCGAGACCTTTCAGCACGACGAACAGCGCGGCAGAACATGGGTTGGGCCGCTCCAGCCGCAGATAGTGATCGACCAGCTGCGTAGTCTCCGGCGCCAGGGGGAGAAAGCGAAGCTTGCCGCCCTTGCCGCGCACGCGCAACTGGGCTTCAGACAACAGCACGTCTTCCGGGTTCAGAGCCAGCAACTCGGCGGAGCGAAGCCCATGCATGAGCATCAAGCCCACGATGGCCAGGTCGCGCGCGGTATGAAAACTGGCCCAGAAGCGCGCGACTTCATCGACGGAGAGCGGCACGATGTTGAGCTTGGGCTGCTTCACACGTAGCCTGCTGATCGCCACGCGCGGGCGGCCAAGACCCATCGGCTTGCGCTGCAGGAAAGTCTGTTGAAACCCATGAGCGACCTGACTGGGAGCATCCGGGAACGCGTTGCGAAGGGCACGATCGACATCGGCAAGGCGCTCGTTGATGCTGGCTGCGGAAGGCCGCGGTTGCAGGCCGGACTGGAACCGCAAGTAGTCCAGCAGGGTCGATTCGGCTAGGTCTGCCACAGTTATCTCGGCGGTGTGATGAATGCTCTCCCACCAGCGAACGAAGTGCAGCAAGTTGTAAGCGTAGATGCGCAGGCTCGTGTTCGCCAGGCGGCGAACGTGCTCCCGATCCAGATAACTATTAATCCACTCGACTCCCTGTCCGGTGCTCTGCTCGACCACATGATACGGGCTATGTGAGCTGGCTGCGTTCTTCCGGAAGATCACCTGGAACTTCATGGCTGAGCTACCTCCACCAGAGACTGGAACTCGAGCGCGTCGCCGCCCTCTGTAAAGAAGGAGTTGGGATCGTGGCCCTGGGGCAGGAGGACACGGCGCGTGACAATACTTTTCGCGTCAAGACGACGGGCCAACTGTAGCGCGGCTTGTTGTCCGCTCAGGTTGTCATCGACATCGAAGGTGAGATAGACGGTGCGCGGGCCTTCGCACAGCTGGAGAAACTGGTCCGTGTTGAGATGGGTTCCCAACGAACAGGTGACGTTGTGAAAGCCCGCCTGCCGCAACACGGTATAGTCAAACAACCCCTCGACAAGAATCACCTCAGGGCAGTGCCGGACCTTCTCCCATGCATACAAGCCGCCCTTGGTGCCGGGCAGGAAGTGATGAGCGAAGGCGGCGCCGGTGCTGCGGCCGTAGAGGTTGACGATGTGCTCGCCCCGGCGAAGCGGGAAGACGATACGCTGATAGAAAGCATCGCAGCCGTTCACGTTGAGCAGGCCGACTTGCCGCAGCAGATCGAAAGAATAACCCTGTGCCGTCAGATGACGACGCAGACTTCCGCCAGGTGCATAGCCGATTTCGAGTTCCTTGATCAGGATCGGATCTTCGATACCGCGCTTGTTGAGATAGCTGAGTGCTTCGGGGTAGTTATCGAGTTGCTGTCGATAGAAAGCGGAAGCCTGCTCAAGTACCGCGGCAGAGTCGGCTTCTGGACTAGTCTGTGGATCCAGGCAGGCGAGGCTCTGGCGGAAGGACAGATGGCGGGATAGCTGGACAAAGCGAATCAGATCGCCGCCCTGGCCGCAGCCATGGCAATAGAAGACATCCTTACGTGCGTTCACATAGAACGACGGCCGGCTCTCCTGGTGCAGCGGACAGAGTCCGACGAACTCGGAGCGACCCACAGGCCGGGCAGTCCAGTTATGCTGCCGCAGATAGTCCAACAGCGGCAGCCGCCGCTTGAGTGTTTCGACGTCTTCGCCCACAGCGCTTTTTCGCCTCCGGAGCCCAGCGTAGGCGGGTGACGCCGGTAATCCCAGGCAAGGATGGTGGGTGAAAGGGTTTTTTCAAAGAAGCAAGGGCCAGAGGTTTTGCAAAACCGGAGTTATCCAGGACAATGGTCCAGTTTCGTCAAGAACCTGACGGCCGCGAACCAGCCAATGAGCTACACGGGTGACGGTCTGGCGGAGAAAGGAAAGCGCCGGCTGAAGACAATCAAGGCCGATCGACCAGCGCCGGACGGTTGACGGATCGGGCAAGCGGTCAGGATCCATGAGCTTCGGCGACGCCTTCTCCCAAGAACAGTGCTCCGCAAAGTGCTGCCACAATGCCTGGCAGCGTGCAAGCAGACTGAAATGCGTGTAGGGAAGAGAGAACACAGGAAGGAAAGTAAAGGTCGTCCCGCAGTCGGCACAGCGGCCGCGATGGATCCAAATCCAGTCATGATGCTCGTCGTGAGCCTGCTTGCGGCGGCGGCCATGACCAACAATCGAATCTCGTTTACATATCGGGCACTGGCGTAGAATGATCCCGTCGCAGTCGTCCGCCCAGCCGGTTGCAAGCTTGTAAAGCGGGACGGAGACTGGGATAAAGAGGATCGTACCTCACAGGGGTTCCGCATCTGGCTTCGACCCGCCAAGATCATCACCGGAAGCGGAACCCCGCCTCCTGATGAAAAATCCAACTGAAAGAAAATATAGCCTCGTATCTACGCCTTCACGCCCGGGTCTAAGACTTTTGGCCGGTTAATTACGGCCATACATCCGGAACCGGCAAATGCTTACGTTCGAGGTCGGCGAACTCATCGGACCATTATCAACAGCTGATATCGGTTCAAGGTTGAAGGGCTTGCCTCAATTGGCTGTGCTGTTGAGTAACCCCCGGAAGTCGCGCCGTACATCCGCCGCAATCACATTGAGAGCTTCAACAGAGCGGCCTTCGCCGTAAGAACGCTCAGAGTGGGAGCGCACCGTTTCATCCGATTTCGAATCGATTAGCTCAGTGGAAACGCATATTCTTTTCCCGTGCGCGTGATGCTGGAAACGATGAGCCCGCGGATATTCTCCCGTTGGCAGATTTCTCATCCCATGGCCGGCGTAAATCTTCCGCCGGGAGCCTTGCCCATGAGCTGCGATCGCGGCTAGTGGACTGCGAGGGGAGCCGTATCGCGCGGCAGTTGGTCGATTGCCTGTCGAGTTTCGTTGAGCGCGTCCAGAATATACCGGTGCTTCGGGCTGCGCTTTGCGAGCCGTTCCAGCAATGCCTGGGCCTCAGCAAGGTTCTTGCTTGCCAGTTCAGGGTGATGCAGGCTGGCTTCAATCCGACCTGCATACAAAAGGGCTACTGCATGAACCATTCCGTTGGACAGAGGATCGGGGTCGCGCAGAGCCACTGCGCGAAACATGGAGTCTGACCGCTCAACAAAGACCAAAGCCTCGCGACGCGAATGCATGAGATAAAGAGCCAGCCCCATCGTCAGATTCGACGAAGCGAGATCGGCGACGGCCTGCACATTATTTTTGTCGGACTTCACCAAACTTTCATTGATCGCAATCGACTTCTGGCAAATGCTTCGCACCTGAGAAAATGAATCCGCATAAGCCAGGGATTTGCACAATTCCTCGTTTTTGCCCGCTAGATCTATCCGCACGCCGGCGTCATTCGGGTCGCGAACGGCGAGTTGCTCGTCGATTTGAATGCCTTGTTGAAATTCATTTGCGGCCGCAGCAAACTTGCGATCGAACTTAAGCGTCATGGCAATCCAATTATGTGAAACCAGTACTCTGCCTAGGTTTCGCGCGCTGGCTGGGTCGGCGCGGAGGAATGCTTCATTCATCGTNNTCGCTCGAAGCTGTTCCTCCATCTTGAGCCGCTGCCGGCCGAGTTCGGCAGCGCCATCAAGATCTCCCAACAGGTAATGAATTGAGCCGACGAGCGTCATCGTCTCAAGCAGATCCACTTGCAGGTTTGTATCGCCAGGATTCGCGGCTGCCAGTTTCTGGCGAATTCCCAATGCCTTTTCGTAGAGCTGCTTCGCCTCTTGCAATGAGCCAACACCGCCCAGATGGGGATGATTCTCTTCGGCACGGATTCGCCCGATGCGCTCGTAAGCCGCGGCAAGGTCACGTAAGTGGCCGGGTCGCCGTTCGCTTCCGTCTCGATTTGTTGAAGGTATTCCAGCGCGCGGCTCACCACCAGCTCGCGCGCAGCCGTGGATCCGGGCAAGAACTCAATAGAGTCGTGAAACTCAAACAACATCGAGTCAGTGAGTTTGCGCAGCGCCTCGAAACGGCGCTCCGCGCGAGCCTCCTGCATGCGAGCGATCTGCGCTTCTCTTACGATGGCTACTGCGCCGGCAAGCACCATGAGAGCGAAAACCGACGCCACCGCAAGCGCGAGTTTGTGGCGCTTCACGAATTTTCCGCTCCGGTAAGCAGCACTTGCCGGACGCGCCAGGACCGGTTCGTGGTTCAGGTAGCGACGAATGTCGGCGACCAGATCGGAGGGCGCGCCATACCGGCGAGCGCGATCCTTCTCGAGAGCCTTCATGGTGATCCAGTCAAGGTCTCCACGCAGCATGCGGGTGAGTTGTCTGGGCTCCGTGCTGCGCGCTTCCGCTATTGCGCTTGAGGAATGACGATCGCCACTGACTCTCGTGCTCGGCCTCGGTGGTTCATCCTCGCGCAACCTGCGCAGCAACTCGTCGAGCTGTTGCTTCTGACCCAGTTTGCTTTCAAGCGGCTCTCGCCCTGAAAGCAACAGATAAAGAACAACTCCAAGCGAGTACACGTCGCTGCGCGTGTCGATATCCTGCACATTCGCGTCAGCCTGTTCCGGACTCATGTATCCCGGCGTTCCCACAAGGTTTCCGAATTGTGTTTTGCGGGCGTCGCCGGCGATGAGATGCGTGACTGCCTTAGCCAGCCCGAAGTCGATGATGCGCGGAACGGGTTTGCCATCCACCTCAACCACGAGGATGTTTGCCGGCTTCAGATCGCGATGGATGATGGCTTTCTGGTGCGCGTGCTGCACGCCGTCGCAGGTTTCAATAAAGAGTTCCAGTCGATCGCGGATGGTGAGTTTCTTTCGATCGCAATACTCCGTAATCGGCAAACCGGGCACGTATTCCATCACGAAGTACGGCTGACCCTCAGGCGTTGTCCCCGCGTCAAACACCTTGGCGATCGCCGGATGTTCCATGATCGCCAGCGATTGCCGCTCCGATTGGAAGCGTTCGACAACAGCCTCGTCGTACATGCCGGCCTTGATCATTTTCAGGGCCACTTGCCGGCGCACGGGAAATGTCTGTTCTGCCAGCCAGACCTGTCCCATGCCGCCTTCGCCCAGCTTGCGAATCAGATGAAAGCGCTGCGCAAACTCTTGTCCTTCTTCCAGGGCAGCAGCGGAGCTGACGCTCTCCAACTCCGCGCTGATGAATTCGGCCATCGCGGAGGATTGCAGAAAGCCGGA
>PLSH01000276.1:0-11726 GCA_003165095.1 Acidobacteriaceae bacterium
GCCCTCAGCCAGAAGCTCACCGCTCAGCGCGGACGCCGCGCCGGCCGCAAATCGAAGATCAATCTCGCCCATATCAGCTTCTCCGGATGGGATCCCGACCGCTATCTTGGCTGGCTCGATCGAGCCGCCGGCAACTTCATTTACAGCCCCTGGTGCGTGCTGGCCGTCGTCCTGCTATTCCTCTTCCAGGCCGCTGTGTTCACCGCCAAGTGGAGCTCCATTGGCCCCGATATTGCTCTCTACTACAACTTTTCGCACAAAAGCCTCCAGGATGTAGCCCAGTTCTGGATGCTTTTCCTGATTCTCGGCTTCCTCCATGAGACGGCCCACGGGCTTACCTGCAAGCACTACGGAGGCCAGGTCCACAGCATGGGCCTCATGTTCCTCTATCTCCTGCCCGCCTTTTATGTGGATGTGACCGAGATCTGGACCTCCGCCACCAAGATGCAGCGGCTGGCAACCATCATCGCCGGCATCTGGATTGAAATGACCGTCTGCGGCTTTGCCATGATTGTATGGACGAACACTCAGGATGGCCTGTGGGCGCACGACTTCGCTTACCAGGTCATCCTCATCACCGGCGTCGCCGTCGTCCTCGTCAATCTCAATCCGCTCATCAAGCTTGACGGCTACTACTTCCTCACCGCGGCTATCGGGATTCCCGATCTCAAGGAGCGGTCCACGGCCTTCCTTTCCGGATGGTTCCAACAAACCGTTCTGCGCTTTCCGGTTGAAGTTCCGGTGGTGCCCCGCAAGCGCGCGCCGCTGTTCATCTTCTACGCCATTGCCTCGGGAATCTACAGCTACCTGTTGCTCTTCTTCGTCATCCGTCTCTCCTACAACGTAACCTCGCAATGGTTCGCCGAGTTCGCTCTCATTCCCGCCGGCGCACTGGCTTTTGTCATGTTCCGCTCGCGCCTCGCCGCGCTGCGCGGCGTCGCCGTCCGGCTCTGGAAGCAGACCTTCGGCTCGGGGCGCAAATGGCGGCCGGTGCATTTCGTTGCAGCTGCCGTTGTGGCCGCCGTCCTGTTTCTCCCCATCTGGCGCGACCGCGAAAATGCCTGGTACACCATTGAGCCCATCCGATCAGACACGCTTCACGCGGCTATCCCTGGACGAGTGGATGCTGTGCTCGTCGAGCAGGGCGATGCGGTTCGCGCCGGTCAGCCTCTGCTCCGCATGAGCAGTCCCATGGCCGCTGCCATGCGCTCCTCCGCCGCCGCGCAAACTGACAGCGCCCGCTTCCATGCCGTCACCGCCGAGCTTCACGGAGACAGCATCAGCGCCGCTGCCGCTCAGCAGGATGCTTCTGCACGCTCCACCGGGCTTGCAGGCGAGGCCCAGTCTTCGCTTGTGGTGAGCGCGCCCGCCGACGCAACGGTCCTCACGCTGAATCCCGGCGCGCTCCTCCACCAGGACGTTGCCTCCGGCCAGCCGCTGCTCGAGCTGGCAGACGCCGGCCCGCGCTTTGCAAGAATCTATATACCTGTCTCCGCGCTCGAACGCATTCCCCCCGGCGCCGAAGTGGCCCTTGCTCTTCCCGACCGATTCTCGATCGTTCGGCTCACGCTCACGCCTCCCGGAGGCGACGCGGTAACCCTCCCGCCGGGTTTGGTCGCCACCCAGAATTACAAAGGCGTCAAACTCCCCGTCTTCTACTGCTCCCGCATTCCGCTGCCCCCCTCCGCGGGGAATCCACTCTTCGGAGTCTCCGGCGAAGCCAAGATCTTCGGGGCGCGCCACTGCATCGCGGAGCGATTCCTGACCATCGCGTTCAACCTGGTCAAAGCCCACGTCTGGTGAAATGAAAACGACGGCAGCCGCATCAGCGGCTGCCGTCATTTGTCACCGAGAGAGTTGTAGATCGGATCGCGCTTTGCTTCGGTCGCCGGCGCGGCCTCGGCCGCCTGGCGATTCCTGTGAGCCTTCCGGCTCGAGGGCCGTTGCGCGGCCAGCTTGCAGCCGGAACGCTTGCTGCATCTTCTAAGCGAGGATGCCCTTGCCGGTAAGCGTCTTGGCAGCAACCAGCTTTTCAGCGGCGGCCGGAATACCGGATTTGACGAAGTGGGTGGTGTTGGACTTTGCAACCGGGCTGCTGCTGCTGATCAGCGACTTCTTCGTGATGGCCATTGTGGTATCCCCCAAAAAGAATTTTTTGATTTCGTTCCTGCGCCCTACCTATGTGCATCTCGTGTGCCAAACCCGCGCCGCCGACAAATCATTTTACAACTCGATGAATCCATTGCGCTTGTCAAGACTGTGGATTTTCCCTCATCGGCCGGATTAGCCCTTTAGGTGAAAAATTAACCCTCGGCAGGTTAATTTTTAACCCGTAGATGCCTGGAGCGAATATTTGCGGCACAGGTATTTGATGCGCTGGCCGTCGATGTTCAAAAGGCGCGCCGCCGCCGTCTTGCTTCCTCCCGTCCGGCTCAGCGCCGTCGTCAGCAGCGCAATCTCCAGCCGCCGAATCTCCTCGTCGAAGTCCGCTCCTTCGGCCGGGAGCAGGATGGCCTCCTGCGCCGCCAGGCTCTGCTTCAGCACCCGCGGGGGAAGATGGTTAACGCCGATCTCATCCGCGCGCGCCGTCACTACCAGCCGCTGAATCAGATTTTCAAGCTCGCGCACATTCCCCGGCCAGGTTTGCTCCTCAAGCACCGCAAGCGCGTCCGCGTTGAGCCGCTTCAGCCGCAGCCCGTTCGCCACGCAATGCACCTCGAGAAAATGTTCGCAGAGCAGAGCAATATCTCCTCTCCGTTCCCGCAATGGCGGCAGGTTGATCGGAATCACGTGAATGCGGTAGTAAAGGTCTTCGCGGAATCGCCCGGTGCGGACCATCTCCTCCAGCGGCTCGTTGGTCGCGCAGATCAGCCGGAAATCGATCTTGCGATTCGTGCGCCCGCCCAGCCGCTGCACCTGGTGGTCTTCCAGCACCCGCAGCAGTTTCGTCTGCAGCGCGACACTGAGAGTCGCAATCTCGTCCAGAAACAGCGTCCCTCCGTCGGCCAGCTCAATCTGGCCTGGACGCGACTCGGTCGCTCCCGTAAACGCGCCGCGCTCGCTGCCAAACAGCTCTGACTCGATCAGATTCTCAGGAAGCGCGGCGCAGTTCAGGCGAATATACGGCTTGCTCGCCCGCCGGCTCAGCGCCACGATGGCGCGCGCCGCCAGCTCCTTGCCCGTACCGCTCTCGCCCCGGATGAGCACGTTGATGCTGCTTCCGGCCACCTGCTGAATGGCGTCATACACCAGCCGCATCGGCTCGCTCGCGCCCACAAAATCCTGAAAGCGGCTGGATTCGAGCGACTGTTGCCGCATCCGCTCGCGCTCGGCGTTCTCGCTGCGGCGGCGCACCGTCTCCACCAGCGTCATCCGCAATTCGGTCACGTCCACCGGATTGCGGAAGTGCGCGTCAGCCCCGGCGTTCAGCGCCTGCTTCTCCATCGCGCGCGCCCGCGCCCGGCCCATCGAAATCAAAGTGACGTTGTCGTTCAGGCTGCGCAACTCGTTCAGAACCGGAAGGCCTCCAAACGGATCTTCCCCTTCCGTGTCGATGTCGAGCAGAATCGCCGCTACGCCCGCCTCGCGCGTCAAGCGGACCAGATCGTCATAATTGCCGCGAACCATCACCTGGAACCATGGCGACAGCTCAGGAGTCACAACGCCAAGGAACTCCTCGTCAACAGTCACAATGCACACCACCGGCAACGCCGTTTGCGGCATCGAAAACGGTTCTGGATCTACTGGCTTCCGTCGCGTGCTCATATCGCATTCTAACTGCGAAACTGCCGCACGCCAGCAACAGATTTGATTTGTTGAGCGTGACTGGCGGCCGTTCTAAATCCGCATGGCATTGCGACAGGGGACAACTCAATCCCTGGCTGTCTCGATCACAGCCTGAAATGCCGGCTTGGGATTGCCGTCGCGATCGAAGAGCAGGGGGTAGGAGGTTCGTCCTTTAACCGGCCAGTCGTTCAGCCACGATTGCGCGTCGGTGACGCCCCACAGCGTAACCCGGGTGACCACATCGCGATGCTTCCAATACACCGCGAAGAGATCCGCGTAGCGCTTCGCCAGACGCTGTTGGACATCGTCCGGCAGTCCTTTTGGATAAGGGTTGAGCTTGGGGTTTTCCGCAATCTTCAGCGAAACGTCCGCGCTGTGTCCCCATGCGGAAGGGAGCACATCGATATCGAGCTCTGTGATCGCGACCTTGACGCCGGCCGCTGCCAAATCTGTGATGGTGGCCTCTTCGTCCGCAGCCGACGGCCAGTCGAGGTGCAAGTGTCCCTGAACGCCGACCACGGCAATGGGAACGCCCGCGGCCTGCAGCCTCTTCACCAGCGCAATGGCTCCCCTGCGTTTGGCCGGAGTCTCGAGGTTGTAGTCGTTGTAGTTCAACTGAACGTTGGGATCGGCTTCGTGGGCAAACTGAAATGCCTTCACGATATAGTCTTCTCCGATAATCTTCATCCAGGGCGACTGACGGAGGGTTCCGTCCTCATTCAAGGCTTCGTTTACGACATCCCAACTGTCGATCTTTCCCTTGTAGCGGCCAACCACAGTACGGATGTGGTCGTGAAGGCGCTCGAGCAACGCTTCGCGGGTGAGCGGATTGCCCTTTTCATCCTTGAATACCCAGGCCGGCGTCTGAGAGTGCCAGCAGAGATTGTGGCCGACGATGAACATGTGATGCTTCAGGCCAAACTCGACATACTTATCCGCAAGTGTGAAGTCGTAGGCGTCGGGCCGGGGATGAATCACCTCCCATTTCATTACGTTCTCTGGGGAAATGGAATTGAACTGGCTTATGAGGATGGCGTCGCCGCGCGCATCCTTGCCGGTAATCTGATCTGTGTCCATTGCCGCGCCTACGCGAAAACCATTGCGGAAAGCGTCTTTGAGCGTCGCGGAGGCGGGAGCCTGGGCAAAGGTAGCCACGCTCGAAAGGCATACGGTCAAAACTAAACTCAGGCTTCGCTGATGTTGCATTTCAATCTCCTCCTGCGTTGGTCGGCAGGGCCAGACCAATCCTTCTGATTTTCAAGCCTCTCGTTACCTGCGGATACCCGGTAAGCATTGCTTCCCTCGCTGGGACTGCCCGCTGACTCTCAAAACTTTTTGCGGCGCTCGCCTAGATCGTGCGAGATGGTGAGGTTGAGTTTCATGTTGATGCCATAGAACATCAGGCAGGCGGCAGCAGCCAGGAACCCCGCGCCGGAGTACACCGAGGCGATCAGCCGGATACCCATCAACGAATGTGCCGTCTGTACGGCATTTGGCTCATAGCCATACAGCGAAAGCAGCCAGCCGGCAATCGCGCCGCCCAGCGCCAATCCGATCCATAGCGCAAAGACCACCCCGGCAGTCACTGTGCCGGTGGCGCGGCGTCCTGTCTTCCATTCCCCGAAATCGGCCACATCGCCCATCATGGCCCAAAGAACGGGGCCTGAGCAGCCGTACACAAATTGGCGCACAACTTCCAGACCGATGATGGCCGTCGTCGCCGTCGCCGGGATAAAGAACAGCGCGATGCAGAAAATGCCGGTCAACAGCATGCTCACGAAGAAGACCCGGCGCTTGCCCATGCGCTTGGTCAACGCGGTTGAGCAGGCCACGCCAATCAGCAGCGCCGTCAATCCGAAGCCGTTGAACCAGCTGAAGAGCAACTGGTTGCCGGCACAATATTTGAAGTAGGGCAACATCAGGCTACCGCGGATCATGAGGGCAATAAAGTAGAAGGTCGTCACCAGGAAAAGCGCAATCCACGGGCCATTCTTGATCAGATCGGCCAGATCCTGACCAACAGACGACTTTTGCTTCGGGTCGGGCTGAATCCGCTCCTTGCTCACCGCAAATGCGATCAGGAACATCACCACACTCGTCACCAGGAAGATACCCATCGTCATCTGGTAACCGCGCGCGCTGCTGCCACGGCCAAGAAATACCACCATGGGAATCGCCAGGCTCTGCACAATGAAGCCCGCCGCGTTGGCAAATAGTTGCCGGTAGGATGCAATGCTGGTCCGCTCATTCGGATCGTCCGTCATCACTCCGGTCAGCGATGCATAGGGGACGTTGTTGGCCGTATAAATGAGGCGCAGCAGCAGGTAGGTAACCCAGGCATAGATCAGCTTTGCGCCCGAGCTCCAATCCGGGGTAGTAAACGTCAGAACGCCAATCACGCCAAAGGGCAATGCGGTCCACAACAGCCAGGGGCGAAATCTGCCCCAGCGTGTATGCGTGCGGTCGGCAATGACGCCCATCACCGGATTGAAGACCGCGGCTCCCAGGCCGACAATCAGGAACATCGTGCCGGCCTGGGCCGGCGTCAACCCGAAGGTGTCGGTGTAGAAGTTCAGTTGCAGGGCCATCATCGCCTGGAAGACGAAGTTAGCGGCCATATCCCCCAGGCCGTACCCGAATTTTTCAGAAAATGGAAGACGTTTGCTATTGCCGCTCATCGATCCCTTCTCTCTTTCCACACTGCACGGCGAGAAACACAACCTGCCCTCTTCAAACCTGTCCTGGCCAACTCACCACAGCCCCCAGGCGAGAGCCGCTGTTGCGGGAGAGCCCGTCTTCATTGCATACCGGGAGCCTGCGCTGGGCTTCCGGGCCGCCGCCTGTGGTATCCCCAAAGCCGGACCGCTATCGCACAAAAACCGAACCAGCTCCTCACGGGAGTTTCTTGCGCCAGCCCGCAATCTGCCGAACTGATCGTCAAGACGCAACGCCGCGGTGACAGTAATTCGAGTCACAACTATATCGTTTTACTGTTGGAATTGGCGACTGCAAAATGGAAATTATCATTCATGCCCGCGGGGGTATAATTCGCTGCGAGGAACCACCGTGACCAAACCTGCATCGCTCTCTTGCCACGTGGGCTTCAATGCCCAGCATTCGCCCATGGGCGCCTTCATGAGCTTCACCTGCGGCAACTTCGGAACCCGCGGAGGCATTGGCCTGCAAATCGGACAGCCTGGGGATCAGGAAGTTTTCATCGGCTTCAAGGATGGCGATCGCTATTCCAATGCAACTCTCAAGTGCCTGCCTTTCTACACCGCCGCCGTCGACCGTTCCGCCGATGCGTTTCTGGTGGAGCAGGCCGGTCCCTCAGAACAGAACGTGAAGCCCGACGCTTTGCCATTCGAGCAAAGCGCGATCTCGCGCTCCTATGGCTGGGCAAGCGACCAATGGGCAGCCGAGGGGATGAGCTTTTCGGTCTATTCGCCCTTTGGAGCGATTCCCGATCCAGCAGTGGAAGACCGGGAGCGGATGCGCTCGGGCTTGCTGCCCGCTGTGATTGCCCGTCTTGAGCTGGATAACTCCACCGGCGTCACCACCCGGACCGCGCTGTTCGCTCTCAATCATGCGCGCCCCGGCAGCCGGACTCTGCCGGAGGATTTGGGCAGCGGCCGATTGGCCTTCGCTTTCCGCCGCGAGGCCGGCTCCGCCGCGGAACTGCTCGATTTCACTTCCTCGGAAGATGGCGTGAAAATCGACGCCGAGCNNAAGTATGGAATCACGATCGCCCTCGGGTCTTATCTTGAGGGCTTCCAGACCAACGGGCTCGACGGCCGCTATCTGTATACCCGCTACTTCACGGGCCTTGCGGATGTTCTGAGGACCGCCCTCGACAACTCCGCAAAGATCATTGCGTCGGCGCAGTCGCTCGACAGCAAAATGGACAACGCCGCTGTCTCCGTCGATCAGCGATTCCTGATCTCTCATGCCACGCACAGCTACTACGGAAGCACGCAGTTGCTCGAAGTGGAAGGCCGGCCCCTGTGGGTGGTCAACGAGGGCGAGTACTGCATGATGAACACGCTCGACCTCGCCGTGGATCACGTCTTCTGGGAACTGGAGCACAACCCCTGGCTGGTCCGCAACCTGCTGGATACGTTTGTTCGGCTCTACAGCTATACCGACGAAGTGAAGGTCTACAAATCGGACTTCGCTCCCTCGGTCGAAACGGTACAAGTGGATCCCTCTCAGACTCCGCCCCCGCCCGATGAAGCTCAACTCAACCGCCCCTATGACACCAGGCCAGGCGGTCTAAGCTTCTGCCATGATATGGGCGCGCACAACAACTTTTCGCCGCAAGGCCGCAGCAGTTACGAGCTGGCAAATCTCACTGGCTGTTTTAGCTACATGACAGTTGAGCAGCTCTGCAACTGGGTGCTTACTGCGGGCTGCTACGTGGCCAGGACCCGCGACATCAAATGGCTCAAATCCAACCAGACCGTGGTGGATGCCTGCCTGGCCAGCATGATCAACCGCGGCGGCGACGTTGGATTTGCGCAGTTCGACAGCACCCGTTGCGCGGGCGGTCAGGAGATCACCACTTACGACTCCCTCGATCATTCGCTCGCGCAGACCCGCAACAACATCTACATCGCCGTGAAGAGTTGGGCAACCTACCGGTCTCTGGCGCTCATGTTCCGCGAACTGGGCGATGCAGCCGGCAAAGCCAGATGCGAAGAACTCGCCGCCAAGGTTGCGTCGGCGGTCTCGGATCAGGCTGTCGACGGTGTGCTGCCGGCCATCTTCGAGAAATCCAACCCTGGCTACTCCTCACGCATCTTGCCCGCGGTCGAGGGTTGCGTCTATCCGCTCTATTTCGTCAACACCGGCTTTGCCGGCTGCACGCTTGAGCAGATCTACGCGACTCCGTCTGAAAAGCGCATGTTCGAGGTCCTCCTCGAACACACGCGGAACCTGCTGCTCGATCCCCAGCGCCGCAACCTCTTTGCCGACGGCGGCATCAAGCTCTCTTCCACCAGCAACAACTCGTGGATGAGCAAGATCGCCATCTTCATGCACGTCACGCGCAGAGTGTTCCATCTGGACGCCGATCCTCAGATCGCCAAGGTCTTCCGCCAGGCGGATGCTGCTCACGTCAAGTGGCAAACTGAAGGCAGCTCGTACTGGGCCTGCTGTGACCAGATCGTTTCCGGAGAAGGCAAGGCCAGCCGCTACTATCCGCGTATCATCACCAGCGCGCTGTGGATGGAGTGATGACGTCAACCTGCAAGGGAGGGTGCGCCGGAGTGCCGACTACGCGGGAATCGACTCTCCGAAAACCACTGGAGCGTTCTTCAGGACGAATCGGGGTGCGATGCATCCTTGCTGGGACTTCTGTGGCGTTGAGTGGCCTTTCCACAATCGAAAAGTCACTCAACGGGAATAGCCGGTCGTTACAGCAAATGGAGAGCCACTCCGGATGACTCCCCGTACAGATATGAAGTGGGACGCTTGTTGCCCTTATGCAGACAACAAGGCGAGACCGCGCTGGGCCGGCAAATAAGTTCCGTCTTTCTGCTCCACCAGCCCAGCTTCGGCCATCTCTCGCAAACCGCCGCGAACACGAAACAGCGGCAGTCCAGTGCGCGCGGCAATATCCTCCGCCGTGCCCGGTTTTTCCAGTGCCGTCAGCATCTTGCGCGCGGATTCCGTCAGTTCGCCCTGATTGCCAATACACGCCATTGGGAATCTCCCGTCACACGGATTTCTTGCAGAAGTACCAATCCGTGCACTCGAAGCCGGCCTTCAGGCGCGCTTCCACTTCTTCCATGGTGCCTGGAGGCGGAACAATCACCTTGTCTCCCGGCTTCCAGTTCGCGGGTGTGGCAACCCCGTGCTTATCGGTGGTCTGCAGCGCATCGATCAGACGAATGATCTCGTCGGTATTGCGGCCCGTCGTGAGCGGGTAATAGATCATGGCGCGCACGATCCCAGCTGGATCGATCACAAAGACGCAGCGGCTGGTTTCCGTCTTGCTCTCTCCGGGCATCACCATGCCATACCGGGAGGCCACTTCCTTGTTGGAATCGGCAATGATGGGAAATGGAATGTCGATTCCGAACTTCTCCTTGATGTTGCGGACCCAGGCAATATGCGAAGATGGACTGTCGATACTCAAGCCGAGCAACTCCACGCCCCGCTCGCGCAGTTCCGGAGCAATGGCCGCAAAGGCCAGAAACTCGGATGTGCAGACCGGCGTGAAGTCCGCAGGGTGCGAGAAGAGAACCACCCATCCGCCTTTGTAATCTTCCAAGCGGATTTTTCCGTGTGTGGTGACCGCTTCAAACGCCGGAGCGGCCATCCCCAGCCGCGGCAAGGATGCCGGCTGCGCAATTTCCGTAAGAGTCTGCGACGGCTCCTCCGTCGTACTTTCCACGTGATTCGGCATACTTTCCTCTTTTTCCGCCGGGGACCGCCGCAGGAGTATTTCTGGCCCGCGCTTAGGCCTCCGGCTAGTGGAGCGCATAGCGGCGGATTGGCACATCTACAAAGTTAGATCTTCTATTCGAGGAATTTTGACAACCTGGGCAACTTACGAGTTAACGGCAATCCACACGGAACTCGCTTGCCGTTCATGGTGAGGCAGCGCCTCCCAAAATAGGAGTGCTGGGACATCAATTCCCCATAGTTGCTAGGTGGCCTTAAGTGGGGCTGGCACGCTTTTGCCCAGTGCAGTCGCCAGAGCAATCTGGTGATCTTGTTCGTCGATGAGTATCTGGCGAATTTGTTCGCCCATCGCATATTCGGCCAACTCTTCGCACTGGCGGACCCGCTCGCGATAGTTCCGAATCGTTTCTGTTTCGTTGTCGAGATCGAACTGCAACATCTGGGTGGCTTTCTCTGATGTCCGGACGGTTTTGGCTACAACCGTCGGCATGCCACCAAGATAATCAATCTGCTCGGCGATGATCAGGGCGTGGCCCAATTCCTGTGCGGCGTGCACTGCAAGTTCACCTGCGATGTTCATAAACTCCGCGCCCTTTAAGACCTGCGAGTAGACGACGTAACCAATGATCGCCTGGTACTCGCGCGACAAGTCCTCATTCAACAACCCAATCAGTTCGGGACGAGACACTTTCTTAAAGTCCCCGGCAATTGTTTTAGCTTTCAAGGCGCTTTCCTCCAAGATCGAGTATCGGGATAAATGCTATTTTTGGACTGACCTACCGGTTCTCCGTGCGTTCGGTCGAAGCAACACACTCACAGTAGCAGGAGAATCCGAGATAAAGCTGTCTAAAAAGGCACACGCTCAATATCTCAGTAGCCAACAAACTCATCTGTTCGAATGTCGTTCTTTTCGACCCCGGCACTCACAAGCGTCTCGCGCATGGCCTTCACCATAGCGGGCGGCCCGGCAATGTAGTAGATAGGTCCTTGCAGGTTGGCCAAATGCCTGCACAACATCTCCTTGTCTATCAGAGCCGTCTCGCCCTTCCATTCTTTCTTGGATTTCGACATTTCTGTCATGGTGCAGATCAAGGAGAAACGCGGATTTGTCGTCTCCAAAGCCCTCAGAGTATCCAGGAAAGCTGTGTCTTCGGGTCGCCGATTGGAATAGAACAGGTATAACTTTTGCGACAACCTGTCCCGGTCAGCCTGTTGCACCATGCTGAGAAATGGTGTGATGCCGATTCCGCCTGCAAGGAATACGGCCGGCTTTGCCAGGTTCTTGTGTAAGGTGAAGGAGCCTCCGGCTGGGCTTATCTTCAGTTTTGTGGTTAACGTCAGTTCCTTCAGTGANNTTCCCCTCGGCGTCAGTTTCCAGTGGATCAGTGAGGGTCAAATCGGCGAACTGGCCCGCTCTGAAACTGAATCCGGACGGTTTCTCGAAGTGAAAGGCCATTGTGCCTTCCGCAACTTCTTCTCGACTTATCAGCCTGGCCGTTTTATCCGCCATCAGAACCTCTTCGGTAGCCCAT
>PLSH01000276.1:11743-11904 GCA_003165095.1 Acidobacteriaceae bacterium
CAGGCCCAAATGTAATCCCCCAGCAGTGTCCTTTCTAGTCGGACGAATTGCGGAGTCTAAGTGAAATCAGCTCAAAGATTGATTCTTTCGCCCCTCCGGGGGTTGGGGATGGCTGCACGCGGCGTAATTCCGGAGGCTGTCATGCTCAAATATATCGAGAA
>PLSH01000276.1:11909-13751 GCA_003165095.1 Acidobacteriaceae bacterium
ACGAATGCCACGAATCCTAGCACACCGAAGATGATGACGCCGAGGTGCTTGCGTATCGGCCGGTCGCCGATATTCTCGTCTGAACTTATCATTTTTCCCTCAGGCTTCCCGGAAATGCAGCGATGGATCGTCAAGTACCTTTTTCAGGCTGGGTCCCTCTAGCGCGCCGGACTCGATATCGATGTGCCAGTCTTCTGTCAGGAGCAGCGATTGATTCAAATCGTAATATGCGATGTGGAGCGCTGGGCCGTTCAATGAAAGGTTTGCGTACCCGTTGTAGCCAACATCAACTTTCTCGTCGCTGGGATAACGCCTGTTATCCCAAGCGAGCCATCTGCAATCCAGAATGTCCGGAGTTGCGCCTCGCTCGACGGGCATGCCGCCGTGGCCCATACATCGCCCATACGCCTCAACGCCCTCCTTGACGCGGAACTTCTCATAGAGCGCGAGCCTGTGTTCGTGGCCCCAAAACCAAATAACCGGCCGGTGAATCACCTTCGCCAATTGCTTCGCCGGAATTTGATACCAAGCCTCAAACGCGGAGTGCGGCCCGTGATGCGACAGCAGAATCAATCCGCGTTTGTCTCCGTCCGGATTCACGGAGGACTTCAGCCACGCCAATAGAGATTCGGGAATAGCGCACCCCGGCTTGAACCGCGTCGTCTTGCGAAGCCATTTGCTCCGCTGCAGCACTGGCACTTTCCCCCAGTCAAAACGAGTGGAATTGTAGCCTGTGTCCAGTCCAACGATGCGCCAGTGCTTGTTTTCCAGGCAAAAGAAGCTCGCCCACTGTCCCGCACCCCATTCGCTGTTGCCGCGTTCTTTCAATCCCATCTTCGGCAGAATCATTTTCCAGTAGCCGTTTCCGTCAGCATACATTTCGTGATTACCATTGAGTGCGAAGCTGCCTTTCGCCCCCATCGGCCACTTTACCGGTGCATAGGGACTCGTTTTCTCGCCCAGGAAGTTTTCTCGCACTTCATTGCTGTCGCCCACGTAATACACATCTCCCAGGTGAATCGTGAAATCCGCCTCGGACTTTTTCATCGCTGCCGCAACGATTCTCGCTTCGTCCGTCCCTGTGCCCCAATCGCCCGCCATGCTGATCTTCACGCGATCATCGATCGGATAAATACCGGTTCCCTTTCCGTGCGTGGTGTAATCTCTGAACGCGTGCTTCTTATGAAACCAGTATTTCGCAACCTGCGGTATCCATTTAAGAAGTCTGCTGGGAAGGAAAGCCGAGATGGGATCATAGGCCGCGGTTGAATACCCGGCCCCCGCAGCATGGAAATGAGCTGAGATTCTAGGCGTGAACCCTTGGAAGTTTCCGAGGTCCTTGCCGGGGCCTGGCTCCTCGGGAGTCCCGCGGGGGCGGTCAGCGCTCTTCTTGGATTTAACACGCATCTTGATGGCCCAGCGAAGGTTATTGTAGAGTCTCTGAAATCCCCATTAGCCCGAAGTCAGTCCGGATGCTTAACCGGTCAGCTGGTTTGGTTAATCGGGTTATTATACATGCCAAAGTGAGTTGGCAGCGATGGCAATCCGCATCCCCGCGCGGGACGCCGGGCGAATGCAAATCGCTGATGGNNGTTCGTAATCGTGATTTTGTCAACGCCGATGCAGTCGGCTACCTGCTTTTGCAAGAGCTTGAGGTCCAGCCGCCGCACTCGGATATGATCGCCTAAACTTTTGATCTGCTTGGGGTACTGCGAGGACTTGCGTCTGGCAGCTCGAAGCTCAAAATGGAAAAAGGCAACGCAACCATGAGAGTCGCCAGTCGCGGTCAGCATGAACCGCGATGGCAAGTGCTCCGATGAAGAGCTAAGCGACCTTTCGCCG
>PLSH01000442.1:0-1383 GCA_003165095.1 Acidobacteriaceae bacterium
GGGATCGGCGTAGTCGGTGGTCAGGGCGTGCAGGTCGGCGATGAAGAAGTAGCATTTGTAGTTGGCGATCTCGGCATTTTGCAGCTTGACCCAGTTGGCGAGCGCGCCCATGTAGTTGCCCAGGTGGAGCTTGCCGGTGGGGCGCATGCCGCTGAGCACGCGCGGGCGGGAGGATGAAATTGCGTTATCGGGCATGGTGCGTACCGGTTCCTGGGGCGGCGAAAGAAGAAGGCCGCTGGCTTTCAGGGAATAATCGCCGCAAGGCTCATTCCATTGTAGCGGGAGGCGACGAGNNTCGTATTGCTGCACGGCGTTATAGGGCAGCGTGTTGCGCAACAGGTGGCTGCCGTCGAGCGGAGGAATGGGAAGCAGGTTGAAGAAGAACAGCGAAAGATTGACCTCGATGGCCAGAAAGGCCAGGATCACCGTGGCTTGCAGCCCGGAGGGCGTGTTGATGGCCAAACCGCCCAAAAGGATGGAGCGCACCAGCTCGCGGCCGCCGGGAACCGCGATGGAAACCAGAGCCAGCGTCACGAACGCCAGCAGCACCAGAACCAGGTTGGAAGCCGGGCCGGCCAGCGTCACCAGATTGTCGTCGCGGACGATCTTGCGGAAGTTGCGGGTGATGACCGGCGTGGGTTTCGCCCAGCCGATCAGGATGCCGCTGAAGAAGTTGAATCCGACGAAGGGGCCGAAGATGATCAGCGCGGGGACGAGCAGGGTGCCGATGGGGTCGGCGTGGTACATGGGATTGAGGGTGATGCGCCCTTCGAGCCGCGCCGTCTGGTCGCCCAGGCGCGAAGCCATCCAGGCATGGGCGCACTCATGAAAGCTGAGTGAAAACAACATCAGAACGAACGTGAAGACGGCAATGACAAAAGCACTTGACTGCAAACGATCTCTCCAAAATCAGAGGCCCCGGCGCGGATGCTGCGCGTTAGGGTGGGAAGACTGGAAACCTCAGGTTAGCATGCGTGGCGGCGCCTCAGAGCCGGTCTTGAGGGAAGTTGCCAACGGACGCGCCGTCGGCGACGTGTTGACCGGCCAGCACAATGGCGTGGCTGGCGATGCGCGCGCCGGCGCCGATCACCGTAGGTATCAGCGTCACCTTGCCGTAGCTTTCCGCGTTGTGGGAGTGGGAGAAGATGCGCGAGTAGGAGCCGATGACGGCGTTGTTGCCGATGGTGATGCCGCCGCGGTCGTTGAGCAAGGCGCGCTGGCGGATGCTGGCCCCGTCGCCGATCGACAGGTTGTAGCCGTAGGTGAGGTCGACGCCGTGGTAGATCTTCACTCCGGCGCCGAGGTGCTCGAAGATATGCCGGGCCAGCATGCTGCGGAAGCGCAGGCCCAGCCAGTGATTGAGGCCGATGGGCGAGCGGTCGA
>PLSH01000442.1:1425-5745 GCA_003165095.1 Acidobacteriaceae bacterium
AAAGCTGGTCGCGCACAATCTCCGAACGCCGCTCCGGAGCGCAGTGGCGAACAAACTCGTCGTCCAGAAACTGGATCCACCTGCGATAGACCTCTTCGGCTTCGGGCGCGGGGTGCGGAGTGCTTTGGTTGTCGTTTGCCATACGAATTGGACGATAAATCAAAAGGGCAGGATGCGGCGAATTTGGGGAATCCCCAAAAAGACCGCAAGAGAACCTGAATCGATCTAATCCACGCTGACCGCGATGCAGACCGAGCAGCTAGTTTACCAGGAAACAATCAAGAAAAACCCCGTCCGGGCGTGGGCTCGAACGGGGATCGTTGTATGGAGGAATCTTCTACTTGCGGCCCTGGCTTGGCGGGGGCTTCTTGCCGGATCGGCGCGCGGAGATGGCGTGCATCTCCTTGCCCATCTTTGACTGATTCACTCCCAACTGCAGGGCCAGGTTGATGAGGTTGCTGGTGCCCCAATAAAGGGCCAGGCCTGAAGCGTAATGCAGCAGCATGAAGCCGAAGACGATGGGCATCATGATGGCCATCATGCGCCGCTGGTTGGGATCCATCCCCGGCGAAGGGGTGAGCACCTGCACCAGAAACATGCTGACGATGATGAGGATGGGCAGGATGTAGGTGGGGTCGGGCGCCGACAGGTCGGGCAGCCAGAACCAGTGCGCCTGGCGCAGTTCCACCGCGGCCTGCAGCACGTGGTAGTAGGCGATGAAGAGAGGGATCTGGGGCAGCATGGGCAGGCAACTGCCGTAGGGGTTGAAACCCTCCACCTTGTAGAGCGCCATCATCTCGGTGTTCATATCGGCCCGCTTGGGGTCGGTGGCCTTGAGATGGGCGTAGCGTTTCTTGATGGCATCGACCTTGGGTTGAATGCGCATCATCTTCAGCGAGGACTTCATGGCCATGAAGCGGAACGGCAGCATGATGACGGTGAAGGCGGTGGTGAAGATGATGATGGCCCAGCCCCAGTTGTTGGCGCCCGGGCCGAGCCTGTCGCGCAGGAAGCGCAGGGCCAGGTAAAGCGGCTTGGCGACGACCGTCATCCAGCCGTACTGGATCAGCGATTCGAGCGAGGGCCCGTCAGCCTTGCCGTCAGGACCGATGGAGTGAACCGCCCCGAGCACCTCAGTCGCCTTGGGTCCTACAAAGAGGCGCATCTGCGTGGCGCCGCCGGTGGAACCCACGGCCACGCCAAGCACGTCGGCGGGAGTCTTCTTGCTGTTTGGATCGCTGAGGTTGACGGGCAGATCGATGGTGTGATGCAGCGTGACTACGGTTGCGCTGTCAGGCGTGTCGGGCAGAAACGCCGAGGCAAAGTAGAGATCGCTGACGGCCGCGTACTGGTAGGGCGCATTGGTGGTGTTGTCGCCGCTCACCTTGGCGGCAGCCAGCGAATCCTGCTTGCCGTCGAGCGACCACGCAAAATAAGAGGGCGTGCGCGTCTGCGCGCGCAGCATCGACGACTGCCGGAACTCTTCCATGTCGCCCAGGCCCGCGGGCCACTCAACCAGCGCGCGAACCGGCACGCCGTTGCGTTTGACCGAGGTCTCGATGGTGACCAGGTAGCTCGAGTCGAAGCGGAAGGTCTTCACCACATCGAGGCCGTTGGCCGCGTAGTGGTACGTGATGGCATTGGGCGCCTGGACGAGGCCTGTCGCGGTGGGCTGTTCGCCGGCCACGGTTAGCTGGTAGAGCGCGCCGTTCAGTTGCGCAGTCAGCTCCGGCTCATAGGCAAATAGCGAAAGCGGGAGCCCAAACTGGGCCGAGGCCTGCGGCTGCACCATGTCCAGCGGCTTGCCGGCAGTGTCAGAGAACCGTTTCAGGATCCAGTGCTTGACCTGCGCCCCGCGATTGGTGAATTCGATTTTGTAAAGCTCGTTCTCGACCGTGGTGTCGGTCTCGAGCGCTGCGGTGATGGCGGGCGTAGCGGCAGCCGCCGGCGCCATGGGTACGGCCGCCTGCGCCGCGGTTGCGGCGGATTGCTGAGCAGGCTGCGGCTGGGTGGCCTGCTGCGACTGGGTCTGCGCGGCCGGCTGCGTCTGATTCGGGGTGGGCTTGTTGAAAAAATATTGGTAGCCGAGGACGGCCATCACCACTACCAGCATGAAGAGCATGGTGGAGCGCATATCGCCGCCGCCACCGCCACCGCCGCCGGACCCCTGCGTCTGAAGATTGGGATTGTGAATTTCGGGCAAAGGATACTTCCTGTCAATTCGAAAGGCGGCGCAAGCGGCCACCGCTCTCTCTATGGTAACGGTTCTTGGGGGAAAGGTCCTCCTCCGCGCCTGTCCGCGGCGATGGAACGGTTTGCGGCCGGGGGCACGAGATCGAGCCCGCCGCGGGCAAATGGATGGCAGCGCAGCAGCCTTTTGAGCGCCAGCCAGCACCCGCGCAGGGGCCCATGAGTGGCAATGGCCAGGGATGCATATTCAGAGCATGTGGGCAGATATTTGCAGCCGCCTGGATTGAGCGAATGCAGCGCCGGCGAAAGCCAGCGGCGGTAAGACTCGAGAAGGGCGAGCAGAAAGCGGGTCATGATCGAGGCACAGCCGTGGCCCGGCGCGCGTCTCCAGAAAGGTTCACGCCGCGCGCCGCTGCGGCGCCTGCCTGTTCAAGGATACGCACAATCTCTGCCTCAAGTTTCCTGAACTCGATGGTCAGCACAATGGGCCGGGGATGAAAGATGAGGTCGAAGCCCATGGGCAGCAATTCGATGTGGCGGGCGAGGGCCGCGCGCATGCGGCGCTTGATGCGATTGCGTTCATGCGCCTTGCCCAGCACTTTGCCCACGGTGAGCCCGACCCGCGGGCCGTTTTCTTCCGCGGGAGTCTGCGGCGCGAGAAACCAGCTCATCGACGCCGATTGGCGCTTGCGGCCGGCTGCATAGGCGCGCTGATAGTCGCCATGCTTGCGCAGTCGAGCGCCCGCCATGGATTGACGTTGAATTGGCTGGGAAGGGAGGTTCATCGGGAAGGCTCGATCCGGAACAGCCGGGTACGGCGGCGCATTCCAGCTCCAAATCTGCGATGGGGCTCTGCGGCGGGACTCTGGCGGCGAGGAAACTTAGTCGCGGAAGCCGGCGCTGACGGAGACGCGCTTGCGGCCCACGGCACGGCGGCGGCTCAGTACGGCTGCGCCGGCCTTGGTCTTCATGCGCGCCCTGAACCCGTGTGTTTTCACGCGGTGGCGGCGGTTGGGTTGAAATGTGCGCTTGGGCATGGAATTGCGCTCCTGTTTCCTCTATGAAATCTGGGCTTTGACAGCAACTTTGAGTATACCCCAGGACGGCCCTGAAATCCAGGCGCTCATCGCTTTTGCGCCTCGTAACGGTCTGTGGCAATCCTGAGAAGGGGCCAAGCATCTCGTTGCGCGTGGCATTCGAAGCAGTGTCCGATCCTTGCACAGGGGCGGCGATTTCCCTATTTGCCCAGTGACTCCGGTAACATGAGCGGCAAGTTTCACTCTCCTTGGTGCAACTCTTCGAGGCTGCCAAAACTTTTGTGAAAGAGTGATTGCAACGAAGCCCAAATGTGCTACTATCGGGACCGTTCCTGAAAGTTTCGCACACGTCTCTCAAATTTTTTTTACCCACGCCTCAAGATTCAATCTTCGGGGGCAGACCAGCGGCACACAGGTAGTCGGCAATCGTGGTGGAGACGGAGGGCCTTTGCTCTCCGCCACGCGAGAGCCGTTGCCCGAATGCCCATAGAAAAAGAGCCTGGCATCCCGCGCGGGCTGCACAGGCAAGGATTCGTACGATGGCATTTGCAGCTTCGCCAGCTTCGCCCCCCAACCCCTGGCTCCTGATACTCGCAGCCCTGGAAAAGAAGGTCATTCGCCAGTCTTTCGAGACCTGGCTCAAGCCCACGCGGTTCAGTCATGCCGCGGGACGCACGCTTTATGTGCGCGTGCCGTCGCCTGAGTTCCAGCACATTGGCGACAAGTACGGCGACCTGATTCAGGAAGCGATCGACCTGCAATCGCTGGATTTCGACGACGTGAGCTTTGTGACGGTGGAGGAAGACCCGTCGATTCCGCCGCAGCGCCGCGACGGTGGATTTGGGCCGGTTCCTTCGCACGCGCCCAGCGCTCCGCCGGCGGCCGCCCCGGCGCGCGCTCCCGAGCAGGGCCGCTTCGACTGGTCGACCGCCGCGCAGTTGAACGCGCGCTACACCTTTGATGGATTCGTAATCGGCAACGGCAACCAGTTTGCCCGCGCCGCGGCGCTCGCTGTGGCCGAGCGGCCCTCCCGCGCCTACAATCCGCTGTTCCTGTATGGCGGCGTGGGGATGGGCAAGACCCACCTGATGCA
>PLSH01000227.1:0-5586 GCA_003165095.1 Acidobacteriaceae bacterium
GCCGCGAAATACAAACTGGATGGCGTCCGGCTAGCCCAAAGCAAATTGGCCACGGCAGCCACGCGAAATGGTCAAACCGGCTTTGAAATCGTTCCCGGCAGCTACACTTTTTGGGTCGCGCTGCAACCGTAAAAACCGCTTATTCGCGGCTGTACAAACCGTTCGTCCACCCGATACGCTCTAATCTGCTCACAGCCAACGCTTGCTGAAATGGGGAGAGAATGCCGGTAGCAATCATCGCTGGAATCGGATGGCACATCGTCGGCGCGGCGTGCGCCGCCTCGTTCTATGCGCCCATTGGCAAAGTCAGAAAATGGTCCTGGGAAACCACCTGGGCCATCGCCGGCTTCTTCTCCTGGATTCTGCTGCCCATCGGCGTCAGCCTCGTCCTGCTCCCTGATTTCAGCGGCTTCTACACGTCAATGGGCGCGCACCTGCTGCTCAAGGTTGCTCTCTTCGGCGCCATGTGGGGCGTGGGCAACGTCAGTTACGGCCTCACCATGCGCCACCTGGGGATTTCGTTAGGCGTCGGCGTGGCCATCGGCGTCACGCTGGTCATTGGCACTTTGGTGCCTCCACTCATGCACGGACAGGGCGCGATGCTTTTCACCACCCGCAGCGGGCTCCTCACCATGGCAGGCGTGCTGGTCGCTCTCATCGGAGTGGCCGTCGTCTCCTATGCCGGCCACCAGAAAGAATTGCAGCTCGGGGCCAAGGTGAGGGAGTTCAATGTGAAGCTCGGACTCCTGCTCGCCGTGATGTGCGGTATCTTTTCATCGGGCATGGCGTTTGCCATCGATGCGGCCAAGCCGATGGAGACCGTGGCGCTGCACCTGGGCGTGAACCCCCTGTACGCGAGGCTGCCGAGCTATGCGATCATCATGGGCGGCGGCGCCATCGTGAACCTGGCCTACTGCTTCATCCGCCTGGCTGCGCTCAAGCGGCTGTCGGTGCGCGCCGATCTTAGCCAGCCCCGGCCCACCCTGGTAAGAAATGCGCTCCTGGCCGCGACCGGCGGCATCATGTGGTACCTGCAGTTCTTCTTCTACGCGTGGGGACAGGCGAACATTCCGCAGCGGCTGGACTACATTAACTGGATGCTGCACATGAGTATCTACGTCCTGTGCGCCGGACTCGTCGGCCTCGCCCTGGGCGAGTGGAAAGGCGTGGGCTCAAGACCTCTCCGGCTGCTCTGGGCAGGCGTGCTGATCATCATTGCAGCCACCACTTTGGTGGGATTGGGAACGGCATCGTAGGCTTCGCGGGCCGGGTTGATTCTCACCCCGGCAGCGGAAGCTCCGCATCCAGCCCTTGCGCAATCAGCTCAGACCGCAACTGCTCTACCGTCGAGAATTGAATTGCGGGCATTCCCAGCCCCCGCGCCGCCTCAACGTTGACCTCCCGGTCGTCGATAAACAGCGTCTCCTCGGGCTTCGTTCCAAGCTGCTTGAGCAATTGGCGATAAATAGCCGCGTCGGGCTTGGCAATCCCCAGCTGATAACTCCACACCAGCACGTCAAATCGCGAAAGCCAGCCGAACTCCCGCTTGAGGTTCGCGTGTACGTTATCGCCCATGTTGGAGAGAATCGCCGTCAGCAGCCCGCGCTGCTTGAGCTCCAGTTGCCAGCCCACCATGGCGGGATTCTCTGTAGTCCACATCCGCGCGTCCCACAGGTTCAGCTCATCGATGGCCGCTGCGCTCAGCCTCAGCCCGGCATCGCTCGCCAGATTCTGCCAGAATTCGAGCCCGGTCAGCTTGCCCTCGTCGTAGGCGTGGCGATCGGCCCAATAGAGGCTCTCGAAGCGGCCCGCATCAAGCGCCGTTATCCGCACCAGCGCCGCGTGCGCCGCGGGGTCGGGAGGGCCGGTCAATACCATTCCATAGTCGAAGACCACCGCGCGTAGTGCCAATCCATCTCCCCTGTGGGCCCGTTGCCCTGTGTGCCTGTTGCCGCGTCCCGTGTATGTTTGGAGAGGGGGCGCCTGTCTTTATTGTGCACGACGGGCCATTGTGCATGAAGCGGCCGCGCGCCCCGTGTTTGCAGAACGGCCAACCACCAGGCCAACCACCAGGCCAATCACCAGGATCGCCCCATGCGTTTTTCCGGCCGTACAAACTGGAACACCGAGGAGAGCGAGCTGGCGCGCGCTCACCGCCTGCGCACCCAGGCCGGGCTGCCCATCGCCGACCTCACCGCCTCCAATCCCACCCGCTGCGGATTCACCTACCCGCCCTCCCTGCTCCAGGCCCTCGCCGATCCCCGCGCCCTCGACTACGATCCGCAGCCCAAAGGCAGTCTCGCCGCACGCCAGGCTGTCTCGGATTACTACGCCGGCCACGGCGTGGCCCTCCATCCCTCCCAACTGTTGCTCACCACCAGCACCAGCGAGGCGTACAGCTTCCTCTTCCGCCTGCTCTGCGATCCCGGCGATGAAATCCTCATCGCACAGCCCGGATATCCGCTCTTCGACTTTCTCGCCGCCCTTGACGATGTGCGCCTCAAAGCCGCGCCGCTCGTCTACGACCAGGGCTGGCAAATCGATGCGGAGGCCATACGACGCGCCATCACCCCCCGCACCCGCGGCCTCGTCATCGTCCATCCCAACAATCCCACCGGCCACTTCACCAAGCCGTGGGAGGCCGCGGAGCTGGCCCGCCTCTGCCGCGAGTTCTCGCTCTCTCTCATCGTCGACGAAGTTTTCCTCGACTACGGCTTCGGCCAGCCCGCCTCCAGCTTTGCCTCCGGCCTCGAAAGTGTCCCCGTCTTCGTGGTCAGCGGCATGAGCAAGATTGCCGGCCTACCGCAGATGAAGGCCGCCTGGATTGCCGTAACCGGGCCGGCCCAGCCTGAAGCGCTCGACCGCCTCGATGTCATTGCCGACACCTTTCTCTCCATGAATGCGCCCGTTCAGTGCGCCTTGCCCGCGTGGCTCGAAGAACGCGCCGGAATCCAGAATCAGATTCGCAACCGCGTCGCGGCCAACCTCGCCGAACTCGACCGCCAACTCCTCCGCGCCCCGGCCGCGCAACGGCTCAAGCTCGAAGGCGGCTGGTACGCCGTGCTTCGGATTCCCGCCCTCGAGCCCGACGAAGCCACCGTCCTGGCGCTGCTCGAGCGCGGCGTCTGGGTCCATCCCGGCTACTTTTTCGGCATGGCGGAGTCAGGCTGGCTGGTCGTGAGCCTGCTCGCTCCCGAAGCCGAATTCAGTACTGGAGTAACCGTACTTGTTGACTACCTGCAAACGACTCAGCAGAGTAATATTACTGCAAGTCCGCTTTAAGTTTTACTTGATATATGTCCTTTATATTTCTGTAGAACATAGACTTACTAAATCGTGATAATAATTCGCCGCGTTACAGGAACGGATTGCTCTCGCGCTCCTCGCCAATCGTCGTCANNAAACAGCGTGTCCCCCGCGATCAGCAGTTTGAGCGGAACAAAGTGCAGGCACACCGAACCCTGCGTGTGCCCCGGCGTGTGAATCACCTGCGCCGGAAAGCGCTCCAGCCCCACCACCAGCCCCTCGGCCAGGCTCTCATCGGGCTGCGCGGTCTCCGGCGTGGCCACGCCCACCCACGCCGCCTGCTCCTCCATCATCTTCAGCAGCGGCAGATCCTTCTCGTTCAGATAAATCGGCGCGCCGGTTAGCCGCTTCAGCTTCAGAGCGCCGCCCACGTGGTCGAAATGCGCGTGCGTCACCAGGATCTGTTTCAGCTTGAGCCCCAGCTCGGTCAGCCGCCGGTGAATCCGCCCAACCTCGTCCCCGGGATCGATCACGATGGCTTCATGAGCCTCTTCATCGCCCAGAATCGTGCAATTGCACTGCAACGGCCCAACCGGAAATGTCTCCAGGATCATGTTTCTCATTGTAGAAGCCACCCCGCCTCGGGAATGTCCACAAACAGTAACGCCCCACCCCCAAAAAAGAATTGTTGCAATTCGCTTTTTGTTCGCTATAATGCGCCCATGGCTGTTACTAGAAGGCAAAAAGAAATTCTCGACTTCCTCGAGACGTTTGTGAGCCGCAATGGCTATTCCCCGTCTTTTGAGGAGATTGCGCGCGGCATGGGGCTCAAGAGCCTGGCCACCGTCCACAAGCACATCACCAACCTCGAGAAAAAAGGCATGCTCGACCGCGTCCATAACCGCAGCCGGTCGATCGACGTCCTGCCCCCCGGAGCCCGCACCCGGTCCAGCGTCAAGCTCCCGCTCATGGGGCGCATCGCCGCCGGAATGCCCGTTGAGGCCATGGAGACGCCGGAGACCATCTCGCTCCACGATGTGGTGGGCAACCGCGACGTCTTTGCCCTCGAAGTCCGCGGCGACTCCATGCGCGACGAGCACATCATCAACGGCGATTACGTCCTGGTCGAGCGCACCCGCACCGCCCGCCAGGGAGAAATTGTGGTGGCCCTGCTACATGGAACTGAGACCACCCTCAAGCGGTTCTTCGTCGAGGGGAGCGTGGTCCGCCTGCAGCCCGCCAACATCGAGATGGACCCAATTTACGTCCCCGCCGCCCAGGTAGCCATCCAGGGCCGCGTTCTCGGCGTCCTGCGCAAGTACCGGTAGCCTGCCGAATACTCCGCGCCCCTCCCTGCCATAATGAGTCATGCGCACGTTGACCGCCGCAAGACTCTGGGACGGGAGCCGTCTGCTCGACCATCCCGTCATCGGGATCGAGGATGGACGCATTCTCTCCATCTCAACTCGCGCCAGGACCGAATCGCCCGCCGAGACACCGGAGAATGTCTGCGATTATCCCCGCGCTCTCCTCGCGCCTTCATTCTTTGACGTGCATATCCACGGCGCAGGCGGCCATGACGTCATGGAAGCCACGCCGGAGGCCCTCGGCGCCATCGGCCGCTTTCTCGCCTCGCGTGGAACCGGGAGCTACCTGGCCACCACTGTGACCGCGCCGCTCGACATGACCCTGCGCGCGCTCGACGGCCTGGCAAAGTTGATGGATCACCCGCAAACCATCGAAGACCAGGACGCGGGGTGCCCAACCTCCCTGCCCATTGGAATTCATCTCGAAGGGCCGTTCCTCTCCCATGCCCGTTGCGGCGTTCAGCCCAAAGAACACCTGCTCGATCCGGATATCGCCATCTTCGACCGGCTCTTTGAAGCCGCCGGCGGCCATGCGCGCCTCATCACCATCGCTCCGGAGTTGCCCGGCGCAATCGAGCTGATTGCTCACGCCGTGGCCCGCGGCGTTCGCGTCTCGCTCGGCCACACGGACGCAACCGCGGATCAGGCTCGCCCCGCCATTGCCGCCGGAGCCTCGAGCGCCACCCACACCTTCAACGCCATGCGGCCGCTCAACCACCGCGAGGCCGGCATCCTCGACGTTGTCCTCACCACCGATTCGCTCTATTCCGAGCTCATCTGCGATGGCATCCACACCACTCCGGAGATCGTGAACCTGTGGTGGCGCGCCAAGGGGCCGCAACGGGCCATCCTCGTCACGGACGCCATGAGCGCCGCAGGCATGCCCGACGGCGAGTATCGCCTGGGCGGTTTTCCCGTGCAGGTGGCCGATGGCCGAGCCATGGCCCACGGTTCGCTCGCCGGAAGCGTGCTC
>PLSH01000227.1:5609-21645 GCA_003165095.1 Acidobacteriaceae bacterium
GTGTGCGCGATACATGCTTTCATCGGGGCTTTGAATTATGCCGTTTCCTTCGAATGTCCGGGGCTTTATCGCCTTTTCACTGGCCGCGATTTGCGTGTGCGCACCTGCGCGGCAGGCTGGCCAGGGCCATCCAAGCGGGCAACCCGATAAGGCCATCGTCTCGGCGCACAGTTCGATTCTGATCGATATCACCGGCAAATCTCCCGATGGAGATCGGATTTGGAAATATCGGCTGGAACTCCCGAGCGGAACAGTTCGCATGGTGCGGGAAGAAGCCCTGAAGACGGATAAAGGCCACCGACTTTCCGATCCTTCTATCAAGCCTGCCGGCAGCGTCCAGGGCTGTACTGGCAAGCCGAAGGCTTATTCGCCGGACGGTGTGCATTTCGCAGCCTGCACAATCTCCGGCAAAACAGACCATTCGCCGGGCGGCGATCTGCTTTCGATCGCCGGCACGAAGACGAAATCGCCGTTGCATCAATGGGCGCTGAAGGGAAGATCGATCCGAGGCTTCGCGTGGTCGCCCGATTCCCGCTTGCTGGCAATTCTGAACGAAACAGAAAGCGACAACCATAGTCCGGCCGGAATCCTGTTCGGCCTCGCAGGTCACCCGATTCCGCAAAACCAGGTGTTTCTCGATCTCATCGATGCCCGAACCGGATCGGTTTCGGAGTACTCGCTGAGAAAAGACATCCCCTATGCCTATCCGTGGATCGTCGGGTGGACGAATTGATGCTCAGAGAGATCGAGCTTTAAAGGCTGCGGAAAAACTAAATATGGCGGGGTATTTAGAAGTTTTGTAACAGGGCACGAGTCAAGCGGCCATTGATAACATTTAAGTTATTGATTTTTCAATGTGCTAAATGTGCAAGAAGTGCAGGAAGTGCGGGTGAGTAGCACAAAACTAGCACAGATTTTGAGCATCGGGACGGCGAAACTTCCCAATTGGCGACGATCCAGGCACAACTCCGTAGTTGGATGGTGCGGCCATTGTCAGGACAAATCCGGCCAAGGATGAGGTCACTCTTGGGGATAGCATCTGACCGGTGCGCCGAGTGGATGGACGGAAGGCTTAGGGTACAGTGTGGCCTCGACCGGATAGGCAATTACGGAGGCAGCGAGTCCGGCTTGTGTGCCCTCGTAATCGGTACATTTTGGCACCGGTGAGTGAGGCAGGCCGGTTTGTTGTTGCAGCTTGATCCAGCAACTCTCGCCAGATTTTGGGATGGAACATCCAGCACTCGCCACTCTGAGATAACGAAGTACGATCTGATTGGCGGACGTTGGGAGGAAATTCAAATGCCTCTCTCCACGAGCTTCGAGCGTGACAGAGTCCTCAAAGAACTTCGTTTTCGCATCGGTCTCAAATGCTGTGAATGGGATACCGCTATTGTCATCCCCATCAGGCCATTCGAGGAAAATCAGATCGTGCTTCACTCCCGCAAAATATCCATTCCACGGCAAGAATTTCTTGTACTCTTCGCTCCACTCGGTGAACTCCTTTTCACCAGGCTGTAGGGCCTGCAAGCATTTGGGAAGGTGTCCGGCCTGCACTGACGCGAGCGCGATCAATTCTGCGCCTTTTACGCCGGGATTGTTTTGCTGCTTGACCATGAAATGGTTGTAGTACCAGCAGGTCACGGTCACATGCCTGTCGTCGTTTCTCATCAGGTAAGTTGACCGTCCTAGGTCTAGCACCGTCTTGTGAAGCGGCTTATCAAAGGACTCGGCGAGCCCAGATTGGCAGACGAGCAGAGCCGCTGCGAGAAAGCCTCCAACGATGGTTGCAATGTTCATTTGGGAATAATACGACCTAGATAAGGAACTTCGCCTGTAGCTGGCTTTTTGCTCCACATGGCATCCGATCAATTGGTAGCGACAAGTCGGCTCCTCGCACGTTTTCTAGGCGGCAGTAGACGCTCCGGATGTATCACCGGCAATACGGAAGTTTCAGCTGCGGGAATGCATGATCTCGGTTATTGCGATCAGGCGCAGCACAAAACTAACACAAAGATTTCCGCGCGTTCTGGATGCCGCTGGATCTGAGGCGGTTCTTGGCTGTCCTTTGTATCAGGGCACGACTTCAGTCGGGCCGCAATTGCAATCGAGTCAACGTCGAGCTTTAGCCCCTGCCGCTCACTCCTTACCGAAGTAGCTGGCTCATGCCCTTTTTCCCCAGCCTGTTTAGCCGCTATTTTTGTTCCGCCAGCCGGTTGGCCCGCCACAGCGCACCATCCAGTGAAACCACCGCCTCTTTCGCAACCGGCATCTGAGGAGCGGCAGCCTTGAGCCCCGCAAAAAACGCCGCGCGCACCAGCGGCGTCTTCTCAATCGCGCCGCCCGTCCACGCCACCGGAACCTCCACGGTGAGCGAATGTTTGCGCCGCAGCTTCGAGCGCACCAGCANNCCCGGCGTGCTGTCGCCCAGGTTCACCAGGTCCTCCACCGTAGGCGTGCCCCAAATCTCGCCCACTTTCTTGAGAATCTGCGTAGGCTCTTCGCGATCGTATGCATTCAAAGCCCGCCGCACGGCGTGCAAACCGATCCAGTAGCCCGATCCCTCATCGCCCAGGTGAGAACTCCATCCGCCCGCGCATTCCCGGCTTCCATCCGGCGCGCGCCCAATCGTGTTCGAGCCGGTCCCGGCGATCTGCAAAATCCCCGGCCCTCCCTGAAAAGCGGCATCCAGGGCGATCACCTCGTCGCCCACAACCTCGCTTCGCCCCACCCCGAACTCATCGAATACCGCCGTGATCCACTCGTGAATTCCGGGCATGCTGGCGCTTGCCACGCCGCACGATGCCGCGCAAACACCCGTGACTCCCGCCTGCGCATAGACCTGCTTGAGGATAGAGCGCAGATGTTCCTCCGCAGCCTCCTCGCCCACCCGCAGGCGCTTGATCGATCCATTTTCAGCAAACGCCAATACCCGCCCGCCATCGACGATCGAGGCGCGCGTCCGCGTGCCTCCGCCGTCAATTCCCAGCACTACGCTCATCTCGTTCAGCTCCTCTTACTTTTCGAGCTCGGTCCCGCCGTCGCGCAGGGTTCCGGACAAAATATTCAGGCTTCCATCGGTCTTTGACGGGCTGAGGCCCAGCATATGAGCAAGCCAGGGATACAGATTCACATTTTCAAACGGCGCAACGGTTTTCCCTACGACTATATCCGGTCCGGCGGCAAAAAAACTCGCCTTCATATCCGGTATCTTGCGTGGATCGAATCCGTGCATCCCGATGGTGGGAGGCTGATCCGTCTTGCCCGCCTCCGGCGCGTGGGCGCGAATCGCATAAGGGCCTGTGGCAACCACCACCGGGTCGCCCTCGCGCGCGTTCTGGTCGTACTCGAGGTCCGCTGGAACATTCTTCAGCCGGTACACAAAAAACTGCGGCGAGGCTTCCTTGAGCTGGTTGTAGACCCGCACGCGGTCCTCTTCAGTGGCGGGATAGAGCAGCGGACCCGCAGTCTCGATTCCTTTCAGATCCGCAAATTGATCGAGCGTGATCCATCCCCCTTTGGATTTCACCATGCCGTGATCGCTCACCACCACCAGGTCGATGGGCAGGCCGGTCGCGTCCAGCGCCGCCTTCAGCTTGCCCACCAGTCCGTCCACCTTGAGCTCGGCGGTTCGCGTCTCCTGGGCGTCAGGGCCAAATTCGTGGCCCTCGTGATCCGGTTCGGAGTAGTAAATGGTGATGAAGTGAGGCCGTTCCGCTGCCGCCAGGTGAAGCAGCGCCGCAACATCGTCGATGCGCGCCTGCTCGGCCTCCGCGCCGGCTTCGGTCTTCGAGTCGAAGTGCGCATACCACGTCGGCCTGAAGCCTGCGATCTCCGCCTCTGACCCCGGCCATAAAAGGCATGCCGTACGCATGCCGTGGCCTTCCGCCAGGCTCCATAATGGAACTCCGCTGTACCATGTGCCGTCGGTCACCGCCTTCGAATCGTAAATCGCATACCGTGCCTGCCGCGCCGGATCGTAAAAGCCGTTGGCCACCAGCCCATGATGCTCCGGATAGAGCCCGGTTACGATCGTGAAGTGGTTGGGAAACGTCAGCGATGGATAGCTGGGCAACATCCCATCCGGCGCCCACACGCCCTGTTTGCCCAGCGCCAGCAGGTGAGCGGCGTGGTCGCGCTTTGCGTAGTCCCAGCGAAATCCATCCAGCGAAACCAGCACCACGTAATGCTGCTGCTCGGCCCACGCCGAGTTGGGTCCGTGATCGACATGCGTAAGCGGAAGAGCCGGATTGAAGCCCGTTCCCTGCCCCGCCAGCGTGCCTGGAACGCCAGCCAGGCCAAAAGCCAGCAGCAGCGCGCCAACGGCTAAACGGCCACGGTCGCCAAATCGCATCGAAGATCCCCCCGCAACAGCTTATCGCAAGCGAATCAATGCGGGCTCGAAATCAATCCCCCCCGGCCGCGAAAGAACGCAAAATCACACCTCGATCGTCACCACCTCGTGATCCACCACCGAGGGCACCGTAATCGTGTGCGCAGAGCCGGAGCGCTCCACAGAAACCACTTTCCCGGCCACCAGCAACTGCACCTGCCGCACGCTCACCCCCTCGGGCAAATTCAATCGAACCGTCTGCGGACCGACCGGAAAGAATCCGCGGTAAGGCCCCTTCATCGTCATCGGATTGGTGAGATTGACCAGGTGGACCGTGATCGATCCGGGATTGCGCCACGCCGTCACATCCAGCAGCCCGGCTCCCTCCACTTCCACCGCGGGAGTCTCGTTGGTAGCCCACAGAACCGTGTTGCGCAGCATGTGAAGATGATCGGCCGAGAGGACTTCCCAGAAAGTGCGGTCGATGTCAAAGGGAAAATAAGCCACGCGGCCGCCAGCCTGGCGCAGGTAGAGGCAGGAAATGTCAGTCTTCGCCACGCGCGGATACACCTTCTCCATCGGCAGGTCGGGATAGCTCGGAATCAGCGTAAACGGAGTCTCGGCAAACCGCTCCCGCGGCGTCACCTCAAGCCGGTTTGCCCCGTTGATCACTCGCTTGGCATCTTCAAGACCGGCGAAGAAATTGCTGCGCGGAAGCGCTTCGTGCTCCAGCCGGATGTAGGAATTCAGCATCGGGCCTTCCGATTTGCCCGTCCAATCAACGCCGAACAAGTCGGCGAGCGCAAAGTTCTTCCTGCGTGCGCCGGTTGCGTCGTAAAGGCTCGTCTCATGAGTCGCGATCAGGCTGCCGCCGCTGGCCACAAAGGCCCGCAGTTGATCGCACTGCGCATCGCTGAGCGCCGCAATATTGGGCAGGATGAGCGTCTTGTACGCCGCCAGGTGCGCCGCGTCGAGCAGCCGGTCGTGCACCATCTCAAATTGAATCCGCGACTCAATCAGCGCCTGGTACCAACCCAGCGCATGGTTCTCCACCCTGGCTTGAACCTGCTCGCCGCCATAATTCCACGCCGTCTGCTGCGAATAAACCAGTCCCACCCGCGCAATCGGCTGCTGCTGCGCCAGGTATCTGCGATTCTTTTCCGTCCACACAAAAATATCTTCCACTTCGCCCAGCCAGCGCTCGTCGTGCAGCGTTGCTGAGAACTTGCTGCACCACGGCCGCATTCCATTCGCAATTGCGTCCAGCGTCCAGATGCGGATCTCGGCGCTGCTGGTCACGCTGTCCTTCCACCGGTAGCGCTCTTCCAGGCCAACGCCGAAGAGCCCAATGATCGGCTTGGCGCCCATCGTCGCGCGATACTCCTTGGCCGTCTTTCCAATCAGCCACGGCGCGGCCAGCCCGCTGCGCCCCTGCCGGTCTGCCACCAGCATCGGCGCGCGTTGGCTCGCATCGACGGAATCGATCGAGTTCAGAGCCCCGCTGCCATTGTTCGGAATCACCGCCGATTCCGGATTCACCGCGCGAATCGTCTGGTTCCACAGATCGATCAGGCTCATCAGCCGCTGCCGCCGCCACAGTTGCCACGCCTTGTAAGCCGCATCCTGCGCGTTCGTGGTCCGCGGCAGTTCGAGTCCCGTTGCCGCGCGAAAATTCTCCGTGCAGTGAACGCAATAGCAGATGCCGTTCCCGTCCCAGCGGTTGTGAAACAGCCCGTCGGGACGGTATCGCGTCATGATCTCCTTGTGCACCGCGGTCATGAATTCGAAGTTGTACGGGCCGTAAGCGCAGGTCAGCCACATCTCCGGCGAAGACCAGTGCCGCCGCGGATTGCCCTCGGCGTCAACCGCGATCCAGTCCGGATGAGCCTGCTTCGCATCGTCGTACGTTGCGTGCGGATCGGTTCGGACCAGCACCGACATCCCCAGCTTGCGGCTCCCGGCAATCAGCTCTCCCAGCACGTCGCGGCCGTCCAGCCACGCGCTGCGATGGTGAAACGGAATCTCGGTCGGGTAGTAAGCAACGCATCCGCCCCCGCTCAGGCACACGCCCTCAGAGCGCGTGCGCTTGAAGTAGTCAAGCCAGAATGCGGGATCGTAGTGGGCCGGATCGTCTTCAACCAGCGTGAGTTGAAACCACCGCATCGGCTTTGAGGCCCAATCGGGAATTTCAGCCATCGCGCCTGCGCCGGCCTGTTCCCACAGCCTGGCCGGCGTAGCGTGTGCAATGGCTGCGCCGGAACCGGCCGCGGCCGTGGTTTGCAGAAATTCCCGTCGAGTGAGTGAGAGCGCTGTCATGCCGGCCATTGTAATTGTGCGCGCATCGCGTGCGCCAAAAACCGTGTCCGAAAATCAGGGCCCCGCCGCACACACGCAAGCCCGGTACGAATCGGCGGTATGGTTCGAGAGCGCGCAAACGTACATCGGCCAGAACGGCGTGAGTTCCCGCGAACGGTCGCCAATAAAATAATTTTGGATGTAGCTCCGGCTTTCGCTCGACTGCGCTCGAGCGTCGGCCTTGAACGCGGCTACCAGCTTCTCTACTGAAGCGCCTGAAAACGACGGCTCGCGATAGGCCTCCGCATAGTCGTACTCCTCAGCCCACGTGGTATCCACGCCGGTCTTGTTGCTCGCTGCGTATACGCGATAGTCGGTCATGATTGCCGTGTCCGGATCGACCCGCGCAACCGTGAACGATGGATTGTTCCCGTCTATGGGCGAAATCGAGGCCACCATCTTCACGGGAACCGCTCCGTGCCTCTCGCCCGACCTGCTCGGCTCCAGCAGCCGCAACTCGTCCATGTGCGTATGCGCAAAAATGCCCAGTTGAATCACGTCGCCGAATTCGGCCAGCGCGTCGGGCAAATCCTCCGCCGACAGAAACATCTGCGGCTCCTTGCCGGCGCAGATGTTCGTCCCTTTCGCGGCCGTTGAGTAAGGATTGACCCCCGGAGGAATGTGCGCCATTACCCAGACTTTCTCCTTGTTCCGGCGCGCGCTGTCCAGTTGTTTTTCGAGCCATGCAATCTGCGCCGCGGCCGCCGCGGGATCGGGCTTGCCTGAACACGTCGAATACTTGCTTCCCATGAAAAGATCGTCCAGCACCAAAAGCCGCGTATGCCGCATGGGCGCCGGCAGCGAGGCGCTGAAATAGCCGCCGGCCGCGAACGTCTTCTGCGCTTCCCGCCGCTCTCCGGCCTTGAAATCCGCGGCCATGATCCTGCCGGCCTCCGCCAGGAATTTGCTGTTCGCGTCCAGCTGATAATCGCCGCAATCGGTGTCGTTGTTGCCCAGCGCCGCATACACCGGCACGCCGGGAAACGCGCCCCGCAGCGAATCGGCCACATACTCCAGCGTCTTTTCAACAAATGCCGTGTAGTCGTCCGGTGTCGATTGCGGAAGGAGCGTGCGGTATTTGCAAGCGAATGAATGCGCGATCAAGTCGCCGCTGACGGTGATGAATTTTGCGCCTGATGCATCGCTCCGCATCGCTCCGAGACTCGATGTAAGCAGCGGGTAAGACGTGTCCGTGCCGCGCGCGTGGCAAGTCTGCTGGAGCGACGCGAAGCGCTGCTCGCGATCCGCCGATGCCGAACCGGCAAAAATCGCATCCCATCCGCTGGCCGGCGCTGCTGCCAGTTGCGCCGCCTTGGCCGGATCCCAGAATGGCTCAAAGTGGATGTCGCTCACCATGAGTACAGGCACGACCGCGTTGCCCGCCGGCGCCGATTGCGCCAGGCAGTGCGAAACCAGAAAAATCAGAATGCATGTTCCTGCAAAGCTTCGCAAAACCTTGTCGCTCCCATTCCAATTCATGTCAGCTCCCCGCATTCGCATCGCAATTGATTCTTCCGGCAGTGAGTAGGATAAACCGACCCCCTCCCGCCCTGCGTTTATCGCGGGATGAACCAGCGCCAATCCACGCTGACCTCCTCGGAACCCCTTGAATGTGGTATACGTTTCCACATGATTCCTCGCCGGTCTTTTTTCTCTGCTGTTCTCGCCATTGCCGTTTCCGCCGCAGCCCTCACCCATGCGCAGTCCCTCGCCCCCACCCCGCCCATGGGGTGGAACAGTTGGGATGCCTATGGCCTCACCATCGATGAGGATCAGTTCAAGGCCAACGCCGCCGTGCTCGCCGGAATCCAGCAGTTTGGCTGGAAGTATGCCGTCATCGACGAGGGATGGTACATGGCCAAACCCTCCGGCCAGACCGTCGAGGACAGGCAGTACTTGTGGAACCAGAACGGGATCCTGATTCCGGTCTCAAGCCGGTTTCCCTCCTCGGCGGACGGCGCGGGATTCAGGCCCCTGGCCGACTGGGTTCACGCCCAGAGGCTGAAATTCGGCATTCATATTGTGCGCGGCATCCCACGCCAGGTGGTCAAGGCCAATCTGCCCATCGCAGGCGGCAGATTCACCGCCTCCGACGCCGCCGATCTCACCAGCCCCTGCCCCTGGGACCAGGGCAACTGGGGCGTCAAGGACAACCCGGCCGGCCAGGCCTATTACGACTCCATGCTCAAGCTCTACGCCGGCTGGGGCATCGACTTCATCAAGGTGGACTGCATCGCCGACCGGCCCTACCGCCCCACCGAGATCCGCCAGATTGCCGAGGCTATCCGCAAGACCGGACGCCCCATCGTGCTCAGCCTCTCTCCGGGGCCAACAGGCCTGGAGCACGCCGCCGAAGTGGCAAAATACGCGCAGATGTGGCGCATCGCCGACGACCACTGGGACGGCTGGACCTTCACCCACAAGCCGGGCGATGGAGAGTATCCTTTCGGCATCCGCGATGCCTTCGACCGCCTGGCAAAGTGGTTTGTGTACACCGGCCCCGGTAGCTGGCCCGATGAGGACATGCTGCCCATCGGCTGGCTGGGACCAAATCCCGGCATGGGCCAGGCGCGCCAGTCGCGCGAAACGCCCGATGAGGAGCGTACCGAGTTGACTCTGTGGGCCATCACCCGGTCTCCGCTGATTCTGGGCGCAAACCTCACGCGTCTCGACGATTTCACCCGCTCGCTCATCACCAACCAGACCGTCCTCTTCATGAACCAGAACGTCACCTACAGCCGGCCCGTGGACTCGGCTGCCCTCGGAGCCGGCTTTGAAAACGCCCGCGTATGGAGAGCGTCGATCGATGAGCCCGGCGCCAGAGGCTACGCGGAGTACTTCGGCTTCTTCAACCTCGACGACAAGCCCGTTACCCTGCGCACTACATGGAAACAACTGGGCCTGGACGGCCAAAAACATTCCGCCCAGAATGTCTGGAGCGATACAACCACCAAAGACTCGAAGGAAATCGGCGTAACCCTGCCGCCGCACGGCAGCGCCCTGTTTGAGGTGCGATAAGCGCCGAATGATTCCCCATCCCGATCACTTGTGCGAAACTGGATAGTCCGCGAGATCGTCGGCCGCTGTGGCGCTCTCCGGAGGGATCGTCCCATGCCTCTTTTGCGTTCTGCCTTTATTGCTCTCTCTCACAATCGTCCGTTGCGCCGTTTCTGCGAACATTCAAGAATAGGCGCCCGTTTGAGCTCGCGCTTCATCGCCGGCATGGAGATCTCCGACGCTCTGCGCGTCGCTGAAGCCGTCAACCGCCAGGGAATGGCGGTGACCCTGGACTCGCTGGGCGAGAGCGTGACTTCAGAAGCCGAAGCGCACCGCGCAGCCGAGGTCTACCACGAGTTGCTCGACCTGATCCGGGCGCGGAATCTCGACGCCAACATCAGCGTCAAACTCACCCAGATGGGGCTCGAGCAGTCGCCCGGCCTGGCTGAATCCATTGCCGCCAGCCTGGCCCGTCACGCCCACGCTACCGGCAACTTCGTCCGCATCGATATGGAGGATTCGACCCTTACCCAGGTCACGCTGGACATCGTGCGCCGCCTCAACTCGCGCGCTGAAACCCGCGGAAGCATCGGCGTCGTCATCCAGGCCTACCTCTACCGCTCCCAGGCCGACGTGGAGCAGTTGCTGGCCGATGGAATCAGAGTGCGCCTCTGCAAGGGGGCCTATAAAGAGCCTGCGGAAGTTGCATTTCCGCGCAAAAACGATGTGGATGCCAATTTCATCACCTTAAGCAAGATGCTGCTTGACAGCCCCGTCTACCATGGCATCGCAACTCACGACCCCCTCATGATCGCCGCCGCCAAGGCCTTTGCGAGCCGGCACAGCATCGATCCCCGCAATTTCGAGTTTCAAATGCTCTACGGAGTTCGCCGCGACCTGCAACGGCAGTTGATCAAGGAAGGATACAGGGTGAGAGTCTATGTTCCCTTCGGGAGCGAGTGGTATCCGTACTTTATGAGAAGGCTGGCCGAGCGGCCCGCCAATGTGGTTTTCCTGGCCCGGAATTTCTTCCGCTCCTGATCCTTGCGCACCCGCAAAAACCCGGAATCTACTCCACGTACTCTTTCCGCCTGGATTTCTTGCGGTAACGCTTGCGCATCGTGAAGCTCTCCTTACATGTTGAGCATGTCCAGGGAAAGTACCCGAACAAGGGAAGAATTCTCCTTTGCAGGAATCCCTTTCGCTCAACCCGGCGAGCAGTGTCACTGCCGCATTTGGGACAACGTACCTTGGTCTTTGCGCTGGCGCGGTCTTTAAACCCCTCAGCAGCATGCGACTCGCTTCCGTAGGCCACTTCCGTCTCCTCGGAACTTAATGATGGTCTTTCGCTTACTCTACTTGGCAAGTTGGCACGAACAGTGCCGACTGTAACCACCCTCTCCACAGAGGATCTCGAAACGCGGCCCAGGAAAATACCTTACGTTGAATTGTATCGGATAAACTTCGCAAAAAGAAAGCACTTGCTTCGTTTTGGTACGAATCTGAAGCGCTGAAACACACAAATCTTGCGGAAAACGATAATTCTAACGCTGCAAGCCTCGTAGTTCAACTCCTGATCCGCGCTAAACCCATTTGTGCAAGATCCGCCACTGCCTTCGCCAGCGTTTGCGAGGCATTCAAAGACTCGGGGCGTTCCAGGCGCATACCCAGTTTGACGGCATATCCGCGAAACAGGTTATCTACGTCATAAAGAATCTCCACATGATCGCACAGAAATCCTATCGGTTGGAGAATAAGCGACTTGACTCCGGATGCGGCAAGAGAATCGAGGGTCTGCTCCACGCTCGGCCCAATCCACAATCCTCCGCTCGCGCCCTGGCTCTGGAAGGCAAACCACCATTGCGGAATCCCGGGAACCCGGGCCGCCACCAGCTCAGCCGTATGGCGCGCTTCCTGGGCGTACGGGTCGGCTCCCTGCCCCGGCCAGAGTCGCCGCCCCGTTCCCGCATCGCTTTCTGAAGGCGGCTCAACCGTCCGGGTGGGTACGCTGTGCGCGGTAAACAGCACCGGAACCGGGTAACCCACCTCTGCGCTCAGTTTGTCCCAGGCCGGACCAAGACGCTCCGCAAAGGCGTCGGCCAGCAGCGGATGCTGCGCCCACCCCTCGGTAAAGTCGATGCGCATGCCCGACGCCTCAGCCTCCACGGCTCGCCGGTACAAACCCACGCTGGTGCGGGAGTTCTGCGGAGCCATGCAGATCACCGCGGCCGCTTCCACTCCGTCCGCGCGCATTTGCTTCACCACCTCGGGAATGTACGGCCGCCAGTTCCGCATCCCCACGTAGACCGGAACCTGCAATCCGCTCCCGGCCAGCTCGGATTCAACCAGGCGGGCCTGCTCTAGCGTGATCTCCGTAAGCGGGCTGCGCCCAATCGTGGCGTAGCGATGCTGAATCTCCTCCACCACCGCTTGCGGTATGGGGCGTCCGCTCACCACGTTGCGCAGATATTCGGGAATCTGCTCGATCGTCTCCGGAGTCCCGTGAGCCAGCAGCAAAACCGCCCGTTTAGCCATGCGCCGTCTCCAGCCGGAACTCCTTGACCATCCTCACCACCGCCTGCACATTCTCCACCGGCGTCGTCGGCACAATCCCGTGACCCAGGTTGAAGATGTGGCCCGGCCGGCCATTGGCGGCGCGCAGAATCTCCTTCACCCGCTTCTCCAGAACCTCAACCGGCGCAAACAGCGTAATCGGATCCAGGTTGCCCTGCACCGCATGACCGTGGCCCACCGCCCGCCAGCCTTCATCGAGCGGCTGGCGCCAGTCGAGCCCGATCACATCGGCTCCAGTCTTGGCCATCGCACCCAGCAAGGCCGCCGTCTCCACGCCGAAGTAAATTACCGGTACGCCCATCTGCTGCACGCTGCGCACCAGCCGCTGTGTAGCCTCAAACGCATATTCGAGATAGTCGGCCACGCCCAGCGAGCCCACCCAGCTATCGAAAATCTGGATCACATCGGCCCCCGCCTGTACCTGCAGCCGGCAATATTCCTCGAGAACCTTCACAATCTTGTCCAGCAGGTTGCGCCACGCCAGCGGATCGCGGTACATCATCTGCTTGGTGTGAATGTAATTGCGCGACCCGCCGCCCTCGATCATGTAGCTGGCCAGCGTGTAAGGCGCCCCGCAAAAACCGATGATCCCCAACCGGTCGCGAAAATGCGCGGCAACCTTCTGGATCGCGCGAGCCACATAATCCAGATCCCCGGCCCGGTCCGTCCGCAGCGCCAAAACGTCCTCCGCGGTGCGCACCGGGTGATGCACCACCGGCCCCTCGCCGGCCTGGAACTCGAACGGCAATCCCATCGGCTCCAGCGGCAGCAAAAGGTCGGCAAAAATGATGGCCGCATCGACCCCCAGCTTCTCGGCGGCGGTAATCGTCACCTCCGAGGCCAGTTCCGGCTGCTTGCAGATCTCCACCAGCGTGTGATGCTTGCGGACGTCGCGGTACTCCTGCATGTAGCGCCCTGCCTGGCGGAGAAACCAGACCGGGGTGCGGTCCACAGGCCGGCGCAGGCACGCGCGGATAAACCGGCTCCCGCCCAAAATGGTCTCCGGAGCCGCCGCGCCGGACGGACAGTCGTTGGTTGAATCCATATACATACGATTTTACCGGGATCAGGACCATGTTTGTCCCGGCATCGATCGATTCCAGGCCGCGGGCAAGTTTGAATCGTGCAGGCTTCTGTTTGAAGCGCGCGGGCTTCAACGTCAGGTTTGCGAAACGCTCCACTGAATCCACTTTTGCCGAAACGACAGTGTCCCTGAGGGGAAGATCGCATTAGCCTGTGGCCAGATATCTCCGCAGCCAGTCGATGACCAGACTGCGCATTTCCGGGGTTTCCTCGTGGGCGCAATCGAAGAGCTCGATGCGGCAATCTTCCTGGCGGCCGTGTTGCCGATAAAGCGGCAATAGATTGTCGCGAATCTTCTCGACCCCGGCGGCCGGCGTAAGCGGATCCTTGCGCCCGTTGACGCTGAGATGAGGCCGCGGGACGATCAACTCGTTGATCCCGGTGGTCGAGAATTCCTTCAGCAACGATGGAACAAAATAGAAAATGCTGTGACCGCTGAGGCCGTGCGCGGCGATAAGCGAATCGAAATCGGTGAGGCAGCAAATGTCGATGGCCAATCGGACCCGGGGATCGAGCGCCGCGAGCCACCATGTCTTGGTGGATCCCATCGACATACCGGTCGCACCGAGCCTTTGCGGATCCACTTCCGGGCGGCTTGCGAGGTAAGAGAGGGCCCGGAATTCGTCGAACATCATCATGCCCCAGAGCACCTGGCCGCGCCAGAGCATGAGCTTGAAGGCGTCTTCCTCTCCGCGGTGGCCGTCGGGGTCGTGCTGGCGCTCGCCAAAACACCAACTGTCGATGGCCAGCGTGACGAACCCCATTTCTGCGAAAACGGGGGCATAGGCGGGTTGAACGCTGGTTCCTTTGAGCAGTTGTTCCTTGCCCAGACCGTACATTCCTGCGTGCCAGTGAATAAAGAGAAGTCCGGGCGCGGGGCGCGTAAGCCCCTTGGGAATCGTCAGGAGAGCGGGAACCGGTTCGATCCCATTCAGGTCGAGGACAAGCCGCTGGAGAGTGTAATTGTCGTGTTCTTCCGTTCGGACCAGCTTGGGCGGCGCGGGTTGATGCTGCCAGGGCAGATCGCCAAGCAGGTCCCAGAGATCGGCGCGCCGGCGCTGCTGGTACGCGGAGAAGGCGGTTTCCGTTTCGGCGGCCAGGTTGCCGGCTGCGGAATTCAGCCCGAGGGAGATGCCTCCGGTCAAAAGCGCGGATCGAGACACGAATTGGCGGCGGGTGGTGGTTTGTTGTCCGGAGAAGATCATGGCTGTCCATTCTACACAGCGTGCTCGGCGAAACGCTGTGCGCGGGCCCAATTCAAGTGTGTGTCGCAAGCATGGACAGGCCGGCCGCGCCATTGCAACGATGCCAGGGCGTCTGACAACAGAGCGGCTTCGCGTTGATCCGAGAACGAGGTTCTCGATACAGTCGCGAGCCGATGCGCGAGCCTATGCCCGGCCATCCGGAAGTTATCCCCAAAACGGGTGTTATGTCCGGATTGCCGGCAACACGGCCACAGCTTCTATTCCGGCGTTCGTGGCACTCGTAAGCAGCGCAAGGAATCCTGCACCGCCGGCGCAAAAAGCGCCGCCGATTCGCGGACGCACGTCAAGCCTTCCCACGAAACCCGCAGGCAAAGCCATTTCAAGCCGGCGCGATGGCCAAAAACCGCGCGCAGATTCCCGCCCGGGTTGCCGGAAGCTCGTTCGAAACAGATTGAATCGTCTGTTAGCGGCAGGCTGAACGCTTGCTCAGGAAGCCATTCCGCGCAGTTCCTGCTCCGCCCGGTACCAATCCTCTTCATGGTGTCCGTGTTTGTGGCCGCGCTCTGCCCAGAAGCGATGCGCGAGCTTCGCAACCTGGTCAATAGGTGGTTTCATTTCAGTTACATTCGAGGGAACACCGTTGCTCTTGGCCGCGGTCTTGCGGGGTTTCGCCGCTGCCTTCGGTTTTGCGCTTGTCTTCTTGACAATCTCTGCCATATGAATATCCTCCTTGGGGTTGGGGGTTGAATAACAAGTGGGCTGTCACTTCTATGATACAGAATCGCGATAGCCGCTGAATAGCCCCGCCCGCTCACAGCGAACCTTCACCGTAACCCCCTGCCCTCATCTCCATCGGAAAATTCGCAGCGAAATCGCAAACGGCACGACGAACCATGCCAGCATAATCGCCACTGGAGCCATCTCCTGCCCCAGGTTCAAACCCTGCAGCATGTTCCCGCGCATCGCATCGATGGCCGCCGTCAGCGGCAGCGCCCGCACCAATGGCTGAACCACCGCCGGGAATCGCGAAGCCGAAAAGAATACCCCCGACAACACCCACATGGGCAGCATCACCAGGTTCATCAGCCCTGAAACCCCTTCCATGGTCTTGGCCCGCGAGGCCACCAGCAGCCCCAGTCCTGAAAACGCCAGCGAAGTCAGCAGGCACAGAATCCCAAGCTCAACCAGCGGCCCGCGAAACGGCACACCGAACGCAATGCGCGCAAAGCCCAGGAATATCACCACCTCAATTACCAGCAGCGCCATGCGGGAGAGCAGGAACGCCGAAAGGTATTGCCACTTCGGCATCGGCGAAGCAACCAGCCTTTTGAGCAGTTTTTTCTGCCGCGCATCCACAATCGAAAAACCCAGCCCCCACATCGCCGAACCCATCAGGTTCATCCCCAGCAGTCCCGGAACCACGAAATCGATGTAGCGCGACCCGGTCTCGTGCACCAGGTCATTCTCAGCGTGAACCGCCTCGTGCCGCCCC
>PLSH01000227.1:21701-24175 GCA_003165095.1 Acidobacteriaceae bacterium
ACCGGCAGCACATCCGCCGGCCGGTTCCGGAACGCAATCCCCAATCCCATTGCGAGAAGTATCGGAAAAATAAAAATCCAGAAAATCGCCTCCGGTTCGCGCAGGAACAACCGGAACCGCACCATCGTCAATTGATAAAGGCTGCTCAGTTCCAGCTTACTCATCGCGCAGATTCCTCCCCGTCAGCCGCACAAATACGTCTTCCAGCGTGGCCGAGTGCGTGCGGAATTCGCTCAAATGCAGCCCCTGCGCGTCCAGCGCCGCAAAGATGCGCGGCACCGAAGTATGCAGCTCGCTCACCGAGAGCTGGTGCAGCCCCGCGTCCACCCGGTGCGACCGCACCCCCGGTATCGCCGTGAACACCGCCGGATCCACCAAAGCTCTGGGTGCCCCAGGTCCGGGGTCCCCAAGGACAGGTCTTTGTCCATGGGGCGGAGGTCCCGAATCCGGGACCTGGGAAACGCCTACCGCAAACTCCACAATGTCCTCCCCGCCAATGCTCGCGATCAACTGCTGCGGCGTACCCAGCGCGATCACCTTGCCGTGATCCATAATCGCCACCCGGTCGCACAGCCGCTCCGCCTCGTCCATGTAATGCGTAGTCAAAATAATCGTGCGCCCAGCCTGCTTCAGCTCGTCCACCAAGTCCCACAAATGCCGCCGCGCCTGCGGATCGAGCCCCGTCGTCGGCTCATCCAGAAACAGCAACTCGGGATCGCCCACCAGCGCCGTGGCCATCGCCAGCCGCTGCTTTTGGCCTCCTGAAAGTCCGCCGATCCGCGACCGCCGCTTCTCCTCAAGCTGCGCCGTCTTGATCGACTCCTCCACCGGTATCCCGCGCCGGTAAAAGCTCCGGAACAGCCGCAGAGCCTCTTCCACCGTCAGCTTTTCAGGAAACTGCGTCTCCTGGAGCTGAATCCCGATCCGCTGCCGCAACTCCTTCGCTCCCGTCTTCCAGTTCAACCCCAGCAGCTCAACCTCGCCCTCGTCCGGCTCCGTAAGTCCCTCGCAGATCTCGATGGTCGTCGTCTTCCCCGCGCCATTCGGCCCCAGCAGCCCGAAACACTCCCCCCGCGCCACTTCGAGATCCAGTCCATCCACCGCTTGCACATCCACAAAAGCCTTGCGCAGCCCGCGAATCCGCAGCGACGGCCTCCCTCCGCCTCCCGCCGCAGCCGCGCGCCCGGCCAAACCCCCTCTTTCCACGCTCTTTGCCTCAACTGTCATTGACCTAGATTAGCGTATTTCTCGTTGCAAACCAGCCAATTTCGAAGCACAAATCCTGAGCAATCACGCCATGCAATCACAACTACCAAGCAGAAAGGAGCACTGGCCTCTTGATCGCTAAAAACATGGCAGTCATTCTGAGCGAGCGCAGCGAGTCGAAGAGCCTGCGGTTGTCCCTTTTTCTTGAGATCCGCGCAAATAACACGGGGCAACGTGGACCCCTGCAGGCGCGCTGGACCGTATGACCCGTTGACATCGCGAGCGCGCCGGCCTTACCCGCGATCCGACAACGATGCCCGAACGCCACGAATCCAGCACGAGGCTCGCTGAACTGATTTGGCGAACTGTCAAACTCAGGGTGTCGCTCCTCGCGCTCTCAATCATCTCAACACTTCGCATGCTCCAGGACCGCCGTGTCTCAATTCCCGAGTGTGAACTGCGCCACATCTCTCACAGAACTGACACCTTTAAGCTATCCTCCACTCCCGCGCGGTAGTATTCTTATCCGTCTTCACAATCAATCCGTTTTTGCCGTGGGAGAAACGCATGCAAGGCAAGTTTTGCCGCTTCAATCAGGCTCGGGCGCTCATCTTCTCTGTCATCGCGCTTTTCGGATTCGTCATTCTATCGAGCGCCTCGGCGCAGCCCTCTTCCACCGGGCCAACCCCCGCCCTGCAGCTACGCATTGGCAGTGCCGCCGTTCCACTCGCGGGCCAATGGCGCTTCCATCCCGGCGATTCGCCGCTCTACGCCGGCGCTCAACCGGAAGACCTGTCTCCGATGCTGTGGGCGCAACCGGACCTCGACGACTCCCAGTGGCCCACCCAGGACCTCACTTCGCCAGCCGGTTCCTACGACCCCGTCAGCGGCGTCAGTAGCTATATCCCCGGCTGGACCGCCCAGGGCTACCCCAAACTCACTCGCTTCGCATGGTACCGCCTCCGCGTCAACGTCGAGAACGTTGCCCCCAGCGGCGGCGAACCGCCCACGCTGTCCATCCTCATGCCCGAATCCGTCGACGATGCTTACCAGGTCTTCGCCAACGGCCAATACCTGGGTGAGTTCGGCCGCTTCCACAAGAACGGCGTCACTTTCATCAACTCCCAACCCCGCGCATTCGACCTTCCGGCCAATCTCCGCTCCGGCCCCGTTACCGTCGCCGTCCGAATGTGGATGGACGACGGAACGCCCCTGGTCAGCCAGGACGCCGGCGGACTCCATCAAGTGCCGCTCCTCGGCCAATCCCC
>PLSH01000192.1:0-1192 GCA_003165095.1 Acidobacteriaceae bacterium
TCGCTCGCGAGTGTTAAAATCAACCAGTGCCGGGTCCTACGCGACGTAATCCCTCCAACCCCGCCATGTCCGGAAGGAAGCAACGGTAACGGGCTAGTACGTGTGCAGTAGGTCACCCGGTACTTTTTTCAGTGGTCAGTGGTCAGTGGTCAGTGGTCAGTGATCAGTGAACAGGGACCGGCTGGCCAGCCCTGCGCAAGGAGAATGCATTGAGCCTTATCGTTCGTCCCGTAGTGGGCCGGCGCGCCAAGATTACGGCGCTTGGAACCTACGTTCCTCCCGATGTGCTGACCAACAAAGACCTGGAAAAGATTGTCGATACCTCCGACGAGTGGATTTTCACGCGCACGGGGATTCGCGAGCGGCACGTGCTGGCCAAGGGGCAGGGGGTGAGCGACATCTGCACCGCGGCGGCGAAAAAATGTCTGGCGACACGGGGCATTGAGCCGACCGAGGTCGAGGTGATCATCGTGGGCACGGTGACGCCGGACATGATGTTTCCCTCGACGGCCTGCCTGGTGCAGGACAAGATTGGAGCCAAAGGCGCGTGGGGGTTCGACGTTTCGGGCGGCTGCTCGGGATTTGTGTACGCGCTGCAGGCGGGCGTGAAGATGGTGGAGAGCGGCACATACTCAAAGGTTCTGGTGTGCGGCGCTGACGCCAATACGCGCATGACCGATTACACCGACCGGGCGACCTGCATACTGTTTGGCGACGGCGGCGGCGCGGTGCTGCTGGAGCCGGCCGAAGAGGGCGAGATCGGGTTCATCGATGCGATCAATGAGATTGACGGTTCGGGCGGCGTGAGCCTGAATCTGCCGGCCGGCGGAAGCCTGAATCCTTCAACCCACGAGACGGTGGACAAGAAGATGCACTACATCCACCAGGACGGGCCGGCGGTGTACAAGTTTGCGGTGCGTAAGATGGCCGAGGCCACGGGCAAGCTGCTGGAGCGCAACGGCGTGACGGGCGCGGACCTGGGCTGCTTTATTCCCCACCAGGCCAACAAGCGGATTATTACGGCCACGGCGGATCGGCTGGGGATGGACCCGTCGCGGGTGATTATCAATATCGAAAAATATGGGAACACGTCGGCAGGAACGATTCCGCTGGCCATGGAGACGGCCGTGGAAGAAGGCAAGCTGAACAAGGGCGACCTGGTGCTGCTGGCCGCGGTGGGAGCGGGGTTCAC
>PLSH01000192.1:1289-3173 GCA_003165095.1 Acidobacteriaceae bacterium
GACTCTGGGATTGTGGAGAGACCAACAGCGGAGGCTGACCATGGAAGTGGAGTTCACCGCGAGGCAAGTGAAGATCTCCAAGGCGTTGCGGACGCAGGCCGAGGAGGGGATGGAACCGATCGGGCGCATTCTGGGCAAGGGCGCGCACGCCAGCATCACATTCAGCGCGCAGCGGCATGTGCAGATTGTGGAACTGACGGTTCAGGGGCGGGCGCAGAAGATCGCGGCCACGGGCAAGGCGGACACACTGGACGCGGCGCTGCGGGAGGCGATCAATCATGCCGAGAACCAGGCGCGGCGCTACCGGGACCGGCGGATCGGCAGCAAGCGGTTGCCCAAGGAAGAAAAGATCATGACGGCTCCTCCGGTAACGCGGCCCAAGGCGCGGGTTTCGCCGTCAACTGGCGAGCCGGGCGAGATCAGGCCGGGGCGCGCGGGCGGCAAGGCGCGCGCGTCCATCGCCGTACACTCGTTTCCGGCCAAGGCAGCGATAGTGGAACCGCACATTTTGAAGAGCGGCGAAGCCATTTCGCTCAAGCCTATGACCATTGAAGAGGCCGTGAAAGACACCGAGTTCCGCGACCGCGACCTGCTGATCTTCCGCAACGCGGCGGGAGATCTGTATGTGCTTCATCGGCGGCGCGACGGGCAGATGGAGTTGGTGGAGATTCCGTAGGGCCGGTTATTAACGATGGGGTGGGCAGCGCCGGGGTAAGGTCGCGCCCACCCTTTTTATTCGACATAGGTGGAGATGCTTTGCGGCTGAGATTGTCGCTGGCCGGAGCATTTTCGGTGCGTAAGTTAAATTCATCCAGATAGATCCAGGACAATCCCTTGAATCCAATTGAATTAATGCCGTTAAGAGCCGGGAAATCGCGCGTACAGGCGGATTGCGGGATTTTTTTGGGTGAGCCAACGTTGCTCGAAAAGATGCACCGGCGAGCAGACTTTGGTTATCTCAAGTGCCCGGTTTAGGGGATGGAATGCGCACCGGCTCGACCGTATGATTTTCGACATGGCATCGACACTTTTGAAGCCCGCGATTGAGCCCGATGCATGGCCGGCGGGAGAAGAAATGGATCAGGATCGCTGGGAGGAGATGGGATTGAATCTCAGGGAAAACGCGGAGGGCGGCGAACAGCGGGAGATTCTCGACGCGCTGCCCGTACTGGTGTTTCTGGAACATGCGGGCAGGATTGTATTTGCCAATGCCGAGGCGCGGCACATGCTGGGCATGGGCGAAGAAGAGTGGCTTGAGCGCCCGGTGGAAGAAGTATTGTGGGGGCTGTTTCCGGGCACGGCTGAGCCGCAGACGCTGTTGAAGGGCTCGCGGCGGGGCAGTCCGTTTCATGCCACCATGCCGGCCAGGAGCGGGCGGCTGCTGCCGGTGGAGGGCACCTACAGCGTATTGAACGCGGAGCGGCGCGAGGCGGTGATTGTGGCCCACCTGGGAGGACGCGAGCGCGCCCCCAGGACACGGCTCACTGAAGACGTGCTGGCCAGCATTCCCGAGGCGGTGGCGATCGAGCACGGCAATCATGTGCTGTATACCAACCCGGCATTTACGCGGATGTTCGGCTACACGGCGGAGGAAGCGGGCGGCGGCAGCCTGCGCGAGCTGATTGTGCCGGAGGCGCGCCTGGTGGAGCACCTGACGCTGGCCAAAAACGTAGATGAACAAGGCAGCGCGGCAGCGGAAACGGTGCGCTTGAACAAATACGGCGAGCTGGTGGACGTGAGCCTGCAGATGGCGCCGCTGATGGTGGATGGAGCGCAGGTTGGCCACGTGTTCACCTTCCGCGAGGCGGGCGAGGTCAGTCAGCCCGCGGTACACGCCGGAGATGCAGGCTGCGCGGGGAATTGAAACAGAGCAGCTGGGCCAGG
>PLSH01000192.1:3204-12779 GCA_003165095.1 Acidobacteriaceae bacterium
TTTGAGGACCTTGGATTTCACTGCGTTGACAACCTGCCGCTGGAACTGATGCCGGATTTTGCGGAGCTGGTGAGCAAGTCTACCGAGGTTGAGAAGGCCGCGATCGTGGTGGACGTGCGCGAGGGCCCCACGCTGGACCGCCTGCCGGAGATACTCAAGGAAGTAAAGAAGCGGCTGCCGACGCGGGTGGTATTTCTTGACTCGCAGGATGCGGTGCTGGTGCGGCGCTACTCCGAGACGCGGCGCCCGCACCCGCTGGGACGCTCCGAGACGGTGTCGCGCTCGATCGTTGAAGAGCGCCAACTGCTCGATCCGATCCGCAACGTGGCGGACGCGCTGATCGACACCTCGAACTTCAATGTGCACGAGCTGCGGGCGCACATTCAGGCCCGGTTTGGTCACCAGGACGAGAGCAAGCAGTTGCTGGTTTCGTGTCTCAGCTTCGGCTTCAAAAACGGCGTGCCGCTGGACGCGGACATGGTTTTCGATGTGCGGTTCTTGCCCAATCCGCACTTTGTTCCGGAGTTTCGCGGGAAGACCGGCCTCGACCCCCGGGTGGCCGCGTATGTGCGCGGATTTCCTCAGACCGCGGAGTTTCTCGACCGGGTGACGAAGCTGATGCTCTATCTGCTGCCGCACTATGTTGAGGAAGGCAAGAGCTACCTGACCGTAGCGTTTGGCTGTACCGGCGGCCAGCACCGCAGCGTGATGATGGCCGAGGAGATCGGCAAGCGGCTGAAAAAGGCCGGCTACCGGGTAAAGGCGCTGCACCGGGACATGGTGCGATAAACGGGCGAACGGGAATCGAAAAAGTTTATAGAGGGATTACAATCGACTCGCCTGAAAAACGCAGACGGAGCAGAAGCCGGACTCCATCCCCTTCTTCCGCCATTGCGGAATTCAAGGAAAGCTGAAAGGACAAGACCATGAAAGTGAAGAGCTGGCTTGCGTCCATTTTTTTGATTGCAATCACAACCGCGGCCTGGGGGCAGCAGAGCACTGCTCCGGCGCCCGCCGCGCCACAGCCCGTTGCGGCCCAGCCCGTTGCGCCCAAGCCCGCCGCCGCGCAGTCGCTGCCGGCCGTCATGCAGCAGATCCAGACAGAACTGAACAAGGTGGGAAAACTCAGCTTTGTGGTTTCGGTATCGAATGCAGACGAAAAGGGCACATCCAACGTTTTGGTAGAGAACAGCAATGTGGTTGCCGACCCCGCGAGCTGCACGATCCGTTATCACTGGTGGAGTTCGATCCATGGCGCGGTAGTGAACGATGATGACGTTTCGCTGAGCCTGCGCGACGCCAAGGGCGTCTGGACGATGTCGAACGACGAGTTGTTGAAGAAGCAGATTGCGAAGGAAGGGACGCCTGCCGACCAGACGAAAGGCTTTTACCAGAGATATGTCCCGGCCATGTATATGGTCTTGATTCGCATTGGGAATGACGATGACAACGACGGCGGCGGGTTCTCGTTTACCGATCAAAAGCAGGCCCAGCGGGTGGGCAAAGCCGTGGCGCAGGCGGTCAAGTTGTGCGGCGGCGCGTTGGGGCCTTTTTAAGGGAGTCGGCGGGTTGGCTGGCCAACAGGTCAACGAGCGGGCAGTTGGCTGAGCCAGCGGGAAATCTCATCGGCTAAATTTTTTGTAGTGGATTGGGACGGGGGCAGCCAAACGTACATCTTTGGCGCGGATACCTTCTCAAAGGCCTCGGGATTCCTGGGTAAACTGTCCTTGGCTTGCGCGTGGGGAAACGGCAAATACCACAGGGATGGAATGCGGAGGGCCACGGCCGGAGTAACCAGGTCGTAGCGGTCATGCACCAGCAGGCGGGCCGGGACGAGACGCGCGCGCGAGTCGGCGAAGATTGCGCCGGCCGGGTCATCGAGAGGGAACTCAAGGACGATTCCAGCCAGTTCGGGATGCGCCGCCGCGAATTCAAGCGCCAGGTTCGCGCCCAGGTTGTTGCCCACCAGCACGATGGCGCCGGGATCGATGTGGCGGGTTGCGGTGAGATACTGGAGGGCCCACGAGGCATCCTCAAGCCAGTTTGCCTCGCTGGGATGGGCGAAGCGGCTCTGGCCGTAGCCGCGATAGTCGAACGCGAATACGTTGGGGCCGGCGGCGTGGAGCTGGGCAAGCTGGTCAACGGTGTTGCCAAGGTTGCCGTCCTGGCTGTGCAGGTAGAGAACCGTGTAGCGGCTGAAGGGTGCGCCGGCCGCGGCGGGAATCCACCAGCCGCTGAGGCGGGGTGTGCCGCTGCCGGTAGTGGCAAAGCCAATGGGAACGAAGGGCAGGCCTGCGCTGGCCGGGGTGCTTGCGTTGGGGTCCGCGGGGTGGTAGAGCAATTGCCAACTGCCTTGCCAGAAGAGCAGGCACAAGGCACACCAAACGCAGAGCGCAGCGGCCGGGATGACTCCGGCAATTGCGGCCAGCAGCCAGCGGCCGGAGATGGTGGGTGGAGTGAACGTGGCACTCGCGGCGGCCTCGGCCGGGCTGTTGGCGGATGCTGTCTTGCGGACGGCGATATGGAGTTTGGCTTTCTTGCGCGTCATAATGTGACCTGACCGGGATGATGGCTGCTCATATCCATGCTAATTGCATGGCCTGAGTTCCGATTCACAGCGGATTGCCGGGCGGAGAAACGGTCTTGAAACGGCGGGTGTATAGTCCTTGATTGGAAACAAAAGCGTTTACGAGGAGAGCATGGCGATGGCGGTGCGCGAAAAACGGATTGCGAAGCCCAAATCGGATGAAGTGCTGTTGATTACCAGCGGCGACCTGCGGCTATCGGCCAACCAGGAGTGCTGGCCGGCGCAGCGGGAGATGGAAGAGAAGCTGACTGCGGCATTTGCGCAGAAGGGCTACAAACTGGTGCGCGCCCACGCCTACAACGAGGAGGAGAAGCACGGCTTCATCTCGTCGCAGCGCAGGGGGATGGATGTTTTCATGAAGATACATCCGCGAGCCAGGCTGGTGTTTGCCACGGCGGCATGGCAGTACAGCCATCACGTGCTGCCGGGGTTGCGCAGCCACAAGGGGCCGATTCTCACGGTAGCCAACTGGTCGGGGCAATGGCCGGGGCTGGTGGGGCTGTTGAATCTGAACGGCTCGCTGGTGAAGGCGGGCAGGAAGTTCTCGTCGATCTGGAGCAAGGATTTCAGCGACGACTTCTTTTTGCATGCGCTCGACCAATGGCTGCGCGAGGGCACGATCACGCACGATCTGAATCACGTTCATGCGCTGGACAAGAGCAAACTGGATGCCGGGAGCGCGGAGCTGGGCGCGCGGCTGGCGCGCGAGCTGAAGCGCCGCAAGGCGATCATCGGCATCTTCGACGAAGGCTGCATGGGGATGTACAACGCCATCATCGACGACGAGCTGTTGAATCCCGCCGGCGTTTACAAGGAGCGGCTGAGCCAGTCGGCGCTGGTGGCCAAGATGCGGACGGTGAGCGACGCCGAGGCGCGGGCGGTTTACGATTGGCTGGCAAAAAGAGGCGTGCAGTTTGAACTTGGCGCCGATCCGGCGACGGAGCTGACGCTCGATCAGGTGCTGGAACAGTGCAGGATGTACATCGCGGCGGTGCGGATTGCCGGGGAGTTTGGCTGCGATGCAGTGGGTATCCAGTATCAGCAGGGATTGAAGGACATGACGCCGGCCTCCGATCTGGCCGAGGGCCTCTTGAACAACGCCGACCGTCCGCCGGTGTTTGCGGAGGGAACGCGCGAGGAGCTTTATGCCGGCGGACCGCTGGCGCACTTCAACGAAGTAGATGAGTGCGCGGGCGTGGATGCGCTGGTGACAAATCGCTGCTGGAAGGCGCTGGGGCTGGATCCTTCAACGACGTTGCATGACGTGCGCTGGGGCGAGCAATACAAGGGCGACGGGCTGGACGCGTTTGTGTGGCTGCTGCAGATTTCAGGCGCAGCGCCGGCGAATCATTTTGTCGACGGCTATGCGGGCGCCAAAAGCCAGCGGCAGCCGGCCATGTATTTTCCGCTGGGCGGAGGGTCGCTGAAGGGAATCGGCAAGCCCGGCGAGATTGTATGGAGCCGGGTGTTTGTGGAAGGCGGCAAGCTACATGCCGATCTTGGCCGAGGCAGCGTGGTAACGCTGCCCGCGGAGGAAACGGAGCGGCGCTGGCGCGAGACCACGGTGCAGTGGCCGATCGTGCACGCGGTGCTGAACGGGGTGAGCCGGAATCAGATGATGGCGCGGCACCGGGCCAATCATGTGAACGTGGCCTACGCGCCGACGGCCGAGCTGGCTGACCAGGCGCTGTCCACCAAGGCTGCGATGCTGGCCGAGTTGGGCTTGACGGTGCATTTATGCGGGGTTGAGCAGGCGGCGTAAGAGCCGCGCCGCAACCGTCATTTTGTCCAAACGGGTTTGCGCTTTTCGAGAAATGCCGCAATGCCTTCGTGAAAATCCGCTGTTTCCCGAGCCTGCGCGTTGGCCTCGATGGCGTTGAAAACGGCGGCGTCCAGCCAGGGCTTGTCTTGCTCGGCCAGCAGCCGCTTGGTGGCTGCCAGGGATTGCGGGCTGTTGGCGATGAGAGTTTCCCCGAGCGACTCGACTCGCTGCGCGAGCTCTCCCCGCGGCACGATCTCATTGACCAGCCCCAGCTTTTGGGCCTCTTCAGCGCCGAAGAGCCGGCCGGTCAACAGCAGATCGCGGCTGCGCTTGTCTCCAACCTGCAAGGTCAGAAAGGCCGAGACCAGCGCGGGCACGAAGCCTATGCGCACCTCCGTGAATCCGAATTTTGCCGACGGCGTCGCAATGGTGAAGTCGCAAATGGTGGCCAACCCGCAACCGCCCCCGATGGCCGCGCCATGCACCGCCGCGATGGTGGGAATGGGCAACTCGTAGAGCGCGAGGAAAAGCCGGGCGATTCGCTCCGCATCGGCGCGTTGTTCGATGGCCGTCTGGTTTTTCATGCCTTCGAGCGTCGACAAATCCAGGCCCGAACAAAACGCTTCGCCTTCTCCTGACAAAACGAGGACACGGCAGGCGCCGGCGGCGGCGTCTGCGAGCGCGGAAATCAACTCCAACTGCATTTCAGGGGTCATCGCATTGCGCCGCTCCGGGCGGTTCAACGCGATCTCCCGTATGAGACCATGATCGGAAACCACGATCGTCTTCCAGTCCAATGTGCCCTCCCCATCCGGTTTTGCTAGAGCCGGCTAGCGCGCTGGAACTCCAAAGCTCCCGGCGAGCTCCGCGCTGGCCTGAATCAATTCTTCCATATTCCCCAGAGGCGGCAAAGTTGCGCCCTGTTCCGCCAGGACTGCCAGCAGTGTCTCCGTCGGGATGTTTCCCACCAATGCGTCCTGCGCAAACGGGCAGCCGCCAAGGCCGCCCACCGCCGAGTCGAAGCGCCGGCAACCGGCATCAAAGGCCGCGCGAATGGGATGCGCTGCGTGGCCGCGCCGGGCATGAAGATGAACGCCAATTTCGATGTTGCGATGCGCTGCGAAGACTGCCGACACAGTTTCCGCGATTCGATCGGGAGCGGCCAGGCCGACTGTATCCGCAAGCGATATCTGCCCCACTCCGCAGTCAATCAGCAAGCCGCATGCGTCCGCGGCCTTGTTGATGCTCCATGCATCTCCATAGGGATTCCCGAAGGCCATGGAGAGATAGGCTACGACATTCAAGCCCGCGTGGCCGGCGAGCGCGGCAACGGCCCGCAGACCGTTGAGCGCTTGCTCCGGTGTTTGGTTTTGATTGCGGCGGAGAAATTCCGGAGAGATGGAATAGGGAAACCCCAGCGTTTGCACGGCTTCAGTTTTGATCGCGCGCTCCGCGCCTTTTTCATTGAGTACGATGCCAATGATCTCCACTTGCGGTGAAGGCGTCAGCAGCTCAAGCACGCGTTCAGAATCTGCCATCTGCGGAACCGCGGCGGGCGAAACGAAGCTGACCGCATCGATGTGCGTGAACCCTGCGGCGATGAGGCGGCGAAGGTAGTCCGCCTTGGCCTCAGGCGGAATCTGCGCGGACAAACCTTGCCAGGCGTCTCGGGGGCACTCGATGATTTTTACCGTATCGCTCATCTGCCTTTCAATCGCCATCCATCTTCACGCGCATTGCGAATTCAACCGTGATCATCGCGAGCGCCACCCATTCACCAGACCCTCGCACCATGCGCCGAAGGCGCGCACGCCCGTAGCGGCAAGCTATCCGCGCGAGGGGTGGACCTTGAGAATCTCCCTGGCAATGACCATGCGTTGAATCTCGCTGGTGCCCTCGCCGATGGTGCACAGCTTGACGTCGCGATAAAACTTCTCCACCGGATAATCCTTGATGAAGCCGTAACCGCCGAACAACTGCACCGCCTCATCGCAGATGCGCACGGCCACTTCACTCGCGAACAGCTTGGCCATTGAGGATTCGCGCGTGGTCTTGCGGTGAGCATCCTTGAGCACCGCGGCCCGCTGGGTCAGCAGCCGCGCCGCATCCAGCTCCGTTGCCATGTCGGCGAGCTTCCACTGAATGCCTTGGAATTCGGCGATCGCCTTTCCGAATTGGCGGCGTTCCTTCACATACTTCAACGCGGCGTCGAGCGCTCCGCGGCCGATGCCCAGCGACAGCGCGGCAATCGAGATTCTGCCGCCATCGAGAACGCGCATCGCGTCGATGAATCCCTCGCCCTCGACACCGAGCCGGTTCTCCTCGGGAATTTCGCAGTCTTCAAAAATCAGCTCGCTGGTATCGCTGGCGCGCAAGCCCAGCTTGTTTTCTTTTTTGCCGGGCCGGAATCCGCTGGTCCCTTTTTCGACGACAAAGGCCGACAATCCATGCGTGCCCTTGCTCTTGTCGGTCACGGCAATCACCACCGCGACGTCGGCATAGCGGCCGTTGGTAATGAAAGTCTTGTTTCCGTTCAATACATAGCGGTCGCCTTTCTTCACCGCGGTGGTTCGCGCGTTGCCGGCGTCCGAGCCGGAACCGGGTTCGGTGATGGCCCACGCAGCCAGCCATTCGCCGCCTGCCAGCAGCGGAATATATTTTCGCCGCTGCGTTTCGCTGCCGGCGAGGAAGATATGATTCGTTCCCAGCGAATTGTGGGCAGCCACGGTGAGCCCTACCGAACCATCCACCGCGGAGAGCTCTTCGATGGCCAGCACATAATCCACATAGCCCAGGCCTGCGCCGCCATATTCGGCCGGAAAGATGATGCCCAGAAGGCCCATCTTGCCCAGCTTTTTCACCACCTCAGCCGGAAACTCGCTGGCTTCGTCCCAGGCCGCCACGTTGGGCGCAATCTCCCGGGCCGCGAACTCGCGAATCTCCCGCCGGAGATGTTCCTGATCTTCGGTGAGCACGAAAGGGTACAACCGGTCCAACGGTTCCAGTTCCAACTTCATTTTCAGGCTCCTTCGCGGGGGAATTCGAATGCCCATTTCAGTTGCTTCAAGTTAAGATGCCGCGCTTCTCTGGAGATGTCGCATCCGCCGCAGGAAAACTCAGGTCTGCAGGACGCCGGGATTGAAGCGCGGCACCTCGGGGTTCAGGGCGCAGGCTTCGAGCGCCGCGATGAGAATTTCGCGAGTCCTGGCGGGATCGATGATCGCGTCAATCCACAGCCGCGCCGCTCCGTAGCGGGGATCGGCCTGGGCATCGTAGTCGGCCCGAATCTGCTCGTGGAGAGCGGCTCTCTCCGTTTCGGAAAGCACGGCTCCGCCGCGTTCCATTTGCTTGGCGCGCACCTCGGCAAGCGTGGCCGCGGCGGATGCGCCGCTCATCACCGCATAACGCGCGGTGGGCCACGCAAACAGGAAACGCGGATCGTAAGCCTTGCCGCACATGGCGTAGTGCCCGGCGCCGAAACTGCCGCCCACGATTACGGTGATCTTGGGAACCACGCTGGTGCTCACCGCCGACACCATTTTTGCGCCGGCGCGAATGATGCCCGACCACTCCGCATCCTTGCCGACCATGAACCCGTTCACGTCATGGAGAAAGATGAGCGGCACCAGGTTCTGATTGCAGTCCATGATGAAGCGGGCCGCCTTCTGCGCGCCTTCGGTATAGATGACGCCGCCGACTTCAATGCGGTTCGTACCGGCTGAGGGACCCATGGCCACGGTCTGGTTCTGATTGATTTTCTGGTTGGCGACAATGCCCACCGCATGGCCGCCGATCCATGCGTACCCGCAGAGAACGGTGCGGCCAAACTCCTCCTTGTATTCGTCGAACTCGCTGCGGTCAACGATGCGCGCAATCACTTCGCGCATGTCGTAAACGTTGCTGGTTCCGGGCGTGGGATTGAGCAGCCCGTAGACATCTTCGGCGGCAAACTTCGGCGCATCGCGCAGCGGATCGAACAGGCGGCGGCGGAAGACCTTGGCCTGCGGCGCGGCGTCGTGGCGTTCGCCCATTTTTTCAACCAGCGACCGCAACCGCGCCAGGCAAAGGTGGTCGTTGGGTTCCTTGAAGTCCACTGTGCCTGAAATCTCGGCGTGCATGGCAGCGCCGCCCAACTCTTCCGCGCTGGTTTTCTGGCCGATGGCGGCCTGCACCAGCGACGGCCCGGCCAGGAACAGTCCCGACCCCTCGGTCATGAGCACCGTATCGGTCATGACCGGGAGATACGCGCCGCCGGCCACGCACATGCCCATGATGGCCGTGATCTGCGGAATGCCCAGCGAACTCATCACCGCGTTGTTGCGGAAGATGCGGCCAAAGTCGTCGGTGTCGGGAAACACATCCTCCTGAAGGGGAAGAAAGACTCCAGACGAGTCCACCAGGTAGAGCGTAGGGATGCGGTTGTCCATGGCGATGGTCTGCGCGCGAAGCACTTTTTTCGCGGTCATGGGGAAGAATGCGCCGGCTTTCACGGTGGCATCGTTGGCGACGATCATGCACAGGCGTCCGCTCACTCGACCCAGGCCCGTGACCACGCCGGCACTAGCCGCGCCGCCGTACTCGGCATACATTCCATGCGCGGCCCAAAGCCCCAGTTCCAGGAACTCCGCGCCTTGATCGAGCAGCAGATTGAGACGTTCCCTGACGGTGAGCCGGCCTTTGGCGCGCTGGGCTTCCGCGGCTTTGGCACCGCCTCCCATGCGGATTGTGTCTTCTTCCGCCCGCATCGCCGTCATCAGCGCCGATAGCGCCTCGCTGTTGGCCGACGCTCGCTGAGAGCGGGGATCGAGCGTCGACCGCAATTGATTATGGAGTTGGAGATCGTCCGACATATCACCGCTCACCGCAACCGCAGAACCGGGAATCCGCAAGCCAGGAAACTTATCCAGAGGCCCAAGCGCAATCCTAACTGAAAAATGCTTCCATGATTCTTCTATAGTTCCGGGAATGCTGCGGCGATGGTTCCAGTGCATTCGCCGAATCCGATTTTTGGCAAGCCGGCCCGGCGGCAAAAGGCGCGAAACGTGACCTGGTCGCCATCTTTAAGGAAGGTTCGTAGTTCTCCGCTGGGCAGGCAGATGGGTTCCGGGTGTTGGCGCTTCTCGAGCAGGCAACCCTCCGATCCTTCCTCGGGGCCGGAGATGGTGCCGGTGGCGAGCAGATCGCCGGGGCGCAGGTTGCAGCCGTTGCTCGAGTGGTGCGTGAGCA
>PLSH01000192.1:12816-19515 GCA_003165095.1 Acidobacteriaceae bacterium
GCGGGAACACGGTAGGGAGTCAATGCTGCAAGAGGAACAATCCAGGGAGAGATGGTGGTGGCGAAATTCTTTGCCAAAAAGGGGCCGAGGGGCTGATATTCCCATGACTGAATGTCGCGTGCCGACCAATCATTGACCAGGCACAGGCCGAAGATGTGCTGCTCAGCCTCGGCGATGGGAATGCTCTGCCCAAGAGGGTTGCCGGGGCCGACAAATATGCCGACCTCCAGTTCATAATCCAAAGAACGCGAAGGCCCGAAGAGCGGCTCGCCCGAGGCAGATTTTGTCTGCCCGCGCGGCCTCGGAATCTGCTCTCCGCTGACCACGATCGACGAGCAGCGGCCGTGATAGCCGATGGGAACATATTTGTAGTTGGGCAGCAGGGGATTGTCGGGACGGAAGAGCTTGCCGACCCGGGTTGCGTGATGAATCGAGGCGAAGAAATCGGTGTAGTCGCCGATGCGCGCGGGGAGCTGCATGACGGCATCGCGCATGGGAACCAGGAGCGGCTCTACGCGTTCCCGTGCTTGGCAGGCGGGCTCATCGGCGTCAAGAAGCGCAGCAATCCGGCTGCGCAGCAGAGACCACGCGGCGGGCCCGAGCGACATGAGCGGATTGAGTAAATCGGCGCAGCAGGCGCTGGCGATCTCCTCAGGCAACGCAGCGAGCAAGCCCTGTTGCGCGCAGGCATGTAGATCGAGGATCTGGTCGCCGATTGCAATGCCGATGTGCGCCTGTTCCCGGTGGCGAAAGACGCCGTAGGGCAGGTTCTGGATGGGAAAATCGGATTCGGGGTCGTTGGCTGAGGCCACCCAGCTTTTCATTTTCATTCCCGAGTCCACTCGCGAACCCATCCGCGAGCCTCCATGCCGATTGTGCTCATTGCCTGGACGTCTCCGTGCCGAGATCGGCAGTTGCGAAGCGCTTCTTGAGGCCCTGCCAGCACTCGTAGTATTCGTGCTGCAGAATCCTGGTGTTCATCGCGAAGGCAGTGGGACGTACGGCGAGCTGGGTCTCGAACATGAAGGCCAGGGTGTTGTCGAGATACTGGGGTTTCAACTCGGCATGGCTGGCGCGCTCAAAAGTTTCGGCGTCCGGTCCGTGACCGGCCATGCAGTTGTGCAGGCTGGCTCCTCCGGGAAGAAATCCTTCGGCCTTGGCATCGTATGCGCCGAAGACCAGGCCCATGAATTCATTATTGAGATTGCGGTGGAACCAGGGCGGCCGGAAGCTGTGCTCGGCAACCAGCCAGCGCGGAGGGAAGATGGCAAAGTCGCAGTTGGCGGTGCCGGGAATCGCCGTCGGCGAGGTCAGGACGGTGTAAATCGATGGGTCGGGATGGTCGAACGAAACAGTATTGATGCAGTTGAACAGCGCCATGTCGTACTTGCAGGGCGCGTAGTTGCCATGCCATGCGACCACATCGAGGGGCGAGTGATCGATGGGCGCGGACCAGAGCCGGCCGAGAAATTTTGTGAAGAGATGGAAGTCGCCTTCGCGATCCTCAAATGCCGCTACCGGGCTTTTAAAGTCGCGCGGATTCGCCAAACCATTGGCGCCGATCGGTCCGAGCTCAGGCAGGCGGAAGGGCAGGCCGTAGTTTTCGCAGATGTATCCGCGAGCCTGGTCTTCGAGCAATTCAGCGCGGAACTTTACGCCGCGAGGGACAACGCAAATTTCGCCGGGCGCAGCTTCCACAATGCCCAGCTCGGTGTGAAAACGCATGGTCCCCAACTGCGGAACGATGAGCAATTCTCCATCGGCGCTCGAGAAAAATCGGTCGTGCATGGAGGTGTTGCACGAATAGAGGTGAATGGCGACGCCGGTCTGCATGGCGGGGTCGCCATTGCCGCCGAGGGTGATGATCCCGTCGAGGAAATCCGTCAGTTTTTCCGGCAGCGGCAGCGGATCCCAGCGAAGCTGATTAGGGGTGGTTGGCGTCTCATGGAACGGCCCGCTGCGGATGAGACCCATGGGAACTTCTTCATAGGGCTTGTGGGTGACGGACGGACGGATGCGGTAGGTCCAGGTGCGGCGGTTGGTAGCGCGGGGCGCGGTAAACGGAGTGCCGCTGAATTGCTCCGTATAGAGGCCGAGGGGGTGCGATTGCGGCGCATTCTGGCCGATCGGCAACGCGCCCGGCGCCGCTTCGGTGGCAAATTCATTGCCGAATCCGGATTGATAGGAAAGCTTCAGAGTCATCGATTTCACCTCTCACAAGCGCCCGTGCAGGGCACGCCGCTCGGCTTCGCGCATGGCCTCATAAACCTGATCGAAACTGCTTACGGCAAACAGCAGTTTGTGCAGCTCGTCCACTTTTACCCGCGTAGCCAGCACTTCATCCAGAGAAAAATCATGAATGGCGCAATGGCCCTCGATCACGTTCCGGCATTCGCCGTGGGAGCTGATGAGCCCGCTGCCGTAAACCTTGATTTCGTTTTGCTGGCGGATCACGCCGAACTCGACCGTGTACCAGAATAGGCGGCCGAGTTTTTCCAGCACTTCGCTGTCGGAGATGGATGCGCAGACGCGGCCGTAGTGCTCAAGAAAATCGGCGAAGACCTTGTGAGCGTGCATGGGCACATGGCCGAAGACATCGTGAAAGATGTCGGGCTCGGGCGTGTATTCAAGCGATTCCCGGCTGCGCAGCCAGGTGGTGGTGGGGAAGTTGCGCGTGGCCAGCATTTCAAAAAACGCAGGAGCGGGAAGAAAACCGCTGACCGGAGTCGAGCTCCAGCCTGTCCTGGGGGCCAGGCGGGCGCTGATTGAAGCCAGATTGGGCAGGCGGTCCGGTTTGAGGCCGATGATCTCAAAGCCATCAAGATACGCGCGGGCGGCATGCGCTTCCAGCTCCGGGAGCACGCGCCCGACCAGCTCGGCCCACACGGCGTGCTGTTCCCCGGTGTAGGCGGAATAATCCTGCTGGATGAGGTAAGGCGCGGACGCTGAAAGAACTGCGGTGTTCATCCCGGCTCTCCAATCACAGGCTGCCACGAGTCACAGATTGCCGCGCGCCTGCTGCTCGCGTTCGATGGCTTCAAAGAGCGCCTTGAAATTGCCTTTGCCGAAGCTGCGGCTGCCCTTGCGCTGGATGATTTCAAAAAACAGCGTAGGGCGGTCTTCAACCGGGCGAGTGAAGATTTGCAGCATGTATCCCTGGTCGTCGCGGTCCACCAGGATGCCCAGCTCTTCCAGTTCGCCGATGGGCTCGTCGATTGTTCCCACGCGCTGCTGCAGTTCGGTGTAGTAAGAGTGGGGAACGCGCAGGAACTCTACGCCCTGCTCGCGCAGCTTGTTTACGGTGTAGAGGATGTCGTTGGTGGCCACGGCGATATGCTGCACGCCGGGGCCGGGATTGAAGTCAAGATATTCCTCGATCTGCGACTTCTTTTTGCCTTCGGCCGGCTCGTTGATGGGGAATTTGACGTAGCCGTTGCCGTTGGCCATGACCTTGGACATGAGCGCCGAATACTCGGTGGAGATGTCTTTTTCGTCGAAGTGCTGATAGAGCGAGAAGCCCATGACGTTGGCGTAGAAGCCGACCCACTCGTTCATCTGGTTCCAGCCGACGTTGCCGACCATGTGGTCGACGTGGAGCAGGCCGGTGGGGCGGGCGACGTGGTCGCTCAGGACGGCGCGAAATCCGGGCAGAAATGGTCCGGAGTAGTTGCCGCGCTCGACGAAGGTGTGAATGGTGTCGCCATAGGCGCGAATGCTGGCGACGACGGCGGAGCCATGGGCGTCAGACAGGACGCTGGGTTCGGCAATGCTGACGGCGCCGCGGCGGGTGGTCTCAGCCCAGGCGCGGCGCGCGTCGTCAACCCACAGGGCGATGGCGCGGACAGAATCTCCATGCAGGTGCACATGGTCGGCGATGGGATCGCCGCTGCGCAGAGGGGTGGTAAGCACGAAGCGGATTTTGCCCTGCTGCACCACGTAGGAAGCGCGATCCCGCTGGCCGGTTTCAGGCCCGGCATAGGCCACCAGCGACATGCCGAAGGCGGCGCGGTAAAAGTAGGCGGCCTGGCGCGCGTTGCCCACGTAGAATTCGACGTGGTCGGTGCCTTTGAGCGGCAGGAAATCTGTTTCGGCGGGCATAGGTGCGCAGACGGCACGTTCGGCGAGCTGCGCGGTAGCTGCGCGCGGAGAAGCGCTCATGCCAATTCCTCCTATGCCGGAGATGCCTTGGGGAGGGGAAAGGATGGCAACGCCGGCCACCAATTGGCGACGAGAAAAGGATAGGCCGGAGCAGCGGCACAGAGAATAGCGATTCGAAGGAAACGGCTCAATAGCGCCTAACGAGGTTAAGCTAATGAGGGAAGCGGCTTAAGGATTGGTGGCAAATGGCGCATAGGACAGTTCCGAACCATATCGAACTCGATGCAATCGCCTGGAAGATACTGGAATTCCTGCAACAGAACGCGCGCCAGCCGTTTGCGGAGCTGGGCAGGAAGGTTGGATTGTCGACGCCGGCTGTGGCGGAGCGGGTGCGCCGCCTCGAAGAGGCAGGCGTGATCACCGGCTACCATGCCGCGGTGGACGTGGCCAAACTTGGTGTCCCGGTTCACGTGCTGGTGCGGCTGACCATACCCGGCGGGGACCTGCAGGTGAGCCGCGCGGTGACGGCGATCAAGGAGCTCTCGGAGATCAGCCGCTGCCATCGCATTACGGGCGCAGAGTCGTTTGTGATGGAGGCTGACGTGGTCTCCGTCCGGCATCTCGAAGCGCTGATTGACAAGCTGTCCGCCCTGGGAGCCACATCGACCTCGACGGTGCTGTCTTCGCCGGTTCAGCGGCGGGAATACCGGGCCAGGCAGATTGAGTTTTTCGCGAAGTACGTCTGAATTCCGGCGGCGCATGTGCGCTGCCGCGGCGGGCTTGCCGGCCTGTAGACTGGTCGCATGGCAAAGAGGATCGGGGTGCATCTGGGCACGGCGGGCGGAGCTTCAAACGCCGTGGAGCGGGCGCGGGAGTTCGGCGCCAACACATTTCAGATTTTCTCATCGAGCCCGCGCATGTGGCGCGCGCCGAAGGTGGACCCGGAACAGGCCGAGCGAATGCGCGCACTTCGCGCCGCTCTCGATGTCGGCCCGCTAGTAATACACACCAGCTACCTGGTGAACGTGTGCAGCCAGACGGTGGAAGTGCGCGAAAAGAGCGTGAGCGCGTTTCGCGGAGAGATCGAGCGGGCGCTGGTCCTGGGCGCCGAATACCTGGTGCTGCATCCCGGCTCGTGGAAGGGGCTGACGCGGGACGAGGGGCTGAAGCTGGCCGCGGAGTCGATCAAGCGGGCGATCGATGGGCTGCCGTGGCAGGGAACCGGATTCCACATTTTGATTGAGAACACGGCCGGCGCGGAGTTCTCGCTGGGCGGCAGCTTTGAGCAGGTAGCCGAGCTGGTGCAACGCCTGAAGAGCTGTGCTCCGGTGGGCGTGTGCCTGGACACCTGCCACACGCATGTGGCGAGTTACGACCTGATCAACGCGGAGGGCTACGCGGAGACAATAGGTAAGGTCGCTGCGACGGTGGGGTTCGACGCCGTGCGGGTGTGGCACTGCAACGACGCCAAGGCCGAGCGCGGCTCGAAACTGGACCGGCATGAGCATATCGGGCAGGGAACCATGGGGATTGAGCCGTTCCGCCGGCTGCTGAACGATTCCCGGTTTGATCATTGCGCTTTTATTGCCGAAACGCCGGTGGATGAGCCGGGGGATGAGGAGCGGAATGTGCGGGTGCTGAGGAGTTTGGTTCAGTCCTCGTAAACGTCGCGGCGGTGGCCGACCTGGAGCACCAGAACAACCAGACGATTTTCTTCGAAGCGGCAAATCAGACGGTAATCGCCCACCCTGTAGCGCCACAAACCAGCGAGCTTCATCCGCAGCGGTTTGCCGAAAACTCTGGGATCCTCCGCGCCGGCAATTCGTTCCCGNNGGGTGTTCCAGACGATAGAGGGCAGTGTAGGTGTCCTCGATCTCGTCCAAATGCGCTTGCAGGGCTTCGCGCACGTAAAAGCTTTTGGATCGCCCGGTGAGGGCCGCCAGTTTGGCGAGACGGGATTCGATCTCGTTGGGGATGCGGACTGCCAGCATGGGGTCTCCTTGCCTTGTATTCGCCGTATGACAAGTATAACACAAGGGCTGGTTTGTTTGGATGTTGCCGATGAAAACCTTGATAATCGAGTTGAACAGTGAGCCGTGGTTATGCTGAGCACTGAACGGAAGCCCGTCAGCGTTGGCGAGATGCTGGTCGAGGAGTTTTTGACTCCGCTCGCACTGACACAGGGCGCACTTGCGGAGGCGATGGGTGTGCCGGGCCAAAAGGCGACTGTTGTCAGCATGCCGGCGCCTGGAACGGCGGGCACGTCCTGCGCGTCGTCCGCGGCACAGACTGCCCCGATAACCCTCGGTGAACGGGTAAAAATCCCTCACGAAGTGCCCGTGGTCGAAGACCTGGGGGTTGACACGATTCAGGGTATAGAAGCGCGCGGCCTCCGAAGCACCAGCACAATCCCGGCGGCCGTAGTCGGAAACGATGAGCCGATGGTGCGCACTGCCGAAACTTGGTCGGCTGTCGCTCCGGGATTGGCTGGCGTCCTCGTGCGCAGCCTGCTCGACGATCCTCAATCTGGAAAAAACACGAAAGAGCTTGTGGGTTTCCGCCAGGAGGAACCCGAACCATCGGTCTTCCAGCCTCCGGCGG
>PLSH01000302.1:0-6363 GCA_003165095.1 Acidobacteriaceae bacterium
AAGGCGGGGTCCATCAGGTCTTCCGGCTCCAGGTTGGTGGAGAAGATAATCAGCTCCTCAAAGGGAATGGTGAGTGTCTTGCCGGTGTGGAGCTTGAGAAAGTCGACGCGGTTCTCGAGCGGGACAATCCAGCGATTGAGCAGATTGGTGGGCGAAACCAATTGGCGTCCGAAGTCGTCGATGATGAAGCAGCCGCTGAGCGCCTTGACGTGCAGCGGCGCTTCGTAATAGTGGCCGCTTGCGTCGTAGCGAAGGTCCAGCATATCCAGCGTAAGTTCGCCGCCGGCGATCACAAACGGCCTCTTGCAGGCCACCCAGCGGGCGTCGAAGATCTCACGGCGCACAATCGAGAGCGGATTATCGTCGTCCAGGCCGGCCGGATCGATGGGGAAGTGGATGCTGGGGTCGAAGACGCGGATAATCTGGCCCTCGACGATGATGGAGTAGGGCACGTAAATCACGTCGTTGAAGACCTTTGACATGGATCGCGCCACCGAGGTTTTGCCGTTTCCGGGCGGCCCGTAGAGCAGCATCGCGCGTCCCGAGTTGAGCGCCGGCCCGCACTGCTCAATCAGCGCGTCCTCAAAGGTCAGTTCCGCGGTTGCCTTGCGGATGCGCTCGAAGGTGATCAGTTCGTTGGTCAGCTTCTGCAGGTTCACCCGGTAGGTGAAGTCGTCAAGCGTCACCGGCGCGGGCCCGGTGTAGCCCACCCGGCTGAGGGCATCCAGAGTCCAGCGCTTGCCCTCTTCAGTGAACGTGTAGCTCAGGTCAGACAGGCCGCCCGCATCGCGCGCGCCGAGAGTCATGAGCAGCTTGCGGTCCACCGCCATTTGCACCAGGTCGAGCACCAGTTGATAAGGCAGCTTGATAGCATCGGCAAACTGGCGAATCGTTTCCAGCCGTTCCGCGTAGATGAGCTTCATCATCAGCCCCATCAGTTCGAGGCTTTCAACNNTGGAGAAATGCCTCGAGTTTTTCCTTTGTGAGGGAACCGGTAGCCACCAGGCAATCGCCCAGCCTGCCGCCGTTGGCAGCCTGGTGCTCAAGCGCACGGTTGATGTCGTCTACCGTGACCATTTTTCCCTGGATCAACAGATCGCCCAATCGCAGTGATGTTGAGATGACTCGCCTCCTGAACAGTTTTTCGCTGTGCGGCTATTTTACGGCATTTTGGGGTGCGTGGCGCAATGCCACGGCCGTTTGAAAAACGGGATTCTTCAGGGGTTATTGTAGCCGGATGCGGGTTGAGGAAGGCAAGCCTTTTTGAAGTGGCGCCCTCGTTTCGGATTCATCGGCGGGCGTTACCGGCGGCGTCTTCCGGGCAAAGCGGTGGTGCCCTGCAGGTGCTGATGTTTTTATAGCCGCGCTGGGTCGGCTGGGGCTCAAATGCTCACTCGGGCTGGTTTTTGTCGTAGGATTGATGTTCCCGGCAATGTGTTTTCGTTAGGAGGGATCGCATGTCAAGATTAGTTGGATTCGCGCTCTCCGCCATGTTCCTGCTTCTCATCACGAACAAACAAAGCGATCAGTTTTCAAAGTATAAGAAGGTCGAAGCCTACGAGGTCCGGCCGGGAATCCTGATGATGCCGCGGTACGCAGAGGACGGGCAAGTCTGCGAGATCGGGCTGGAGAGATGGCATTTCTTGCCCCAGGAGATTGACTTGGATTCTGACCTTTCGCGCGAGAAGATTGATCAGATTGCCCTGGAACTCGCTCCAGCCAACGAAAGGGGGCCGAGACCGAAAAGTCTATTAGAACGGGGGATGATTGACTTAATGGGCAACAGCATGGTGTCGTCCGACGAATATGAAAACATTTCAATTAAGATTTATGGCCCTATTCTGCCCACTTCTAAAGCGGATGAGATTGATACGGCCAATATCGTCGCGACAATCACATGGAAGAAGCGGAAATGCCAATAGGGCCGCCTGCTGACCCCGGGCCCGACCCCGCACTGAACGTAGGTTCTCCGCCCCACCCCGGTTTTCCCGTCCCAAGCCGGGAACGAACCGCGCCACCCCCCCAATCGGAACCCCCGCAAGACGATCCAGGCTTCCCCGGAAGGGTCTAAAATGATGGAGCGGCGTGTGAACGCCGGTAGTTCTTACGCCTCATGGAGCGCTGGCGCTTACGGGAACCCCGAAAAGCGCGTCAAACAGAGCAGGAACATCAATTTAAATGCCCAGGAAGGCGCCGGACGCACTTTGATTGAGCGTTTACAAGCGACGAAAAGAGGGAAGCGCTGCCCGGATGCCGCGAGCGGGCGTCCGCGATTGGCCGTTCCTGGGCGGTCTTCGCTGCGCGCCCTGGCCCTGGCGCTGGTTCCGCCGTTGCTGGCGCTGGCCGGTTGCGGAGGCGGAACGGCCGGCGGGTCCGGCGGCAACTTATCCATCTCGCCCGGCAGCGTAACCATCGACACCAACTGTACCGGATGCAATGGAACCAACTCGTACGGATCGGCCGTGGAACAGTTCTCGGCCACGCTCTCAGGCGGCGGCGCGGCCAGCGTGACCTGGAAGGTGAGCGGCGGAGATGCTGTGGCCGGCCCAGGATCGATTTCGAATGGGCAGTACTCGCCGCCCAGCTATCTCACCGCCAACAGTGTCACGGTAACCGTGACGGCGACGTTGGCCTCGGGCACGGCCGCGTCCGCTCAAGTCACCGTGACGCCCGGTTTCCTGCAGCCCCTGACGCCGGAGAACGTGGCCCTGGGCGCAGGCGGAACGGCGACCATTACCGGGTACCTGGCTGAGTCCGGCGGTACGGACGGCATTAACTACGTGCTGGCCACCTCGCCCACGGGATCGAGCGGTGGGCAGGGCTCGCTGGGCGGATCGAACTGCGTGCGCAGCAGCAACGCGTTCACCTATTGCGCGGTCACCTACACTGCGCCGGCAGCGGTAACCTCCACGGCAACCACTTATGTGGTGGCCACCGTGGGCGGTTCGTCCTCAAAGACGGCAACCGTGGTGCTGCTGAATACGGCTGGAGTGGAAAGCAATCCGTCCACGCACCAGGCTCAGCAGTTGAACATGGCAATATCGCTGGGCAGTTCCGGCGGCAACAACAAGGATTACGACGCCAACTCCAGCGACAAGGTCACCGATTGCTGCGGCGGCACGCTGGGATCGCTGATCCAGAACTCCAGCGGCACGCAATACCTGCTCAGTTGCAACCACGTGCTGGCGCGCAGCGATCAGGCCAGCCTGGGCGAAGCCATCGTCCAGCCGGGGCTGATCGACGATAACTGCGTGCCTTATGGACAGATGGACGCGGCCACCACGCCGGTGGGCGTGCTGAGCGGCTTTGTGCAGCTCAATTCCAGCACATCCAATGTCGACGCGGCCATCGCCCAGGTCAACTCGGGCGCCGTCAGCACCAGCGGCAACATTCTGGAACTGGGCGCAAAGCAGGCCAACGGCTCGCTGTCCGCGGCGCCTCCGGGCGTCTCATCCACCGGTGGCAAGGGCAAGGCCGGAACCCTCAATATGAGCGTGGCCAAGAGCGGGCGCACCACCGGGCTGACCTGCGCGGCCATTTCAGCCATCGACCTGAGCGTCGAGGTTTCCTACTTTACCAACTGCGCCGAAACCAATCCCTACTACACCAAAACCTACTCGGGCCAGATCGCCGTCACCGGCAACGAGTTCAGCGACGCTGGCGACTCGGGATCGCTGGTGGTGGATTCAAACGATGCGGAGCCGGTGGGATTGTTCTTCGCCGGCGGCGTGGACTCCTCGGGCGTTAGCGAGGGCATTGCCAATCCGGTCGCAGAGGTACTGAGCGAACTGAGTTCTCAGGTGGGCAACGGAACGTCGTACACCTTTGTGGGCACGGCGGACCACACGGTCAGTTGCCTGGACTATGGCAACGCCACGGTCAGCGCGGCGCAGGCCCGCACGCTGAGCGATTCCGAGAACAGCCGCATCGAGCAGGCGCTGGAACCGGCCCGCGCGCTGGTCAATCCCTCCACCGGCATTCTGGGCGTGGGCACAGGCAAGAGCAGCGACCATATCGGCGAGGGCGCGGTAATCCTCTACGTTGACCAGAACATGAACGTAACCGCTCCTGAAACCGTGGCCGGCGTGCGCACGATCGTGATCCCCACCACGCCCGAAGCCGTTGTGCTGGGTTCGGCGCAGCAATCTCCGCTTGAAACCGGGCCGGCCGTGCCGCTCGCGAATGCGGTGCTGACCCAGGCGGTGATCGTCAAGCAGAAGGTTGCGCGCGGATTGATGAAGCAGAATCCCGCATTCTTCGGCGTCGGCGTGGGCCAAAGCCTTGACAATCCCCGGGAAGCGGCGCTGGTCGTCTACGTTGACCGCCGTCAGGTTCCCGGGCAACTGCCGGCGGCCATTGACGGGCTGCGCGTGCGCTACGTGATCATGGACCGGCTGCACGTCACGCGCTCCTACGCCACCGGGTTGCAGTCGCGCAGCCGCTGCTCAATCCATGGAAATGCGGGTCATGGAACGGCGGGGCAAACCGGCGACACCGATCCCTTCCATCTGCACCAGTTGCGCGGGTTTAATCTCTACTGAACCGGGCGGGCTTTGCCGTCCTTCAGGCTCTGGTCGATGATCCCCCGGGTTTTCCGGTCGTTTTCCCTGGCTGTGCGGCCCATCTCCGCGCCCATTTTCCCCATCTCCGAGCCAAATTTGCCCTGCTCTTCCCGGAGTTTGATCATGGCAGGGTCAAGATTCACGTCGACCCTCAATTGCGCGCTGATCAGTTGCCGCTGCATCTCGGCGATGCTGCGCTCAACCTGGGCCAATTGTTCGCGGCTGACGGTCTTCTGCGCGGCCTGAAGACTGGCTACAGCGGCGTTCAGGTTGGCCATCTCTTTGGTCAGGTCGGGCTTGGGAATGCTTGCAGTGGCATCGCGCGCCATGTGGCCCGCGTCGCGCGCCTGCTGGCCGAGGTCGCGCTCCTGTTTGCCAAAGGTGCGCATCTTCTCGCCGAGCTCCTGCAACTGCTTGTTCATCTCCTCGACCTGGGCCACGGTGGCCGGGTCGTCGACGATGTAGGATTTGCCGTCGTGGCGGAACAGAAGAAAGTCTCCGTGGGCCGTGCGGCGCGCCTTCTCGACCTCTGCGTCGAGCTTGCCGTCCCAGTCGCCTGAGGAGCGGACATTGTTCCCCGTGCCGCCGACGATCGCGTAGGCGTCGCCGCCTTCGTAGCGATCGGCATCCATGTGGAATTCAAACTCGCCCGGCATAGGGGGCACGGGCGGCTCCGATGGAGCGGCATCGGCGGGCGCCTGCGGCATGGGCGGAATCGGAACCACCACCGAAATTGCATCGGGATTGGGAAGCCGAACAGTTATCGGAGGAAGGGGCGGTAAAGGAGCGATGTCCTGGGACGGCGGACCCGCAGGCGCCGGGGCCGGATTCGGCTGCGGCGCGGCTGAGGGCGGAGCCTGATCCTGACTGGCGATCGGCGCCGGATTCGACTGGCCGGCATAAGACGGCTGATCGGGAGCCTGCGCGGCCTGTGGTGCGCCTGCTTGAGGTGCGCCTGCCGGCGGTGTGTTTGTTTGTTGCGGCAACTGCGCCGCTTCAACGCGGACCAGCGTGGTGGCGGCGAAAAGCGCGCCGGGAACCAGCGCCAGCGCCAGCAGCGCGCGCCGGCTGCCGGCAAAGGCCTGGCGGAAGCTCGAATCGTTGAGCAGGCGTTCAATGCGTTCGGAGAGATTGGTCGAGTGAGCCATGGCAACTCCAGTCAGGGTTGGGCGCGGAAGGACCGCGAATTCGAGCAGCAGTTGGGCGTAGGCGGAGCGGCTGGCGGCCTGTTCCAGGCCGGCGCGGTCGCTGATCGNNACGTGGGAACCCTCGTGGGCCAGAACCACGCGCAGCTTTTCCCGGTCCCAGCTTGAATAATCCGCCGGCAGCAGGATGCCGGAGCCTATATTCACCGGCGAGGCCACGCGCCGGCTCGAGCGCACCGGGATGGCGGCAGGAAGATCGAATTCCGGCGCAGCTTCCACGGGTTTGGCCTCCATCCACAGGCGAATCGACGAGGCAAGCCCGAAAAGCAGCCGGAGCAACAGCGCCGCGCCGACCGCGAGATAAAGCAGCCAGCCGAGGGTCAGCAGGCGATATGGAGTAATGCGCGCCGGGGGCGTGCCGGCCCGCGAAGCGGGAGTTGCCGCAAAAATGGGTGCGGATGCCGGTGCGTTTTGAACCTGGGCATCGAGTTGCGAATTCGAAAATCTCAGATCCCTGAAATCCGGGTCACTGTACGGAACCGGGGCTGCGCTTGCCGGCCGCGCAACTGTGGCGGAATCGAGAATTGGAGAAACGGGAGATGCGGATGTTGCCGCCGGCGCGGCGTCCAGCATCCGGGGCCAGGACGGCGCAGGCA